>NZ_JBZEGI010000008.1:0-221833 GCF_058216415.1 Dyella sp. SYSU CM1112 | reverse complement strand
ACAAGGGGCTGGCGAAGAACACAGCGCAGATCAAGACGCTGTTTGCGCTGTCGAACCTGTGGATGGTCAGGCGCCAGCTGATGGCCATGACGCCTGTGGTTGCGTAAAGAACGGCGGCACCTTCGGGAAGCTTGTCCCACAAGAGCGCATTCGATTTC
Source organism: Dyella sp. SYSU CM1112 (assembly GCF_058216415.1). Classification (NCBI taxonomy): domain Bacteria; kingdom Pseudomonadati; phylum Pseudomonadota; class Gammaproteobacteria; order Lysobacterales; family Rhodanobacteraceae; genus Dyella; species Dyella sp. SYSU CM1112. The sequence continues at coordinate 221,675 of NZ_JBZEGI010000008.1, read as the reverse complement.
CCGGATTCAGTGCGGCGAAAGATGTTTGGCTGTCCATTTCGATTTGTTCAGAGGCTCCTTAAGCCTTTTAGCTTTTGCCGGAAGACTGTCGGAAAGTCGACCCATCGACGCCAATAGTTCGACGCTGACTCCAGGACCATGTGCCTCACCACCCGAAGCCAGGCGACTGGTTCGCGTGAGATAACCGCAACCTGCGCGGAGTCAAGGAGCCGGCTGGGCGGGTTTATTCGTCAATAGAAACATTCCCATCATCCCTATCTGGCCAAGCAGGGTGGCGCGGGACTTGCTGGGTTGTTCGTTCATTCAATCATCCAGCAAGGACATGAACTGCCATGACGAAATACATCTCCTTCCACGGCAAGCAATCTCTCAAGGATGAGATGCTGGCAACGATTGCGAGGAAGGCCCGCGAGGGCTTCTTTGTTCAAGGCGATCGTGAGCGCGGTCCGACCGCTGCGATAGTTGGGCGCTACGCCCCGGAGGAGTTTGAAGCCACGCTTGGCCTTCCCGCCTGGATGTCGCCCATGCTTGAGCGCGTGTTCGACCATGCGCAGGAGTGGGCGTTCCGAGGCACTGCTGATTCGTTTCTCCGCGGCATCAAGCCAGGCCAATCTCAGGAGTATGCGCATTACTTGGTCGGCGGTTATTTTTGCATGATCCTGACGCCGCACGCCGGCAAGTTGCCGAAGGTCGCGCGTATCCAGAAGGATCTCGATGGGGCCGGTGAAGCGGCTCGTGTCGGTGCCAATGGCCTGAGGGATCTGCAGAAGGCTTTGGCGCACCCTATTGGCTCTGATGCCTTCAAAGAGGTTTTCGAAGACGACTTTGCATTCCGTCGCGAGGCCGTATTGAAGATCGCCGCGCATGCAAAAAAAGCCATCACGCTCCACCTTCCTTCATTGGGTGCGGAAGATGTCGCCATCGCCGGTCGTTATTTGAACATTGCTGAAGCGGTCGAGTGGGCCTATACCGGTGGCGACAGCAACGCTGCTCATCCGTATGCGCCCTACGACCTGGCAGTTCTCATAGACGACATGAAGATTGCCCGATATCAAGAGATGGATAACAACTGGTGGGACAATGGCGCTCGCGTGGCCTTGTTCAGCGCAGCTCGACTTGAGTTGCTCTGACTGAAGCCAAACGGGGAATCATTGAGGAAGCGCGATGAAGCCATTTCGCGATCAGTCGAAGCGATTGACGCAAAGCTACCGCTCGGGATAGGTCATCTCGTTCGATCGGCGTCCACGCGCGCGCGTTAGCGCGGCAAGGCCCTTCCCGTTTCCATCGCCTGATCGTGCTGGACGTTGTAGTAGCGCATCCGCATGACGGGCGAGTGATGACTCGTTAGTTTTGCAAAGGCCTGGAGTGGAAGCGCCGATGCTTAGGGACGATCCATCGCACTGCTCCGGTGAGGCCGTCGCTGCGGTGGATTTTCCCGATATTTTCTCAAGCTGCAGTAAACATCTTTATTTTTAGTCGAACCCCACGTATCCGTAACGCGTAGGTTCGATTTCCATGTTCACCGCATACCTGTTTACACCGTGCTCTTTTAGACAAACTCCAGGCGAGGCCGCGTCACGGCATGATGCAATACCTCGTTAATTTGGCCCGCAAAGCGTTCGAAGCTTTCGCCTAATGCTGACCGGCTGACTTCGAGCAGGACCCCATCTTCCGGCTCGTTGTGCGGATAAGCGAGTGCGGCGAGAAAGAAAAGCTGATCGCGGATTTCCTGCAGCTTGATATGGCCGTCTTCACTCAGCTGGTAAGGGTGTGAATCCAGCAAGGGATGATGTTTGTTTTGCATAGCATGATTCCATGTCTTTAAATCACGCCGCGCATTGCACGCGGCGTGACGGGACACAGGGCGAACGCCCCGCTGCATTATCTAAAAAGGTGGTAAGCCCTTTTGGACTACGTGCCCCTTATCGCCTGACACCACGCAAGCAGCGTGGCGGTGAGAGGGATGAAGATCGGCAGGGGGTGAACACAGAACCCTGTGCGTGCCGTATCATTCGGCTTAGCCATGATAACTTCCTCGAGTAAGTTGTTATGGTCAGCGGGTCGGATGAGTTCGTACCTCATACGGCCCGCGCTCTCACTTCCAAGGTCGGGCGTGCTGTGCCATCTGTTGTGCGATGAGCACGCCCGACCTGCAAACCATCGCGGAAAGCACCGTGGTTTGTCCAGCGCGTTTTGCCGATGCGATGCAAGTTTGAGACTTTGCCCCAGTTGTGTTGCAGCGACATAGACGCGACTTCTGCCTGTGCACGGATGCTGGTGATGCCTGAACACGGCGCTGATGTTGACAGCCTGCCGATGTCTCCAGGGTGCGGCGTCGGCCAATATCTGACATTACCGAACTACAAAGCCAACGCTAAATCCGCCGAGAAAAATTGCTCGAAGCCGGATGATGCCTTCCGCCACGCCAGGCACTGCACATCACAACCCTCCTCACCCATAAACCCTCACGCGTCTGCGCTGGCGTGTCCGGTTGTTCAAAACACAAAGGACACGCGCGACTTTCCCGCGCGCTGATAGCTGCGTGAGCGCTTCGCGGGCCTCTAACCTACTGCCTTCCATGCAGATCCGAGGAAGCGTTCGACAATCTCCGGCAGCAGCGGATCGATGGGGATCGTGTAGTGGGTGGTGTTCGGCACGATGGCGAGCTGATTTGCGGGCCGCAGAGAACCGTCGATCCCGGCATCGCGCTGGCCGCCACCCAACGCTTTCCAGAACTCGACCATGTGTTCGGGCCGGATGGCGTCAGCGTCGGCAAACATCAGCAGTGTGCGTGTGTGAAGCGTGGCGACGTCGGCGCTCCAGTCGAAGGGACGTTTGGTCAGGTCACCGACCTTCCTGAAAAGGTTGGTCCAATCCACATCGGGATAGGTCCTCCCTAACGGTGATGCCTTGACGCTAGGGCCGAGCGTGGCAGCGTTGGCCTCCAACTGTTTGAAGGCCGCCACGACCTCTGGATAAAAGCCGTCCTGCCTCATCGCCGCGGACACGAGTACGAGTCGGTCGACTACGCTCGGATGGCGGATAGCGGTCTGCAGCGCGACGCTGGCGCCCAGCGAGTAGCCCATGACATCGGCCTTGCCGAGGTTCAGATGGCCGATCAGCGCGGCCATGTCGTCGCCCATCGTTTCACAGTGCAGTGGCCTGTGCGTGTCTGGCGTGCGCCCATGTGCCTGGAGATGGACGGCGATCACCTGCCGCCCCTTGGCCAGTTTGGCCAGATTGCTCCCGAAGCTATCTGGGTCGATGCCACCGTGGAGAAGAATGAGCGGCTTGCCGGCGCCATGCACGCTGTAAAAGAGATGCTGGCCATTGACGTCGGCAAAATGCTCGTTCGGCATGGTGAGACTCTGCTTGGCTTGAACAGGAAGGACCGCAGTCAGCACTGTGGTGGCTATGGCAGTCTTCAGGAAATCGCGTCTGAGCATATCGTCCTCACATGGCGCCGAACGGGCCTGCGCAGCGGCGATCGTGTATTTCGTCGCCGCCCCTTCCATACACCGGTGGCCGCGAGGTGGTCACGACCGGCCTGCGAGCAACTCATCCAGCTGCGCGAACTGTTCGGGCAAGCCTTCTGCCGAACCGGCGAGGGCTTCTTCGAGGGCCGCTGTGGTGGGATAGAGTTCGTGGAAGGTGACTCGCGTCTTGCCGTCATTTTCTTCGAACGTCACGGTGGTCACGGCGCCCTCGTCGCTTTCCTCATTCATCCAGACGATGCGTTTGTTCGGTGTCACTTCGCGGTACGTGCCAAAGAACGCCATCGGTTGATCGAAGGCCGGATGGCTGAACACGAGGCGATACATGCCCCCGGTGCGCACATCCATGTCGCACGAGACCAGTGTCATGCCCACCGACTTCGGCACCCACCAACGCTGGAACAATTCGGGTTTGCTCCACGCTTCGAAGACGATGTGCGCGGGGGCATTGAATGTTCGTGTCACCATGAGTTCGCGATCGGACTTGCGTTCCACGTTGGTGCGATTCGTGGCGGCGGCATTACTTTCGTTTCTTTCGAGCATCTGCCTTCTCCTTGCTATTCAAGTGTTCGACGATTTCGTCCAGCGCATCGAAGCGTGCGCTCCAAAGTTGGCGATGCCGCTCGATCCAGGCGGCCTCTTCTTCCAGCCGGCGCAGTCCGAGCTTGCAGATTCGTGCGCGCCCGACCTTCTCCGTGGTCACGAGCCCCGCCTGCTCCAAGATGCTGACGTGTTTCTTCATGCCCGTGAGGGTCATGTGAAACCTTTGGGCAAGGTCGGTAATTGAAGCGTTTGAACCGCCGAGCTGCTCCAGCACGCCGCGTCGGGTGACATCGGAGAGCGCGGCGAACGTTGTGTCGAGGCGAGCTTGATAGTGAACCATATGGTTCACTGTAAACCGCGCATGGGTGATTTACAAGCGGATGGCTCCAATGACGCCAATCGCACGTAGCTCCCCTGGCGCTCCGAACTCAAACGACGCATGCCTAGCACGGGCAAAGTTCCGACCGGTGGCTTTGTGGCAACCAGATCAAGACGCCGGACGAGACCTCAGGGTCGAACATTGACCATTCGAGATAATTGCAGAGCAGACGGAAGTCTGATCGGATCAAATCGAAGACGGATAGCGACACGAGGCATGGTCGTTGTTCGGCAAACAATGGCCAGTCGCCTAATGCAAATGCATGCCGCAAAGCAGCCATTCCCGAGAAATTTAACGCTGGAGTTGAGCGGCGGCGAAGCCGTCCGCTTGAATAAGTGGTTAGGCTAAACTTCGCCCAGTTTCAATCTCGAAGCTTGCTAAGAAGTTTTACAACAATTTGGGACGCGTTGTCGGTACAAAATTCTGGGTTATCGACTTTGACCGTAATTGCATGACCTTGCACAACTGCGTCTACCAGATCTGATCCGCCATCCATGACACCACACGATACGGCGGTTCCGTCGTAAGCCCCCAATCCTTCAATCAGTCTTTTTAGTTGATTCAAATTGCGTATTGGTCTCTCAGGGCCTAAATGGGCCGCTTTCACGACTATCCTTCCTTGCTTATAAATGGAGACACTTTCAAATGAGCGCCGGGTGCCGTTGAATACGACGACTCCTGTGACCGATCCAGACATGTAGTCACGGGTCCAGATGCGGAGTTCAAAATCTGCCGTTGGCGTTAGCGGCAAAAGGCCAGCGGCGTGTGCGTATACGCCCGCAGCAGATTTGAGATCTGCCGGCAAGAAACTATAAGGCTCGCTCGCATGAGCAGCGGGGATAAGCGCCAACAATAGAATCGGTAGCCACCTCATTGGTCTAGCTCCGTACTACCTAATGCCGGCGTTGAGCGACGCGCGTACACGCGTCCGATCGGACGAGTAGTCAGGCAACATGCTAGTTACCTGCATACGTGCCCGACACGTTGCCAAGAGTCTTGTCGAAACTCAAGCCATAAGCAACGTGGTCGCCGTGAAACTGCCCATTGGAAAGTTCACCGACATAAGAGTCGTAGGCGTCGCACATTTGGTTGATCAGTAGAACCTCAAGCTGTCCATTTTCCAGCTTATACGCGGGCTTTTTTGTGTAAGCACCGATGTCGTTGACGACTTTGGCCTTCTTCCAATCTCCAGAGATACAGGTTTCCGCCGGCTCGTTCGTGAGAATGAAAGACAGTTGCCGAACCTGATGCCCTACACCGTCGGTTTCGGTGAACGAAATCAGGTTTATTGAGCGATGCCTCATCGTCACGCCGCTGCAACCAGTAAGCGCCACGATAGCCAACATGAATGCGCGGAACTTGAACATGTTGTCTAACGCCTGAGTTAAGCGATGCGGAACGCGCGTCCGCTTGGATGATCTGTTAGGTATCGGGCGAAATGGCTCCGGATGTCAACGCCTGTCGATAGCGGAGCAACTCACGTATAAAGACTTCATCTTCCATGTAGAAGACTTCTGGACAAGGCTCTTTCGGACGAGCCGCAACGACCAAGAGCTGACCAAGCCTCAAGTCGGGCTGCTGCTCCCAGACGGTGCGGAGCATCTGAAGTACAGAATCAATCCTTTTGGGATCTCTCATTTTGATGCCTAACGCCTTATGTTAAGCGGCGCCCGGGGCTTGCGCCTTGAACGAGTTAGGCGCGTTGCCGAAGCGCGCCGTAAGAACGGAATAATGATGCAGTGCCCCAGATGCCAAGCACCGCGTATAAGCCGTAAAGCAACGCGCTGGCGATCAATGCAGACAAATCGCTTACCTTCGAAACAAGGCGGGGAACGAACAACACACCGATTGAAAGCAGCGCCACGATTGTAGCCAGCGCCAGAAGACGGAAGCTGTAATGATGATGCTCGCGGAAAGCTCTTAATTGAAGAAATAAGAGCGCGATTCCGTTCGCCAAGGTAACGGCAAGCATGGCATATCTCAATATTTCGATAGTATTCAATCGCCCCCCTGAAGCCCAATGCTTCACCAGCGCCTTGATCCGGCAATATGCACCAGATGTTTAGCTTCCCTTTGCGCCACCTCTTCCACCTTAATGCTACACGAGATCAAACCCTTATTTTGACATACCGACACACCAAGAACCGGCGTGCCAGGCAACTGCTCCTTGGACATACCAATGCTCGAAAACACGGTGCGATCCATTGGTATCGAAGTAGAAGATGCTCTTGATATTGCAGGGAAAACGGAAGTCTAGTCGGATCAATGGCCGATCGAATTGGGTATGTTCGATCGCTCTTCTGGCAACCCGCATTCGAATGATTTAGGCAGTTTGCTCAGCGGCCCGCAGTACACCTACCTATCAAGACCATTGATACGATGTGGTGCCTGGGCATAAGCAGCTAGCATCCGGATCATTCAGCGCCGATACGATAAACAGTCGCGGTTTTTAGCGGTAACGTCTCGCGAGCGAGTCGGTGCATCTCTTCCATTGCACGGCTGTCGATCAGCGAGGATAGGTTCCGAAATTCGATGATGGTGATAGCCGGTCCGAGAACATCGACTCGAAGTTGTTGGTAGCTAAAGCCGGTTTCTGTACGGGTACCAAAGATAATGGGCTGCGCATTTAGGTCAGACTGTGCCACCAGTAGCTGATGTACGACTCTACCTGCCTTTCATCCACTTATCGAAAGTAGCCGTTCGTGACCGGGAGGAAAGGGTCGACATCTATCTGTTGCAGCTTGCCTAGTATCGCCGGGCTGCGATCGGCTAGAGGCACTCCGCTTGAGCACAGACGATAGCGCCTGACAGCAGGCCATCCGTCACGGTCAGCACCGGTAAGATGTTCGGCGATCACCACCCGCCAGCCCTACTACACGGATGACACGCACACAAAAAGCCCGGCAATGCCGGGCTTTTTGTCGCTGCTTGGCTATCGTGACGTGCTAGTAACCATATGGCGAACCGTAAACTACTGTTCGCGTTACGACAGGTGCGCTTTGATAGATCACCGTGGGCTGGGTGTAAACCACCGTCGGAGGCGGTGCATAGTAGGCGGGTGCTGGTGCCACCGCGCCATCGACAAGGCCCGCTACGGCACCGGCTATGACCGCACCGGCTATCCAATGCCCATTACGCCAATAACCGCCACGGTACCCTCCATCATGATGCCAGCCACCGCGATCCCATCCATGATGATGCCAGTCGCCGCCATGACCCCAACCATCGTGCGCCGATGCGGCGAGTGGTGCAGCGGCTAGCGCCGCAACAGCCAAACCGATCAACACCTTTTTGCTTGCTATGCGTTTGGTCATGACACACCTCCGTTGATTCGGTTTCGATGCTCGACTTAAAACGCTTAATGCGTACTGAAGTTTTCAAGCCTTGCATGCACAACTGCGACGTGAGTCATCCCTGGTTATGCCACGCAACGGGTTTCTTAGGTGAAGCTTAGGACGTGCTTATCACAGGCTTAGTTATCCCTACGAATGCCGCCGCACCGTTTCGTAATCACATTCGCCTGCGATGCCGCGAGCGAGCATTGCACAACCAGCAGGCACGCTCGGATGAAGTCACAGTCACGCCACTTATCAGGCTAGCGTGTCAAATGGCTTGGGTGGAGGGATGCCTTCATCAGGTAACGCCTTGATGGCTGCGTCGCGAACGGCACGCGCCAACAAGACACCTCGAACGAATGCTTCTTTGGCTTGCTCGGACTTATCGGGAGCTTGAACCACACCAAGAAAGAAAGTGTCCACCAGGCCTTTCAATCTTTCCGCGTATGCATCCTGGATGATCGAAGCGTCGTTCTGCGATGTATCCCGTGGCATAGCTTCCCTCCCCGCCATGACAAGTTTGTGCTTCAAGATGGCATGCACCCATCCGGCAGACAACTAAGGGCCGGACGTTTCATAGTGCCGATCGATAGCCTCGCGGCAACGCTTTTCCACGTCGCCGGGCGCGGCATTGGCCATGGTGTCGTGCCAGTCCTGTTCGGGTAAGCGAATGAAGACTTGGTACTGACCATCTTGCTTGTCTGCTTTTGGAAAGCAGCGATAGGAATACTCGATTCCCCGGTATACACGCGTGGTCGTTATGGACATGCTCGGCTCCTGCTCGAAGGACATCGGCAGGTTAACGGCGCTGATGTGATCATCGGGCAGAGACCACCGACTAATGTGGCCCAGTATGCATATCTGCAACGCTGATTCGGCCACAGATCGTCATCAAAGGCATAATAGGCCGTTGAACGCGATGATCTCAGCAGTCTCTTTCATCGCGAAGCCGCGTCCGCGTGATCCTATTCAGCCGTTGCCAATGACTCGTGAAGGTTGCGTTCAGGTGGAACGACATTCAATATTTTCTTTAGGGAAAGCAGGGGTAAGGCCTTTGTTTCGTGACTCGATGGGGGATTCAAAAATGAGCAAGTTAATAGTCAAAACGCTTTGCATGACCAGTATGGCGGCAGCTGTCGCCGGACTGACGGGATGCAGCCACCAGGCGAGTGCGACCGATCCTGCTGTGGATGCCGCCGCCTCGTCACCGCAACCGGCCGCTGCACCCGCCCAGAATGCAGGGCCGCAGTACGCGCAGGTCGTTAGCGTTACGCCGGTTCATCAATCGGTAAATCATCCAAGGCAGGTTTGCCAGGATGTGGTGGTCAATCACACCGAGCCGCCGAAAGATCAGCATCGCATCGCAGGAACCGCTATCGGTGCCGTGGCAGGCGGTTTGCTGGGGCACATAGTCGGCCACGGCAAGGGCAACACCTTGGCAACCGTTGCAGGCGCCGTCGGTGGCGGATACGTAGGCAATCGCATTGAAGCCGCGCATCAGCATGACCAAGTCGTTTCCACGACTGAACACGAGTGCAAGACAGTCAACGAAACGACCGATCGGATTGTCGGCTACGATGTGCAATATGTGTACAACGGCGTGACCCGCACGACGCGCATGGATCACGATCCGGGCAATCGCGTACAGGTGCAGGAAGGTGTCAGCGTCGTTTCAGACGCCCACTGACGCCCTTTCCGGTTCGTTTGCAAAAGTCGAAGAGTGGCGATCACCCGCCACTCTTTTTTTTTGCCGGTCTTGCTGACGGGAGCCGGGCGTTTTCCCCTTGCCACGCCCCGCATCGTCCCGCAGGGCGTCCCGCCATCATGACGTCTTGCTCCGCACTGCAGATTGACAGCGCTGTCATATCCTAAGAATACTTGGCGAAAACCCACCCCTCTTCCGGGTCCCGTCGTGTCGGCGACTCATAGAAAGGACTGCGCATGCCAAACGCCCGAGGAGTCAGCTTGTCTCGCCTAGGTGCCGGTGTTCTTCTCTTTGCCGCCCTTGCTGGCGCCACATCTGCCTCAGATCAAGATCACGCCGGTACGGCGGTACACCCCAACACCTGGCCGGAAGCCCACTCCCCCCTGCCCCCCGATCCGTCATTGGAGGCGCACATTCGATCGCTGCTGGCGACCATGACGCCCGAAGAAAAAGTCGGGCAGATCATCCAGGCCGACATTGGTAGCGTGACGCCCGAAGATGTCCGCAAGTACCACTTGGGGTCGATCCTCGCAGGCGGAAACTCCAAGCCGGGCGGTGGCCGGCTGGCTGCACCGGAGCAATGGCTTGCACTGGCCGACGCCTTCTATCGCGCCTCCATGAACGTACCGAAGGGACGTCCTGCCATCCCGGTGCTCTTTGGCATCGATGCCGTGCATGGCAACAACGATGTGCTGGGCGCCACGATCTTTCCGCAGAACGTCGCACTGGGTGCAACGCACGATCCGGAACTGGTGCGTGAAATCGGCGCCGCCACGGCGCAGGAAGCGCGCGCCACCGGTATTCCATGGACGTTTGCGCCCACGCTTGCCGTTCCCCAGGACCTGCGCTGGGGGCGCAGTTACGAAGGCTACTCATCCAATCCCAAGCTGGTGGCGCAATACGCTACGGCAGCGGTGGAGGGATTGCAGGGAAAAGCGGGGACCCGTGCCTTTCTCGACGCTTATCACGTCATCGCCAGCGCCAAGCATTTCTTGGGCGACGGAGCAACTCATGACGGCGTCGACCAAGGTGATGCCCAGATCAGTGAGGCAACGCTGCGCGAGGTGCACGACGCAGGCTATCCCCCTGCCATCGATGCCGGCGTGCAAACCGTAATGACATCCTTTTCGAGTTGGAACGGCGTGAAGATGAGCGCCAACAAGGCGCTGATCACGGATGTATTGAAAGGACGCATGCATTTCGACGGTTTTGTCGTCAGCGATTGGAACGCACACGGCCAGGTCAAGGGCTGCACCAATGAAGACTGCCCCAAGGCGATCAATGCCGGGCTGGACATGTTGATGGCTCCAGACAGTTGGCGCGGGCTTTACCAGCACACTCTCGCCGAGGTGCGCGATGGCACCATCCCCATGGCCCGCCTGAATGATGCCGTCAGCCGCATTCTGCGAGTAAAACTGCGCTTGGGGTTGTTCAAGATGGGAGCCCCTTCCACTCAGCCACTGGGCGGCAAATTCGATCTACTGGGGAGTCCGGCTCATCGTGCGCTGGCGCGACAGGCGGTGCGTGAATCGCTGGTGCTGCTTAAAAACGAGCATCACCTGCTGCCGCTCAATCCGCACGAAAACATCCTGGTGGCTGGCGACGGTGCGGACAACATTCCCAAACAGTGCGGCGGATGGACCCTGACCTGGCAAGGCACAGGAACCACCAATGCTAATTTTCCGCACGGCCAATCCATCTGGAGCGGGATCAAGGAGCAAGTCGACGCTGCGGGGGGTACTGCCACGCTATCGACAGATGGTTCGTATACGCACAAGCCAGATGTCGCCATCGTCGTCTTCGGTGAAGATCCTTATGCCGAATTCCAAGGCGATCGCCCGAATCTTGCCTACAAGCCAGGCAACAATTCTGATCTTCAGTTGCTGCGTCGCCTGCGTAGCGAAGGAATTCCCGTCGTCGCGGTGTTTTTGTCGGGACGTGCGCTATGGGTGAATCCCGAGATCAACGCATCCAACGCGTTTGTGGCTGCGTGGCTGCCAGGATCGGAAGGTGGTGGCATCGCCGACGTACTCCTGCGCAAACGCGATGGCAGCATCTCATACGATTTCCACGGAAAACTCGCTTACAACTGGCCGCGTAACGCGGCGCAGACCAGTCAGACCGCCGCCAATCCTCAATTCGCCTACGGTTACGGCCTGAATTATCGTGATAACGGCGATCTGCCTCAGCTTTCCGAAGATCCGGGCATCCGTTTGGAGAAAATTCAAAGCGGCACTTATTTCCTGCGCGGCAAACCGGCGTCCGGCTATGCGCTGGTGTTGCAGGATACGGCGGGTAAAACCAAACCGGTTATCGCCATGCCGGCAAGCAGCCTGGAAGGCGATGTACGTGTGCATGCGGTGGATCATCAGGTGCAAGAAGACGCGCGACGTTTTACATGGACTGGCAAGCACTCTGCCCAGATCATGCTGGTTACGGCGAATGCTCAGGACCTGTCACGCCAGGCCAATGGCGATATACAGGTAGTGACCACACTGCGCGTCGATGCACCTGTTCCCAAAGGCCTATCACTGGGACTCGGCTGCGGGCAACACTGTGATGCCGAGGTTTCTCTGGACGATGCGCTCAAGTCCGAACCTCAAGGGCAATGGGTTCGCCTGGGCGTGCCCCTGAAGTGTTTCCAGCGCCACGGCGCGGACATGCATCATGTCGATCGCCCATTCATCTTGCGGGGCACCCCCGGCACGACGCTCTCGATCGCCGCCGTGATGCTCGCCTCCAATTCGGATCGCAGCGTGGATTGCGCTGGCCCTTAATGCACAACGCGGTCCTCGCTGCATCAGACTGCAACGAGGACCGCGATTGATCATCAAGGCTCAGGTAAGGCGGGCTTCATGCACCGCGCCGCCTTGCTGCAGATAAGCCTGGCACATCTGCTCCACCAAGGTGCGGTGCAGTGGCAAGTCATTCAAAGCGCGTCCGGAAACCTGCTGGATAGCGGCAAACTCCTGCTGCGCTTCGGCCATGCGCGGATAAGCCATGCGCATGGGCTCCAGATCGGTTTGAAACTCCATCCCGTAAAGCACGTATTGCCAACTCGCGGGAAGAAACATTTCCAGATCGGTCACGAAATCCAACCGGTGCGGCGGACGATGGCGCCATGCCGCCAAACGATCACGCAAAGTTTCCGGGATGCTCGCCGCGTCGGTGTTATCCATCCAGAATGTCGAATCTCGCCGCTGGGAAAGGCAGTAGTGCATCTTGATGAAATCGAGCACCCGCTCGTAGCGGGCGCACATCATGGCGTTGAACTGCCTGGCTGCACGCTCCATGTCATCGCCCTGCACTGGCAGCAGATGGGCAAGCAGATAAGTACCTAATTCCACCAGCGCGATGCCGGTCGATTCCAGCGGCTCCACAAAACCGGCAGCCAACCCTATGCCTACGCAGTTTGCGCGCCAGTGCTCTGGCCGGTAGCCGGTTTCAAACGTGATGTGCAAGGGTTCCAGCCCATCGGCCGCTGCACCCAGGTGATGACGGATCACATCTTCGGCGCGCGTGGCATTCGAGTGCCGCGATGAATACACATAGCCCACGCCGCGCCGCTGTTGCAGCCCGATATCCCAGATCCAGCCGGCTTCCTGTGCCGTGGCGATAGTGCAGGATGCAATAGGTGTGTCGGCACTCGGGTATGGCACCTGCATCGCCACGGCGCGATCCGCGAACAGCACGTCGCCACGGCTGCGAAACGGTGACTGCAGGGCTTCGCCGATGAGGCGGCTGCGCAAGCCCGTGCAGTCCACGTAGAGATCCGCTGTCAACTCACCCACTTCGCGAGTGATCAAGCCTGCGATCGCTCCGCGGTCATTCATCACTGCACGTTCGACGGTTGCTTCGTGACGCTTCACACCAAGCTTCTGCCCGTGTTCCGCGAGCACAACGGCAAAATGTGCCGCGTCGAAGTGATACGCGTAATTCATTGGCCCTTGGTAAGCGGGATCACTTAAACGCTTCGGGCCGCGTCCTTCTGCAACGAGACGAGACTGCATCGTGACAGCTTGCGCCCATGGCATACCGGTCGGCGCGCCTCCCAAAAGCCAGTAAGGCAATAGTTCTGGATAACCGGCACGCTGACTCGGCAAGCTGAAAGGATGAAAGAAGCGAGGCGCCCCCGCGCTACCGGGAGGACGCACCCAATGGTCATAACGAATGCCCTGCTTGAACGTGGCATTCGCTCCTACCAACAGTTGACGCTCATCGAGTCCGATCGCGGCCAACGTTCCGCGAATCGATGGAAACGTAGCCTCGCCTACACCAAGCAATCCGATGCCTGGCGACTCCACCAATTCCACACGAATACTGCCAGGCGCGGCAGCATTCAAATGCTTGGCCAGATAGCAGGCCACCAGCCAGCCAGCGGCCCCACCTCCCACAACCAAGATGCTTTGCAAACGTGCCATGCGACTCCCCTCCCCGGGATATCCGTGTTGCTATGCGACAAGCTTCTTTGCCAGAAGCACCCTATTATCCACTTATGACAGCGCTGTCATAAGGGTAGCGGCGCTGTCGCCACCGTGGTGCCGCCAAAGGTTCGGGGAAACAGAACCGGGGCACCTGACAACATGAATTCATTAGGAGGGGAATGAAATGATGCTTCGCCATTCGGCCATGTACGTAGCGCTCGTCGCCGTGCTTGCCTCGGGCCCCGTACTGGCCGCCGGCCAGAATGCCGCACAACAGGACGCGGCTTCGAACACAGGCCCGTCAAAGAAAAAAATTAAAAGCCTGGAAGCCGTTCAAGTCAGCGCGACCAAGCGTGAAACGCCGCTGCAAAAAACCCCTGTTGCCGTCACTGCCATCACTGCTGATACGCTCGATAAAGAGCATGTGAACACGGTGGAGGACATCACCAAATTGGTGCCGGGCCTGCAGGCCACCACGGAAGGCGATCACGGCGTAACCACACTCACCCTGCGCGGCATCGGCAACGACAGCGCCAAGACCGAGTATGCCGACCCCGAGGTCGCCTTGTTCATTGACGGTGTCTATGCACCGCGCGCCGAAACCGCTACCAGCCTGTTGCTGGACATTGATAGCGTGCAGGTGCTGCGTGGTCCGCAGGGCACCCTATGGGGCCGCAACTCCACGGCCGGCGCGGTCGACTTCGAAACTGTCAAACCGGACATCAACGGCGGGTTCTATGGCAATGCCCAGATGTCGCTGGGTAACTACAACCAATCCGGTGAGAAAGCGGCGATCAATCTGCCGATCAGCAGCACCTTTGCGATGCGCATCGCGGTGGCGCACGAGCAGCACGATGGCTATGTGAACTATCAGAACCCGGGCAGCGAACTGCCTTCCGTAGGCCAGCAGCGAACGGCCTATCTCGCCAGTGGCGGCAATCCGGCGAATTTCCAGCCGATCAACCAGGCGCTGTATGTCACCAACGGCAACAAATACAACGCACAGAACCAGTCGGCTGCGCGTATCAGCGCTCTATGGCAGCCCACTGATTCGTTCAAGTGGAATCTCTCGTACGAATATTTCCTCGATCGCGGCACGCCGGATCTGAGCCTGATGCAAGATCCAAGGCCAGGCCAGGATTTCTGGTCCGCGCTGATCGACACCGCCCCCTACCTGCATCGCACCTCCAAGACGGTGCGTAGCCGCATGGACTGGCAGATCAATGACGGCATCGCGCTGACCTACATCGCGGGTTACAACCGCTATTCCGGCGCCAGCGACTATGACCAGGACGTCGGCTCCATTCTTCCAACCAGTTTCACCACGGGCGGCGTTTATCAGGACGACCGTACCAACTACTCCAACTACTCCAGCTACAGCCACGAATTCGATTTGAAATCGACCGGCCAAAACACCGTGGACTGGATTCTCGGCCTTTATTACGCTGCGGAAGACAACAACATTCGCTTCGACATTCCGATCATGAATGGCACGGAGCTGGGCACGGTGAACTGGCAAGGTTCGTTCATCCAGCCCAAGGAAACTGTGCAATCCGAAGCCGTATTCGGACAAGCAGTCTGGCATGCCACCGATGCATTGAACTTCACCGTTGGTGCACGTTTCTCCGACGACACCAAAAAGAACGAAGGCGGCATCAACTGGGGTTGGGCCTATGATCCGAACGTACCGCAACTGCCGATTACGCCCGGCGAGTTGCCGCAGGACGTGGGCTTTACGGTGTCGCAGCACAACGATGCCCGTTATCACAAGAACAACGTGACCTGGCTGGCCCGTACCGACTATGAGTTCAGCAACAATGCGATGGTGTATGCCAGCGTTTCGACCGGCTACAAGTCCGGCGGCACGGAAGACGGCGGCACGCTGTACCAGCCTGAAAAACTTACCAACTACGAAATCGGCAGCAAGTTCACGTTCCTCGACGGACACATGACGTGGAACAGCGCGGCCTACTACGAAAACTTCAAGAACTTCCAGCTATCCGCGCCTATCGTCTATCCCGACGGCAATCACGGCTTGGGCTTCTCCAATGTCCAGGGCAGCACCATCGTCGCCGGCTTTGAGTCCGAACTGGCCTACCAAAACCACGACGACCGCGCCAACCTGGTGTTCTCGTCCATTCCGAAGAAAACACTCGGCAGGCTGATTTATGCCGGCAGCAACGATTACGCCGGCCTGCCGGCCTGCCCGCCTCAGTCGAACCTGGCCAACTGCATGAACATTACCGGCAACGATTTGCCACATGCACCGGATATTTCGTTGACGGCCATCTACGAACACGATTTCCATCTGCCCAATGGCGGCCGTTTGACGCCGCGCATCAGTACCCAATATCAAAGCATGCAGTGGCTCAGCGAATTCAACCTGGGACCCGGCGATCAGCAAAAAGCCTACGTGCGTAGTGACTTCTCGCTGCGCTACACGGAGCCGCAGGACCGCTGGTGGGTCAACGGTTACGTGCAGAACCTCAGCAACGACAAGATCCGCACGAACGCTTCCCGCTTCCAGGAAGCCAACGGCAGCTTCGTCTATGTGTCTGAATACCTGCCTCCCCGCACGTATGGCGTTGAATTGGGCGTGTGGTTCTGAGCAGGAAAACACTCCCCGGCCTGCTCCGGCATGGCGCCTCCTCATAGGGGGCGCCTTTTTTATCGCTTCACACACGGCTCAACCGCGTATCGTCAGACATGACAAGTCTTGTAAATAACCCACTGCGGACGGCATAGTCATCCAGCAATACGATGACGCCGGGAGAATTCATGCGGGTACGCCTGGAAGATGTGGCGCGCGCTGCGGGTGTATCACCCAAGACGGTGTCGCGTGTCCTCAACGAAGAGACGTACGTCAAGGAGTCCACGCGGCAGCGCGTCCTTGCCGCGATGGAGTCAATGAACTATCGGCCTAGCCCGTCGGCGCGCGGACTCGCCGGCAGTCGTTCGTTTCTGGTCGCCATGCTCTACGACAATAACGATAACCCGGCGTCCACCTACCTCGCTGAAATCCAGGACGGCATGCTCGACGCCTGCAACGAGCATCGGTACAGCATGATGGTGTGCCCGCTGCGAATGCGCGGCCCGGACTTCATCCGGCGTGTTGACGCCCTGATTTCCGATCACCATGTAGACGGCGTGATCCTGGCGCCGCCGCTTACCGATCACGCCCCTTTGCTACGCCGCCTGAAAGAACGCGAAGTCCCCTACGCCAGCGTTTCGCCGGTCAACCGCGAAGGTGCCATTGGCGTGTGCATGGACGAAGAAAAAGCAGCCAAGGCGCTGGTTGAACATTTGATCGGACAAGGTCATCGGCACATTGCCCATGTACTAGGTATCGCCAATCACGGCGCGAGCCGTTGGCGCCTGGCCGGTTATCGCGAAGCGCTGTCCGCGGCAGGCATTCCTTACGACCCCGACCTCGTCGTGCAGGGCGAATTCACCTTCGGCTCCGGCGTCATGGCTGCGCGCCGCCTGTTTGCATTGCCGCAACTCCCCACCGCCGTATTCGCCGCCAATGACGACATGGCGGCGGGCGTCATGTGGGCGGCTAACGAATGCGGGCTCAAGGTGCCGCGCGATTTGTCGGTGTGCGGATTCGACGACACCCCCATGGCAAGCCAGCTGTGGCCGCCGCTCACCACAGTGAGACAACCAAGCCGTGATATGGGAAAGCTGGCCGCGCTCCAGCTGATGGAGCTGCTCAAGGGACGCGGCGCAGGCCTGCTGGTGCAGGTGCCCTACTCGCTGCAATTACGCGAATCGACCGCTACCCCGAACCGCTGATTGTCTCGGGCGGCAATCGCCATAGCTCGAAACGACATCGATGTCGGCTGCATTACATAGAAAGGCCTCCCGCATAAATACGGGAGGCCCGGAACCGGCGTAGTCAACGCATCCAATCAATGCTTTTGCTTATAGATGTGCCGGCTATTGCGATTTTCAGCACGATTGAGATTGTGCTTTTCCTGCTTGGTAAGGTGGCCGCCGTGCCTGGCTTCATCTGCACTTTCGCGTCGGGCGATGTTCGCATCATGCGTTTCATCACGTGCCGCCTGGGCTTGCGTCATGCTGCCGTTCTTCAGGCCGTTCTGGATGCGGTTCTGCTGATTCTGCACACGATTGTTCACCTCGTTGACGCGCGGATGGCCGGGTACATCGGTTTGCGCCAACACCGGACCGGCGATCATGGCGACACCCATGACAAGGCCGGCAAGCATGCACTTCGATTTTGCATTCATGGCAAATTCCTTTGATTTTTGTAAGCGGACGTTAGGTGCCTGGATTGCGCCGCCCACCTGCGGAAAGCGGCATGCATGCGTCGAGCGGAGTCATCTTCTTCGTGTTGCCAATGGTGTCTCCTCCAGCATCCTGCACCATCGCGTGCCCCTCACCCTCGCAGTCGCCATAAACGAAAGAACATGTTGCGGGTTGACGCCGGACTATGGCTGATCGCACGAAATTCAGCTGCCGCATAGTTTCACGGGTTGGCCTGCATCTTCCCTTGCGCCGGACTGACAACGAAACGGCATAAAGCGGGCGCTCATCCACCCACGAAGCACAGCACTACCCCTGCAAGGCACGCAGAAAATATACCCGTCAGAGCGATGGGCTCGTTCGTGCGGAAGCGTCATGCAAGCAAAAGACGGCATGACCGCGATGAAGCAAGACGTTTGCAGCGTCAGTCGCCTTTCGCAAACGCGAGGGCCCACCTGCTTCGCATCAAGCGTGGCCGCCGATCAGAAATGCGAGACACCGAGGATGCTGCAGCGCGCAACTCCTGCAACCGCGCGTCAGGACAGCGCTCATGCGCGGATCGCCGCGATAGTCGCGCGCCGGCCCGATCAAGAGAGAAAAAAATGGTGCCCCCGATACGATTCGAACGTACGACCTTCCCCTTAGGAGGGGGACGCTCTATCCAACTGAGCTACGGGGGCGAAGCAGGAAACCCTGATGAGCCGCGATTTTCGCATGGATCGCAGGGAAGCGCGATCCGGTGAAAGCAGGCCTGGCTGACATGCCTGATAGAATAGGCAATTACCTTTTTCAGGCGCTTCGGCGCCACGGCTCAGGAGTACGCATGTCCCACGAAATCCTCAAGGCGCTCGGCCTCACCGGCGAGCAGTCGGGCACTTATCTCGGCCAGGGTGAATGGTCCAAGACCACCCAGGCCGGCACGTTGCAGCCAATGAATCCAGCGACCAACGAGGTGATCGGCACGGTGTATGCCTCCAGCGCGGAGGACTACGACATCATCGTCAAGCGCGCCCAGGAAGCCTTCAAAGTATGGCGCACCACGCCTGCCCCGCGTCGCGGTGAAGCAGTGCGCCTATGCGGCGAAGCCTTGCGCAAGCACAAGGATGCATTGGGTTCGCTGGTCGCGCTGGAAATGGGCAAGATCAAGCCGGAAGGTGACGGCGAAGTGCAGGAGATGATCGACATCGCCGATTTCGCCGTGGGCCAGAGCCGCATGCTCTATGGCTCCACCATGCATTCGGAGCGTCCCGGCCATCGCATGTACGAGCAGTATCACCCGCTGGGTTTGGTCGGCATCATCAGCGCGTTCAATTTTCCCGTGGCGGTGTGGGCGTGGAATGCCATGCTCGCTGCCATCTGCGGCGATATCTGTATCTGGAAACCGTCGCCCAAGACGCCGCTCTCGGCGATTGCCACGATGAAGATCTGCAATGAAGCGCTGAAGGCCGGCGGCTTCCCGGACCTTTTCTTCCTGTTCAACGATGCCGGCACCGAACTGTCGCAGGCCTTTGTCGACGACAAGCGCATTCCGCTGATCAGCTTCACGGGCTCCACCAAAGTCGGTCGTCTGGTCGGCGAACGCGTCGCCAAGCGCATGGGACGCTCGCTGCTGGAATTGGGCGGCAACAACGCCATCATCGTGGACGAAAGTGCCGACCTGAAGCTGGCCATTCCGGCTATCGTTTTCGGTGCGGTCGGCACAGCCGGTCAACGCTGCACCACCACGCGCCGCCTGTTCGTGCATGAGTTGATCATCGGTGACGTGACCGACAAACTGGTCGCTGCATACAAACAGGTCGAAGGCAAGATCGGCGATCCGACGCTCGCCACCACCCTGATGGGGCCGCTCAACAGCAAGGAGGCGGTTAGCGCTTACGTTGCCGCGATCGAAAAAGCCAAGGCAAACGGCGGCACGGTGCGTACCGGCGGTGCTGCACTGAGCGATCGCAAAGGCAACTTCGTGCTGCCGACCATCATCACCGGATTGAAGAACAGCGATGACGTCGTGCAGACCGAAACGTTTGCACCGATTCTCTACATCATGCCGTTCAAGAGTATCGACGAAGCCATCGAGTTGCAGAACAGCGTCCCGCAAGGCCTGTCCTCGTCCATATTCACGCAGAATCTGAGAGCCGCCGAGCAATACCTGTCGGCTGCCGGTTCGGATTGCGGCATCGCCAACGTCAACATCGGCACCTCGGGCGCCGAGATCGGCGGTGCGTTTGGTGGCGAGAAGGAAACCGGCGGCGGTCGCGAATCCGGTTCGGATGCATGGAAGGTCTACATGCGCCGTCAGACCAATACCATCAATTACTCGGACGCGTTGCCGCTGGCGCAAGGCATCAAGTTCGATCTGTAATGCATGCATGACCTGGCCATCGCTCTCTCTTAAAGAGGGCGATGGTCCGCGACGAACGAACCCAGTTTGAAGGACAACGGTATGCCCTCTGCAACGTCTCCCCCCTTCGACTTTCACGGTTATCGCGTGGTGATCGCAGGCGGGAGCAGAGGCATCGGCCGTAGCATGGTCCTCGCGTTCGCTTCCTCGGGCGCTGCCGTATCTCTCTGCGCTCGCGGCAAAGACGCATTGGACGAAACCGCCGATGCCGCCAGGGCCTACGATGTTCCCGTGCACAACCAATCCTGCGACCTGAGCGATGCGGCAGCTATCGAACGCTATATCGCTGAAGCCGCACAAGCCCTGGGCGGTATCGATATTCTTATCAACAACGCCACTGGCTACGGTTTCGGTGACGAAGACGAACCCTGGCTGGCCGGCTTCAACGTGGATTTGATGGCAGCCGTGCGTGCTTCGCGCGCCGCACTGCCTTACCTGTCTGCCTCATCGCATGCCAGCATCCTGCACACCAGCTCCATAGCAGGTTTGCTCCCCAGACCCGGTACGCCGGCTTACGGCGCGATGAAGGCGGCGCTTTGCCATTACACCGCTTCGCAAGCACTCGCGCTTGCGCCACAGCGTATCCGCGTCAACGCCATCGCACCCGGTTCGATCGAGTTCGAAGATGGTTTGTGGGACCGGGTCAAGCAGGACGATCCCACGCGCTACGCCGCAGTGCTGACGAAAATCCCATTCGGCCGTTATGGCAAGCCTGAAGAAGTGGCACACGCGGCATTATTTCTGGCCTCACCCTGGGCTGCCTGGATTACCGGACAAACACTCTGCGTCGACGGCGGCCAGTATCTTTCGGGATAAGCACTCATGAACGATTTGAAATCTACCGAACGTTTCAGCGATCGCGTTGCCGATTACATTCGCTATCGCCCCGACTATCCTGCCGCCCTGCTCGCATGGCTGCGAGATGCGCAAGGCGTAACGCCGGATTGGCGCGTGGCCGACGTGGGAGCCGGCACCGGCATATCCTGCAAGATGTTTCTGGATGCTGGTCACAGCGTGACCGCCGTGGAGCCGAATGCCGCCATGCGCGAAGCTGCCGTCGCGTGGCTGGGCGACAATCCGCGCTTTCAAGCGGTGGATGGGCGTGCCGATGCGACGACGCTGGATGATGACAGTGTCGACCTTGTTTCGGTGGCTCAGGCTTTTCACTGGTTCGATCCGGCTAGCACACATCGCGAATTCCACCGCATCCTGCGTCCCGGTGGTTTGGCTGCTATCTACTGGAATTCGCGCCGTCTCACTGGCACACGCTTTCTGGAAGGCTACGAAGCACTGCTGCAAACCTATGGCACGGACTACACCAGTGTCGCGGAACGCTACGCAGACGAGCCGCGCATGCGCGAATGGTTCGGCGCGGGCTGGCATGGCACGGCGCAATTCGATCATTGCCAGTTGCTCGATTTCGAGGCATTGCGCGGCCGGCTGATGTCATCTTCTTACGCACCCACGCCAGGGCATCCTAAGCATGAGCCCATGATCGAAGCCTTGCGCACATTGTTCGATGCCTGCGAAACAAACGGTCATGTCAGCTTCGACTACGATACCCGCGTGTACGTCGGCGAGGTACTTTGATGTACGCATGGCTTCGTCCGTTGCTATTCACACTCGATGCGGAGACGGCGCATGGGCTGACTCTGTACGGGCTGGACGTCGCCTATCGCAGCGAACTGATGCGCTTTGTAGCGACAGCTCCCGCCGATCTGCCGACGGAAGTGTTTGGCCTGCGCTTTCCCAATCCGGTGGGACTGGCAGCGGGACTGGACAAGAACGCCGCACACTTGGACGCGCTCGGTTCGCTAGGCTTCGGCTTTATCGAAGTCGGCACGGTGACGCCTCGTCCGCAAATCGGGAATGACCGCCCTCGCCTGTTTCGTCTGCCGCGTCATGAAGCCATCATCAATCGCATGGGCTTCAACAACGAGGGCGTGGACGCGCTGGTGCGCAATGTACAGGCATCGAGCTATCGCGGTGTGCTGGGCATCAATATCGGCAAAAACAAAGACACGCCCAACGAAAAGGCCGTCGACGATTATCTGTTCTGCCTGGAGCGCGTGTATGCGCTGGCAAGCTACATCACCGTCAATATCTCCTCGCCCAATACCAAGGGCTTACGCGATCTGCAGGAAGAAGCAACGCTGCGCCGTTTCATCGAAACGCTGCGCGAAGCGCAGGAGCGGCTCGCTTCGCAACATGCAACCCGCAAGCCCATGCTGCTGAAAATCGCGCCCGATCTTTCCGAAACCGAGCTGGACAGTATTGCCGAGGTGCTGCTGGCTGCCGGCGTCGATGGCGTCATCTGCACCAACACCACGATCGATCACACTTCCGTAGCCGACGATCCGCATGGCCAGGAAACCGGCGGTCTTTCCGGCAAACCGCTGCGCAAGCGCGCCACTGAGGTGGTTCGCGGGATGCGCGAGCGTCTGGGTGAGCGCGTACCCATCGTTGGTGTCGGCGGTATTGTCGAAGGCGATGCCGCAGTGGAAAAACTGGAAGCCGGCGCATCCCTGGTACAGATCTATTCGGGACTTATCTATCGCGGCCCGGCCTTGGTCGCCGAATGCGTGAATGAAATTCGTCGCTGTCAGGAACAACGTCATGCCGCCTGAGCGCGTCGCCATGGGCGGCTACACCCTGATCGAAAACGCATCGCTGGTAACACGCAACACCTTGCGCGTCGACGTGCGTGCCAAGCTATTGGCCGAAATCCATGACGCCGCGAAATTGCCGGAGCTACTCGATTTTCCGGCCATCCGCACAAACCCTTTGCTGGTGCTGGGAGAAGGCAGCAATATGCTGCTGACTGGCGATGTCGCAGGTACGGTGCTCGCGATGGAGACGCGTGGCGTGCATGTCGAACAGGACGGCGATGTGGCCCGCGTTGCCGTGGCCGCCGGCGAGCGCTGGGACGACTTCGTGCGCTGGGCACTAGGCCAAGGCTTATCAGGCCTGGAAAACCTCATTCTCATTCCAGGCACCGTCGGCGCGGCGCCGATCCAGAACATCGGCGCCTACGGTACAGAAGTAGCCGAATTCATCGAAAGCGTGGAAGCCTGGGACCGGATCGACCGCCGTGTGGTCACCTTGGAGCGCCACGCCTGCGCATTCGCCTATCGCGATTCCTTGTTCAAGCACGAACCGGATCGCTTTATCGTGACTGCCGTGCGCTTTGCCCTGCCACGTAGCCATACGCTACGGCTCGATTACGCCGGTATCCGCGAAGAACTCGAACGCATGGGCGTGGACAAGCCGGCACCGTTCCATGTGGCCGAAGCTGTCATCCATCTGCGCACCCGAAAGCTGCCTGATCTGGCCGTCATCGGCAATGCAGGAAGCTTTTTCAAAAACCCGATCGTCGATGCCGTGCAAGGCGAAGCCTTGAAACGGGAACATCCGCAGCTCGTGGCATGGCCCGACCATAATGCACGCTGGAAACTGTCGGCCGCATGGTTGATCGAGGCCGCTGGCTTCAAGGGAATGCGCGAAGGGGATGCAGGCATTTCCAACCGCCACGCCTTGGTGCTGGTGAATCACGGCAAGGCAAGCGGCAAGGAATTATGGGCCTTTGCCCAGCACGTCATCGATGGCGTGCAGGCACGTTTCGGCGTGCGCCTGGAACCTGAGCCGATGGTCGTCGGCACACCCTAAAGCCTCCCACAAACGTGTTCACGTCTGCCGATCCCTCCAATGGGGGATCGATGACGGCTTTTACGGAAAGCAAAGAAAAACTTTGCCAAGATGGAACGGTCCCCATCGCCGAGGAGCCGTGTCATGAGCATTCGCAATGTTGCAGACATCCTGGTCGAAACACTCGCGCAAGCCGGAGTGCAACGCATACACGGACTGGTCGGCGACAGCCTCAACGGCATTACGGAATCGCTGCGTCGTCGCCAAGACATGCAATGGATCCATTACCGGCACGAAGAGTCAGCGGCCTTCGGCGCTGGTGCGGAATCGCAGCTCAGCGGTGAACTGGCGGTATGTGCGGGTTCCTGCGGCCCCGGCAACCTCCATCTCATCAACGGGCTTTACGATGCACATCGCTCGCGTACGCCAGTACTCGCGATTGCCGCGCATATTCCTTCCGCTGAAGTCGGCAGCGGCTATTTTCAGGAAACCCATCCGCAGCAACTGTTCAAGGAATGCAGCCATTACTGCGAACTGGTCAACAGCGCCGCCCAAGCCCGCCATGCCGTGGCATCGGCAATCCGCTCAGCGGTGGGACAGCGCGGGGTTGCCGTGCTGGTTATTCCGGGAGACGTGGCGCTGAGCGAAGCCAGCGGCCCCGTGCCGAGCCCTGACGGCCTCATTCCCAAGGCACCGAAAATCATTCCGGCCGATGCGCAACTGGATCAACTCGCAACCTTGCTGGGCAGCGGGCGCAAAGTCACGTTGTTCTGCGGACGCGGATGTGCAGGCGCGCATGATGCCGTAGTGCAGCTTGCCGAAACACTCAAGGCGCCCGTCGTGCACGCGCTTGGCGGCAAGGAACATGTCGAATGGGATAACCCGTATGACGTGGGCATGACCGGCCTGATCGGTTTCAGCTCCGGCTATGAAGCCATGATGAACTGTGACACCTTGCTGCTGCTCGGCACTGATTTTCCTTACCGCCAATTTTTCCCGGAGAGCGCCAAGATCTGCCAGATCGACTTGCGTGCGGAAAACCTGGGACGCCGCTGCCAGCTCGACCTGGGCCTGGTGGGTGATGTCGGCGCGACCCTCGAAGCCTTGCTGCCTCGCCTGAAGGCCTCCACGAACGATGGGCATCTGAAGAGCAGTCTCGATCGTTATCAAAAAGCGCGCGAAGGACTCAACGATCTCGCAACGGGCAAACCCGGCAGCAAATTGATCCATCCGCAGTACGTAGCAAAAGTCGTCAGCGATCTGGCCAGCGAGGATGCCGTCTTTACCTGCGATGTAGGCACACCCACTATCTGGGCCGCACGCTATCTGCAGATGAACGGCAAACGCCGCTTGCTCGGCTCCTTCGTGCACGGCTCGATGGCCAATGCCATGCCACAAGCCATCGGGGCGCAAACAGCCTATCCGCAACGCCAGATCGTCAGCCTCTCCGGCGATGGCGGTTTTTCGATGCTGATGGGCGACTTGCTCACCTTGGTACAACATAAGCTGCCGGTGAAGATCATCGTGTTCAACAACGGCACGCTGGGCTTCGTCGAATTGGAAATGAAGGCATCCGGCTTTCTGCCGACCGGCGTAACCTTGGACAATCCGGACTTCTCCGCGCTGGCGCGCGCGGTGGGTATCTACGGCACGCGCGTGGAAGATCCCGGCGACCTGGAAGACGCCGTGCGCGATGCGTTTGCGCATAACGGCCCTGCGCTGGTCGACGTCGTAACCAATCGGCAAGAACTGTCCATGCCGCCGAAAATCCAGCTGGAGCAGATGAAAGGCTTCAGCTTGTGGGCATTGCGCACGGTGATGAACGGACGCGGTGATGAACTGGTCGAACTCGCGCGCAGCAATCTGCGTCGTTGAGCTGCAGGCCTCGCAGAGACACAGAGGCGATGGTTTCGCCCATCGCCTCATCGCCCCGGTCAAGCAAGGCCGATGCGCCGCATGATGTTTCCGATCACGTCCCGGCATATCTTGATACGCAGCAAGAACGTGGCAGCAAAGTAAACGACCCCGTATACCGACAATACGAACAAGGCCGTCACGATCGGCCCGCTGCCGGACAGAGCCCATTCGACGGCCCAGGCGCTGGCTGCCGCAAGAACGGCCGCCACCCATAACTTGACCATCATCGACGAGGCGACGCCGGTGAACCCAAGCCTCCGGTTCATCCCGCGGCGCAAAAGATGAAATTCGATCCAGCCCGCCACACCCGCCGACGCCGTGAGGCCTACGGTGCCCCATTGCAGTGGAATGCCCAGCAACCTCGGCCCGAGCAGCGCACTCGCCAGTCCCAGCACGACGGTGAAAGCCAACCGTACCAAGGCAAAACGCAACGGCGTGCGTGTATCACGCAAAGCGTAATATGTGGAAGCGTATAGCCGTCCAAAGGTGGACGCCAACAAGCCCACCCCCGAACCGGCGAGAATCGCCCACACGTAGTACGAATCCTTGCGCGTGAAAGCACCCGATTGATAGAGCGCGGCAACGATCACGTTACCCAAGGCAAAAAACGCCATGGCTGACGGCACGATGAAGAAGGCAATGCGTTCCAGGCCGCCGTTCAAGCGTGCGGATAATTTCGATGCGATGTCTGCATCGACGTCATCGCCTGCCATGCGCGAAAGCGTCGGTAATTCGGAGGCGGAAATCGCCATGCCGAACAGGCTGACCGGCAACAGATTGATCGAGGATGCGGTCGTCATGCCGGCAATCGCGCCACTACCCAGCAAGGTGGAAATGGCTTGATCCACAAACGCGCTGATCTGGACCACACCGCGTCCCACTGCAACACCCAGGAAGCTGCCCCCGACCTGCTTCACATGCAGATTGCGCAGATCAAACCGCAGGCGCAAGCCGGGCACCAGCTTCAATACCGGCCCCAACTGCACCAGGAACTGCAGCAGGCAGCCCAATACCGTGCCCCATGCCAAGTAAACGATCAGGCGATTGGCATCCAGGTGCCGGAAGAGCAGCATGGTCAGGATCATCGACAGATTCCAGACCACCGGCGCTGCATATGAGAGAAAAAATTTGTGGTGGCTGTTGAGGATGCCCAGGCACCATGCCGACCACACCAAGATGCCGGTTCCCGGAAAAAGAATCCGTACGATCAGGATGGTCAGTTCGCGCTTTTCCCCCGTGTAGCCGGGAGCGATCAACCACAGCAGATAGGGCGTAGCCATCACGCCCAGGGCGACGATCACCGAAATGAGCAAGGCCAGGATCGCGGCAATGGCGCCGGCAAGGCGATCCGCGTCGTCTTGCTTATGCTGCGCCAACAGACGCGCATAGACCGGAATGAAGGAAGCCGAAAGCACGCCTTCACCGAACAGATTCTGCAAAAAGTTCGGCACCCGCAACGCCGCGCTGAAAATATCGGCCGCATCCGACAGGCCGAAAAAATGGGAGAACACCCGCTGGCGGGCCAGTCCGAACAGGCGGCTGCAAAGAATGCCTGCACCCACCAGCAGGGCATGTCCACGGCCAGCCTCTTTCGTCATACCCATCCGCCCGGTCGGAAAAACGCTAAGCGTAGCATCCGTCGGCGACTCTTCTCTGAAGCACAGGGCGCCGCGATGGCGCTGCGAGAACGCGCCTGCCCGTGGTGCTCAACGCGGCAACACCTGATCGTCGACGACGATGTAGTGCCGCTCGCCACGCTGCGGATCGAAATAAACGGCCGTGAGTTGCCCGCTGCCGGGATCGACGAAACGCTCGCCGGTATCCTTCCAGCACGGATCCGGTCGCGTCCGCAGCAATGGCTTGTAGCGCCAGCGCTCAATCGCCAGCCCGACCACCAGCAACAAGCCGCCGAATATCAATTGCGGCAGCAGTGCCACGAATACGCCGGTCAGCGCCGCAATGCCAGCGCCGACCAGCAGCAAACCACCCAATACATACAATACGATTGGCAGCACGCACAGCTCCGCTCAAGTCGGGGGATCGAGCACCACGGCAGTGCCATAGGCCACGATTTCGCTCATCGTCTGGCCGATCTCGGCGGAATCGAAACGCATCATCAACACTGCGTTCGCACCCATCAGCTTGGCGTTGGCAACCAGACGATCGAGGGCATGGCGGCGTGCCTCCTCCAGCATCTGCGTGTACTCATGGATTTCGCCGCCGACGAGCGATCGCAAGCCCGCCATCATGTTGCCGCCGATGCCACGGCTGCGTACGACGACACCGAACACCTGTCCCTTCACCTGGACCACCTGATGGCCCGGCACGTTCTCGGTCGTTACTACCAACATACGCGTTGCTCCTTTCCCCAGGAAATCACGATGCCAGCACAATACCCCCTCGCAAGGAATTATCGATAGTGCTGCAGCATGTACACGTTTCTTGCGAGCGTGAGCCGGCACTGTACATGGGCGGCCGCCCTTCGCGCCCGCCTTTCGGCACGTAGTCCACTCTCGGGCACTATGTCACCATCCGGCGGTCTACGCTTGGTCTTTCGAGGAATCCCTATCATGCTGTCAAACCCGTTCAAGACATTGGCATGGAGCGTCATGCTGGGGATGGGACTGGTGAGCGCCAGTCTTCCCGCACGCGCGGAGGCCCCCGCGGCGGCCCACGCCATAGCTGGCGATGGCCAGGTTTTGCATGCCACCCTGGACAACGGCCTGCGCGTCGTGATCGTGCGCGAAACCCTGTCACCGATGGTGACCACGCAAATTACCTATCTCGCCGGTGGCTACGAGACGCCAGAGGACCTTCCCGGCACGGCGCACGCTTTGGAACACATGATGTTCCGCGACAGCCGCGGCATGAGCGGCGATCAGCTCAATGAAATGACCGGCAAGATGGGCGCTGACAACAACGCCTTCACCACCAACGATGCCACGCAGTATTACTTCGTGGCGCCTTCGAATTATCTTGACCTGCTTCTCCACATCGAATCGACGCGCATGGAAGGTGCGCTGCTGACCCAGAAGGACTGGGACCGTGAACGTGGCGCGATCGAACAAGAGGTGTCGCGCGATATCTCCGACCCGGGATACGTTGCTTTCGAAAAAGCCGAACGCGTTCTCTATGCCGGCACCGGCTATGCCGACGATGCGCTGGGGACGCGTCCCTCCTTTGACAAAACCACGGCTGCAGACCTGCAAACGTTCTACAAGAATTGGTACGGGCCCAATAACGCGCTGCTGGTGATTGTCGGCGACGTCGATCCACAACAGACCCTGGCGAAAGTCAAAGATCTGTTCGGTGCGATTCCCAAGCGGACTGTGCCCGAACGCACGCCGGTCAAACTGCAGCCCGTGAAACCCGAAACGATCGCCACGACGACGCCGGAAGGTACGGGATCGGTGCAATTCATGTATCGCATGCCGGGCATGATGTCCAAGGACAATGCCGCTGCGCAGGTGTTGCTGGACGTGCTCAACAATGCACGCAGCTCCCTCTCCGCTCTCGCCGTGGAAGGCAAGGTGCTCAGCGCCGACGCGCAACTGCAGCCGTTCAGTCACGGCGGCGTCGGGGTGATCGAAGTCGGCTTCCCGAAAGGTGGCGACGCCAAGAAGGCGCAGGCCGATCTTGATGGCGTTATCGAAAATATCCTGAAAAATGGCGTCCCGGCTGATCTGGTCGAGGCCTCCAAGCGCTCCGAAATTGCCCAGGCGGAATTCGACAAGAACAGCGCCGTGACCTTGGCCAGTGCCTGGTCGCAAGCCATCGCATGGATGGGCTTGAGCTCGCCGGAGGAGGCCGAGAACCAAATTCGTCAGGTCACTGTCGCCGACGTCAATCGCGTAGCGCGCGAATATCTCAAACCCGATCAACGCGTCACGGTGGTCTTGACGCCTAACGACAACGGTAAGCGCCCTCCGAACAGTGCAGGTTTTGGTGGTTCCGAATCGTTCGCCGGAAACGACAAGCTGGATACGCCTCTGCCCGCCTGGGCTGCGGAGAAACTCAGCAAGTTGGAGATGCCCCACTGGACACTGGATCCCGTGCAGATGACGCTGCCCAATGGCATTCATCTCATCGTGCAGCCGGAGAACATCAGCAAGACGGTCACCGTGCTCGGCCATATCGACAACAACCCCAAACTGCAGGAGCCTGCCGACCAAGAAGGCGTTGCACGCCTGCTCGGCTCGCTGTTCGATTACGGCTCGACCAGTATGGATCGCGATGCGTTCCACAAGGCGCTCGATGATATCTCCGCTACCGAAAGCGGCGGCACCGATTTTGGCGTAGCCACGCTCAGCAGTCAGTTTGATCGCGCCATGCAGCTGCTGGCCGATAACGAACTGCATCCTGCGCTACCGCAGCAGGGTTTTGTCGTGCAACAGGACACGCTGGCGCGCAGTCTCGCCGGTGAAATGCAGTCACCGCAGTACAAAATGATGAAAGCCTTGATGACGGGCTTGCTGCCTGCGGGCGATCCCGATCTGCGGCGCCCGACACCGGCAACGATCAAGGCGCTGACCTTGCAGGACGTCAAAGACTACTTCGCCAAGAGTTATCGCCCCGATCTCACCACCATTGTGGTCGTGGGTCGCGTCACGCCCGACCAAGCCAAGGCCACGGTGGAGCGCTATTTCGGCCAGTGGAAGGCGACGGGTCCGAAGCCTGATGTGATTTCCAAACCGGTGAGCGTCAATCCGGCAGGATACGCAGTGGTCAATAACCCATACTCCTCGCAGGACCAGGTGCTGATGGGCCAGATGCTTGAACTCAACATGCACAACCCGGACCGTTACGCACTGCAACTGGGCAACAACGTGCTGGGCGGCAACGGTTTTGCCTCTCGCCTGATGATGGATATCCGCGTGAAACACGGTTACGCCTACGGGGCGGGTTCCGGCATACGCTTTGATCGCTCACGGTCGATCTTCTTCGTACAGTACGGCAGTGATCCGGACAAAGTCGCCGCGGTGGATGGGTTGGTTCGCCAGAATCTGGTCGACATGCAAACCAAACCCTTGATGCAAGACGAGCTCGACAACGCTCGCCAATATGAAATCCGCTCGATCCCGGTGGCAGTCTCCAGCGTCAACAGCATCGCCCGTTCACTGCTGACATGGGCCTGGCATGGTGAACCGCTGGATCAGCCGATGGTGGCCGCCAAGCATTACCTGACGCTCACGCCGCAACAGGTGCAAGCAGCATTCAAGAAATACTTGCATCCGCAGCACCTGATGCAGGTGGTGCAAGGACCGACGCCAGCGAAACATTGAAGATGAAAAACGGCCCACTGAATGGGCCGTTTTTTTAAGGCGAGTACAGCAACGGTGCAGCGCCTTTAGCTTGCTGCAGCCAGCTTTCGCATCGGCCGCTCCAGATTAGGCAGGAATACCGCCAACACGCCGATCAATGGCAGATAAGCGCAAAGCGAATAGACGTAGTCGATACCCCGTACATCCGCCACGCGTCCCAGCACGGCTGCACCAATACCGCCCATGCCGAAGGCGAAGCCAAAGAACAACCCAGAGATCATGCCTACCCGACCCGGGATCAACTCTTGCGCGTAAACCAGGATCGCCGAAAAAGCCGATGACAGGATCAGGCCGATCAGCACCGACAGCACGCCCGTCCAGAACAGGTCGGCGTGTGGCAACGCGAGCGTGAAAGGCGCCACCCCGAGGATCGATATCCAGATCACCCATTTGCGCCCTACCCTGTCGCCGACGGGTCCGCCGATCAGCGAACCCACCGCTACTGCGAACAGGAACACGAACAAGTACATCTGCGCGCTCTGGACGGAGACGTGGAAGGTATGGATCAAGTAGAAGGTGAAATAGCTGCTGATGCTGGCGAGATAAAAATACTTGGAGAAGATCAGCAAACCCAGGATCAGCAGGCACATGGCTACTTTGCCGCGCCCCAATCCTTCACCCGCCACATGACGCACCGCCTTGCTCCGGCTCACATGGTGAAGGCGATACCAGCGTCCCACCTGCAATAGCACCACCATCGCCAACAAGGCCGCGAGCGAGAACCACGCCACGCTGCCGCGGCCGTGCGGCACGATGATCCAGGCAGCCAGCAACGGTCCCAGTGACGATCCTGTATTGCCGCCCACCTGGAACAACGATTGCGCCAGGCCGTGTTGCCCACCCGATGCCAAACGTGCCACGCGCGACGATTCGGGATGGAACACGGACGACCCCGTACCGACCAATCCAGCCGCCACCAGCAGCACCGGATAATTCGGCGCTACGGCAAGCAGCAGCAAACCGCCGAGAGTAAAGCCCATGCCGATCGGCAGGGAGTAAGGCATCGGTCGACGGTCCGTCACCACGCCCACCAGCGGCTGCAGCAAGGACGCAGTGACCTGATAGGTCAGCGTGATCAATCCGACCTGTCCGAAGCTCAGGTGAAAGCCGCTTTTGAGGATCGGATAGATCGCCAGGATCAACGACTGGATCATGTCGTTGAGCAGGTGCGAAAAACTGATCGCACCCAGGATGGTGTAATCCGTGCGTTGCGCGGAAGCCGCAGGCGCAGTCGATGGCGCAGTCGATGGCAGGGAAACCGATTCGGCGGAATTCTGCATAGTCTCTAGGGGGTCAGGGGAAAAACGCGCGAGATTGTCTCGCTGGGGAGCTCACCTTAAAGTAGCCGTCTGCGGCCTGCATACACTATTGGGTCAAATTCTGTCGAATCCGGGCCAAACGTGAGAAATATCCGCGTCATCACGTACGAAGACACCCCGCGCGACGTTGTGGCGACGGGCAACGACTACCCATCCGGTACGGTGCTGCCCAGCCATACCCATAAGCGAGGCCAATGCTTGTACGCCATCACCGGCGTGCTGACCGTCAATACCACCGAAGGCAGCTGGGTCGTGCCGCCGCGGCGCGCTTTATGGATTCCCGCCGGAGTGGCGCATGTGGTTCGCATGGGTGGCCCGACCAGCACCCGCAGCGCCTATGTGCTTCCAGAAATGGCGGCCAAGGCCGGATTGCCGCAGCACTGCGTCGTCATCGACGTGTCGCCGCTGTTGCATGCCTTGCTCTCCGAGGCGGCAGATCTTCCGGCCGAATACCTGCTCGACAGCCGTGACGATCGACTGATGCGCCTGCTGGTCGACGAAATCGCTGGCATGCCCGTGTTGCCCTTGAATACGCCGCTGCCCAGCGACCCTCGCCTGACCGTGCTTTGCCGCGCATTGTTGCAAACGCCCACGCTAGAGACAGACATCGACACCATGGCCAACAAGGCTGACATGAGCCGACGCAGCTTCACCCGCTTGTTCCGCGAACAGACCGGCATGAGCTTCAGTGCATGGCGCCAACAGGCCTGTCTGCTGGCCGCCGTCGCGCGGCTCGGCCGCGGGCAACCCGTGACCACCGTCGCCATGGAACTCGGCTACAGCAGTACGAGCGCATTTACTGCTGCTTTTCGGCGTACGCTGGGTGCTTCGCCGAGCCAATACCTTACAGCCAGACACCGACAATGAGATCGACGTTTCAAGCGCGCGATGTCATAACTACGTCAAGGCCTTCCCCCAGTATCCCGATAGTGCGCGCCATCATCGGGACGACGGCCACGCACCATTAATCACCGGATGACGTATCGATGAACAAACGTAATGAGCAAGCTGTCGCCACCATCGTCGGCCCCGCCGCCCCTGAAGCAGCGGCAGCTATCGACCTCAACGACAAGGCTCATTACATTCATCGGGAGCTTTCTCAGCTACAGTTCAACAATCGCGTGCTTGAGCAAGCCCTGGACGAACGCACGCCGCTACTGGAACGGCTGAAATTCCTGCTGATCTTTTCCAGCAACATGGATGAATTTTTCGAAATCCGTGCAGCGGGCCTGAAGAGCCAGCTCGCCTTTGGACACGAAATCGTCGGGCCGGATGGCATACCACCCAAGCAGGCGCTGGCTGAGAT
Source organism: Dyella sp. SYSU CM1112 (assembly GCF_058216415.1). NCBI lineage: Bacteria > Pseudomonadati > Pseudomonadota > Gammaproteobacteria > Lysobacterales > Rhodanobacteraceae > Dyella > Dyella sp. SYSU CM1112. Next base: position 187,623 of record NZ_JBZEGI010000008.1, on the reverse strand, counting down.
CAGCGACATTGCCCATCGCCAGATCGCCCGCCAGTACGCCATTCTCAATGAGCGCCTGCTGCCGGAACTGGACCAGCATGGCATCCGCATCGTGCGCCGCGAAAGCTGGACACCCGCGCAAAAACGCTGGATCCAACGCTACTTCCGCCAGGAAGTGGCGCCGATGATGACCCCCATCGGCCTTGATCCCACCCATCCTTTCCCGCTGCTCGTCAACAAGAGCCTCAACTTCATTGTCGAACTGGAAGGCGTGGACGCATTCGGACGCGATTCCGGTCTCGCCATTCTGCCGGCGCCGCGCGTGCTTCCACGCATCATGCGGCTGCCGGCCGAGATCTGCGACGGCGGCGAAAACCACGTGCTGCTGTCGTCGATCATCCATGCACACGCGGAAGAACTGTTCCCCGGCATGGAAGTCCGAGGCTGCTACCAATTCCGCCTGACCCGTAACGCCGACCTCACCATCGATCCGGAAGAAATGGACGATCTTGCCCGTGCCTTGCGCGGCGAGCTGTTTTCGCGCCGCTTCGGCGATGCGGTGCGATTGGAGGTGGCAGACAATTGCCCAAAGAAGTTGACCGATTATCTGCTCAAGCAATTCGAACTTACCGAAGCGGAGCTCTATGAAGTCAACGGGCCGGTGAACCTCACGCGCCTGTTCGGCATCGTCAGCCGCAGTGAGAATCCGCGCCTGCAGTATCCGCCGTTTGTTCCGGCAATTCCCAAGACGCTCAAGAAAGCCGAAGACCTGTTTCAGGTCATCAACAAACAGGACGTGTTGCTGCTGCATCCTTACGAGTCGTTTGCTCCCGTGGTGGATCTCGTGCGCCAGGCGGCCAAGGACCCCGCTGTGCTCACCATCGAACAGACGCTCTACCGCACCGGCGCCAGTTCGGAAATCGTGGATGCTTTGGTCGAAGCCGCACGCGCCGGCAAGGAAGTGATCGCCGTGGTGGAACTGCGCGCGCGCTTCGATGAGGAGTCCAACCTGAGCCTGGCAAGTCGCCTGCAACAAGCCGGCGCAGTGGTGATCTACGGCGTGGTCGACGTGAAGACCCACGCCAAGATGATGCTGATCCAACGGCGCGAGGGTGAAAAGCTGCAGCGTTACGCGCACCTGGGCACAGGCAACTATCACAGCGGCAACGCGCGGCTTTATACCGACTACAGCCTGCTGACTTCCGATGCGGCGCTATGCGAGGACGTACATAAACTCTTCAGCCAGCTCACCGGCATGGGCAAGCTGCTGAAGATGAAAAAACTGCTGCATGCACCCTTCACGCTCAAGAAGTCCCTGCTCGACATGATCGCGCGCGAAACGGCACATGCCGAGGCCGGCAAGCATGCACACATGATCATCAAGATCAATGCACTGACCGACGCCAAGATAATTCGCGCCCTGTACAGAGCCAGCGCCGCCGGCGTCAAGATCGACCTGATCGTACGCGGCATGTGTTGCCTGCGCCCCGGCATTCCAGGCGTTTCGCAAAACATCCGCGTACGCTCCATTGTCGGACGCTTTCTGGAACACAGTCGCGTGTATTGGTTTGCCAACGATGGCGACGAACGCATGTACCTGGCCAGCGCCGATCTGATGGAGCGCAATCTGGATCGCCGGGTGGAAACCGGCTTCCCCATCGAAGACCGCAAACTGCGCCAGCGCATCCGCAAAGAACTGGATCTTTATCTGGCGGACAACACGACGGCCTGGCAAATGCATACCGACGGCAGCTATTCCCGCTTGCGTCCTGCTGACGCGCAATCGCCGCATGACATACAACAGCAGCTTTTGGAAAAATACTGCGGTCTCGGCGTACCGGCCATCCCCTGAGTCGATTTGCTATCCGATCACAGCGCGGACAATCGATCCTGCGAGGGTAGAGTCAGAGACACCTCTGCCCTCTTGAGCAGTGGCTAGGCCTGCACGTGCCGACGTACCCATGCGACATAGCGATCGACGAATTCCTGCAGGAATTTCCGGGTGCCTTCGGCATGGATGTTCCCATCCTCATCAATCAAGCCCTCCGTGAATTTGATAAACACCTCCGGTTGCCCGAGCAAAGGAACATCCAGATAGGCCAGTACGTTGCGCAGATGCTGTTGCGCAAGCGCCGTGCCGGTGGCGCCGACGGAAATACCGATCACAGCACCCGGCTTGCCGGCAAACGCGTTAGTGCCATAAGGGCGCGAAGCAATGTCGATGGCATTCTTGAGCACACCGGGAATCGAGCGGTTGTATTCAGGTGTGACAAACAGCAAGGCATCAACTGCCTTGATCTGGTCCTTCAACTCCCGGCAGACCGCAGGGTAGTCATGGTCGAAATCCTGGTTGTACAACGGCAGATTGTCGATGCGGACGTGCTGGAACGATAGTTCAGCCGGGGCTAGCCGTTCTACCGCATGAGCCAGGCGGCGGTTGAACGACCCCTTGCGCAGACTTCCCACCAACACAGCCACCTTGATGGCACCCATGTCGTCCTCCCGCCTCACCGAGTTGTCGTAACGTGTCACACGCACCGTCATAGAATGCCGTAAAGCATGCAATGCGGCGCCGAAACTTCTTGTGAAATCATCCCTTACGAAAAATCGAGGCTTGGCACAACCCCTGCTTTACGTTCTCGTGAATAAGCAGCCACCTCATCATGACGTCGCGTCATCGACGTGGTGAAGGGTGACAATGGCGACGAAGCGGGAGACCGAAAAGATGCCATACCGGGTCGATGGACGGCTCATATCGGGATGACGCAGCAAGCCTAAGCCGATTGCGTTGCACCGCTTTGGAAACAAGGGGCTCAGGTGACTGGGGGAGTACTCAACACAACGTGGTCCATGCGGCGGTGGCTGGCAGCCGTCCTGCCGATGATATGGCTGCTTTGGTTTTCGCTCCTGCACGCCACTGCTCAGGCACCGTTGCGGGGGGCATGGCGCGAAGCAGCTCACGGTGACACACCTGCGCGCATCATGGATGCCTTCCGTAACGGCGGGCTCAAACACTTCAATCCCTCTCTCTTGCAACGCTTTCCGCGTGATGGGCTGGGAAGCTGGGTGGTTCTGCAACCGGTGCCGCCTGAAGCAGGTGAACAGCGCGTACTGTCGATCTATCCGGCCCCCATGGGTTCGGTCACGCTTTATGATCGAAAGGGTCCGATCCAGACATTGTCGCTCGATGACTTCACCGCGCCGATGCATGGTCATGGCAGACTGGCTTTCCGTCTTGCACCAAGGCATGGGGATGCCGATCCGCTGCTGCTGAAGTTCGAGCCCAGCGGCACCGTTGCCGCGCCGGAGCGGTTCGAGCTGCAAAGCCTGGACGATTTTCTGCAGGAAGATGCCACCTGGCTGGCCTTCGCCACCGCGTGCTTCGCCGTGATGGTCACCATGGCGCTGATGGCGATGTGTTTTGCCATCATGCTGCGCGACATGACCTTCGCCTGGTACACCGGCTACATGCTTTGCTATGTGGTCGTACAAGGCATTCAAACCGGCTTTCTGTTTCATCCGCTCGGATGGAACTGGCTCGCGGGATCAGGGACCCTGGTCGGCGCATCGGCGGTGGCGCTGTCGGTATCGTTCGCAGCGCTGTTCATCAGCCGGTTTTGCGATCTTCCACGTTATGCGCCCGTTCTGCGCGTTCCCATCGTCGGGCTCGGCATCGCCATGCCGCTGATCGTGCTCCTGCGCTGCAGCGGCATGCCCTCCCTGGTGCTCATGGCGCAGACGCTGGTCAATCCCGTGCTGATACTTGGTGCACTATTGCTGCTGTTCACGGCCCTCATCGCCAGTGCAAGGGGCTCGCGCCAGGCGTGGTTTTTCCTGCTCGGCTGGACGCCCTTGCTGGTGCTGACCGCCATGACCAGCGCGCAGACCACCGGCGCATTGCCAAGCCTCGATTGGCTTAACGACGCCAGCATCGCGATGGGCGCCTTCGAGGCAATCGTGCTGTCGCTAGGCCTGGCAGATCGTGCGTTGACGATGCGGCGTGATCGCGATCATGTGCGTGTACTCGCTGATCGCGACGCACTGACCAATCTGCTGAACCGGCGCGCATGGGCGGAAGCCGCCAGCCACGTGCTGGCCAAGGCGGCAACCACGAATCAGCCTATCGCTTTGCTGTTCCTCGATCTTGACCATTTCAAGCTGCTCAACGACCGCCATGGCCATGCCGCCGGCGATCGTGCGCTGATAGCCGTGGCCGATGTCCTCAACGCAGAATTGCGCCCCACCGATTTGCTGGGCCGCTATGGCGGCGAAGAATTCGTTGCCATGCTCCATGATGTGAATCAGGAACAGGCCATGCATGTCGCAACGCGCCTATGCCGGCGCGTACATCGGCTGGAAATCCCAGTCGACGACGTGGACCTGCTGCTGAGCATCAGCATCGGCCTCGCGATGCGCAGTATGGGCGACACGCTCGAAACCATGATCGAGCGCGCCGACCAGGCGATGTATTACGTGAAGTTGCACGGCCGCAATCACGCCCATGCATTCGAGCGCCGCGCGGATATGCATGGAACTCCGCAGAAGCCGCATCCCGTGCGCGGGCCGGAATGCTAGCGTTCTAACAACGATGCAAGGTTGCGCTCATAGCCGACCGCAACCCGACGGCATGGATCACGCATCGCGGGCAGCCAGTTTTTTCGCCGCCATCACCACATCGCCATCGCCCGGCAATACCAGGAAAGCGGCCCCGGCCAGTGGCGTATAGGTATCCGCGCCGACGACGCGTTCCAGCGGCGTACTGCCAAGACCGGCTTCTACGATGGCAGTAATGATGCCCTCGCCTACCCCAGCGCTCTTGCGTCCTTCATCAAGGACAAGAATATGCTTGGCGCTGCGCGCCTGCGCTGCGATATAGGCATCGTTGAGCGGCGCGAGCCAACGCAAATCGACCACGCGCACCTGCCAGCCCAATGCCTTCTCGATCGTACGCGCGGCGCGCAAAGCCATCGGCACGCCATTGCCGAAGGTGAAAATCACCAAGTCACTGGCCTGCTCGTTATAAACGCGTCCCTCACCGAGCAGCATCGCTTCACCGGGCGCCGGATAAGCAAACTGCCACTGTCCATCGCCCGCTTCGTAGAGATCCTTGGCCATGTAAAGCGCAATGGGCTCAAGATAAGCGCAAACGCGGCCATCTACTTTGGCCAGCGCCATCATGGTGCGCAGCATGGTGGCCGCATCGTCGCCACGGCTTGGGCAACCGACCACCAGGCCGGGAATGTCGCGCAAGGCCGCAATGGAATTGTCGTTGTGGAAATGACCGCCGAAACCGCGCTGATAACCCAGCGATGCCACACGCATCACCAGCGGATTGCGGTATTGGTTGTTGGAGAAAAACTGCAGTGACGCCGCTTCGCCGCGAATCTGATCGCAGGCGTTATGGAAATAGGCCAGGTATTGGATCTCCGGCAAAGGCAGCATGCCCATGTTGGCATAGCCCTGCGCCAGCCCCAGAATGACCGTCTCATCGAGCAAGGTGTTGAACACGCGGTTACCTTTGAAGACTTTTTGCAAGCCCTTGGTCACCGTATACACGCCGCCCTTTTGCGCGACGTCTTCGCCAAACAGCAGCGACTCCGGATACTTCGCCATCACATCGTGCAATGCCTGATTGATTTGGATGGCCAGATGACGGGGAGCCTGCTTTTCCGGCAGCTTCTCTTCGCCACCGAATACGGCAATACGCCGATCGGCATAATCGGTACGCTCCGCTTCGGCCTTGACCTTTTCCGGCGTGTACGGAGCAAGCGGCGCCATCACTTCATCCAGACGCTCAAGCCTGGGACGACGATCGGCCTCTTCGGCGGCGGCGAAGCAACGCTGGCGTGTAGCCTCGTTGAGCGCCAACAACGCCTCTTTCGTATAAAGCCCGGATTCCAGTGCAATCGCCGCGGAACGCAGCAGCGGATCGGACGCCTCGACGGCGACCAGTTCTTCGATGCTGCGCCATTCGATTTCGAAATCGGTGCCTGCATGCCCCATGATGCGGGTGGTCTTCAAATGCAGGAAGGTCGGGCGGCGAGTCTCACGGCAGTGGTCCACGGCGCGCTGCACTTGCTCGTATCCGGTCGCCAGATCCAGGCCATCGGCAAAGAAGTAATCCAGATCGCGTCGATGCTGGAAATTGTTCGCCACCCAGCCGGAAGGCGTTTTCACCGAAATGCCGATGCCGTTGTCTTCGCATACGAACAATACTGGCGCGGGTAGCTTCTGATACGCCGTCCATGCCGCGGCATTGAAGGCGGTCTGCGCGGTTGCATGATTGCTGGACGCGTCGCCGAACGAACAAATGGCGATGGAGTCCCCAGGCACCGGCAACGGATGACCGATGCGCCTTGCCTGCTCGATGGCGATTGCCGTGCCCAATGCCTTGGGCAAATGCGATGCGATGGTCGAAGTTTGCGGCAACACCCACAACGGTTTGCTGCCCCATACTTTGTGGCGGCCGCCGGAAGCCGGATCTTCCTTGCTGGCGGCAAACGACAGTGCGGAATCCATCACCGGATCCATGCCCGGCAATTTGCGAAAACGCTCGGCCATGAAACCGCCGGAGCGATAATGCAAGAAAGCCGGATCGGTGTGACGGGCAAGCCGCGCCACCATCGCGTTACCTTCGTGACCGGAACTGCCGATGGTGTAGAACACTTTGTTCTGCACGCGTAGCACGCGTGCCATCAAATCGAGATGCCGCGAGATGAGTTGCGATTCGAGCAAGTCGCGAAAGCCGCGCGCATCCAGCGCACTACCCGGCAGCACGGGCTCATGGTCGTGCGGCGCGGCGCACACCTCGCCTTGCCAGAGCTGCACGAATTCCGTGAAGTTCTGATCGACGATCTCGGCACGATTGAAGCCCTTGTGACGGGCAGCGATAGGAGTGGAGGACATGGTGATGTTCTCAGCAAAGGTGCCGTCATGCGGCACTAAAAGAATTCATGGACAAACACGCCGAAACAATCGTTGGACGAATCCTGGATGTCATAAAGCGCGCAGTCATTCCGGATGCAGCAAATCTGTGGGACGGCCGAAATTTTCCAGCAAGCGGATTGGGGTGATCCATGCGTCACGACATGGCTGTTGCCATAACGGCGCACTTGCCGCCATCGCCTCTTGCAACGCGGGATGGCGCCGCATCGTCATTTCCGGCTCAACCATTGCTGCCGTGTCTGACCCCAGATTTCGACGGTGAGGTCTTGATAGGGAGGCGGCAATTGGCTGTAGCGAATCATTTTGGATCCCAGCCGCCTTGCCAAGGCGATTGACGACGCATTGTCCGAGTTGATGGAGTGAATGACCTCATTCCACTTCAAATGTTCGAACGCCCAATCGATGGCGGCGGCAGCTCCTTCTAGTGCATAACCTTTGCCCCATGCATCGCGCGCAAGGCCCCAGCCCACTTCGGTGCCCGGCCAGCCTTCCGGCTGCCATGGACCTAGTCGCCCGATCCAGCGCCCGGTCGCTTTCTCGATCACCGAAAACATCGAAAAGCCCTGGATCATCCAGGCACCCGCCAGCGAAAGAAAACCACGCCAGGCCACCTCACGCAGCTGTTGGCCGCCAATGAAACGGGAGGCATCGGGATCGGCCATGTTCGCAGCATAGGCATCGAAGTCCTCCCAGATGGGAGGACGCAGGATGAGCCGTTCGGTTTCGATGCGGATATCGTGGATCGGCACGGTCATGTCCCGGAACTCTCATGCATGGCATCTAGCTTGCGTACCGTCATTCCCGCAAAAACGAAAATGACGGTAGGCAAGAAAACGGGGGCAACCCTACGTAAATCAGAATGCGTTGATCCCAGTCAGCTCGCGCCCGACCACGAGCTGGTGCACGGTTTCCGTGCCCTCATAAGTAATGACGGATTCCAGGTTCAACGCGTGGCGAATAGCCGAGTGCTCCACCGTGATACCCGCGCCGCCAAGTATGTCGCGGCATTCGCGCGCGATATCCAGCGCCATGCGCACGTTGTTCCACTTGGCCAGCGATACCTGGGTGGGTTCCATCTTGCCGGCGTCCTTCAAACGACCCAGCTGCAAAGACAATAACTGCGCCGTGGTGATGCGCCGGGCCATATCCGCCAACTTCAGCTGGATGGCCTGGTTGGCGGCGAGTGGACGTCCGAACAGCACGCGCTCCTGCGTGTAGTCGAGCACTTCCTTGAGGCAGGCCTGCGCGGCACCGATCGGTCCCCAGGTGATGCCGTAGCGCGCCTGCGTCAGGCAGCCCAGCGGTCCCTTCAGGCCCTTCACGTTCGGCAAGCGCTGCGCATCCGGCACGCGCACGTTGTCGAAAAACAATGCGGAAGTCACCGATGCGCGCAGACTCATTTTCTTGTGCACTTCCTGCGCAGTGAATCCCTTGGTCTCGGCGGGGACGATAAAGCCCTGGATGCCGTCATCGGTCTGCGCCCACACGATCGCGATATGCGCGAGATTGCCATTGGTGATCCACATCTTGGCGCCGTTGATGATCCAGTCGCCGCCATCCTTTTTGGCATGGGTCTTCATGTTGGCCGGGTCGGAACCACCATGCGGTTCGGTCAGACCAAAGCAACCGATCACTTCGCCTGCCGCCATGCGCGGCAGGTAATGCATCTTCTGCTCTTCATTACCATAGGCGTAGATCGGATACATGCAAAGCGAGCTCTGCACGGAAGCGAAGCTGCGCAAGCCGGAATCGCCACGCTCAAGCTCCTGGCAGATCAGGCCGTAGCTGACGCCGTTCATGCCGGCGCAACCGTATTTTTCGGGAATCGTGGCGCCCAGCAGACCCAGGTTGGCAATTTCGGGAATCAATTCGCTGGGGAAGCGGCCCTGGTCAAAACAATCAGCAATGATGGGCAACACCTTCTCGTCGACGAAACGGCCAACGGTGTCCTGCACCATACGCTCCTCGTCGGTAAGGAGGGCGCGCACGTCATACAGGTCGAGCGGGTTCAATCGGGCTGCCATAAACGTTCCGAAGCGATCTGGGGAGCCCTATATGGTAGCTGGCGGGTGTCTTGGCGGTCACGCCGGGGTGCAGCACCGGGCCACTGCCGGCGCCTTGTCATTCCGGTATTCCCCGCTATGCTGCAGCGTGTCATCCGCGGAAGCCGCCGCGGCTGCCGGTACTGAAGCCGGTGGCGAGCGGTTCTTGCCTATTCCGCCGGATCGATCGCAGCTAGACCTCGCGCATCCATCGATCGGACCCCGTACGTGATCAAAGGCATCCTTCTTGGCTTCGCCAGCTTCGCGGCCTATGCGATCAGCGACGCCTTCGTGAAATCCCTGCACGGTTCCATCCCTCCGTATGAATCGGTGTTCTTCGGCGCCATGTTCGGGTTGGCGGCGTTGCCTTTCATCATGAACAGGGGCGATCGCTGGCGTGATGTCGTCACGGCCCAACGCCCGGCATTGTGGTGGCTGCGCGCGGCGGCCGGTGCATTCGGCAATATTGCCTCGGTCACCGCTTTTACGTTGCTGCCGATGGCTGAAGTATTCACGATGATTTTCCTGATGCCGATTTTCGTGACGCTGCTTTCGGTGATTTTCCTGAAAGAACACGTCGGCTGGCGGCGCTGGTCGGCAGTCGTCGTAGGTTTTGCGGGCGTACTAGTCGTGCTGCGGCCAGGCTTTCGTGCATTAGGCATCGGCGATATCGCCGGGTTGGTATGCGGGCTGTTCGCCGCGGCATCCGTGGTGGCGCTGCGCATGGCTGGCCCACATGAAAAGCGCCTCAGCCTTTACGGTGCCGGCGTGCTCGGCCCGCTCATCATCGGGGGGCTGCTCATGATTCCGCGATTTGCATGGCCCAACCTGCATCAATGGGGCTTGCTGGCCGGCTATGGCTTGCTGGCCGCATTGGCCGGCGTGCTGTTGATGTATGCCACATTGATCGCTCCTGCCAATCGCGTGGCGCCTACGCAATACAGCCAAATGCTATGGGCGATCGCCTTCGGTTATTGGTTGTTTGGCGATGGGCTGGATTGGCCGATGCTGATCGGTATCGTGATGATTCTCGGGGCAGGCCTGTTCACTTTGGTGCGCGAAGAAAAGGTGACGCCATGGTGGCGGCGGCAGAAAATCGTTTGAACCGTCGCCCTGCCTCACATCCATTTTCAAAACCAGCCATAGTCGGACGCGTAGTGCAATAGGTCTCTTCGCAGTCTTCGCCCCGCCGCAATCACTTCAGAATGGCACTCCAAATCCTTACAAAGGTTCAGGGCGCTTCAAATCCGTACTAATCCATTAGTGCAATGTATCGGGGATCTTCGCGTCAACCATGTGTGCGAAGAACCGTTAGAAGCATTCTGACACCCCCGACCGTCGTGCCGACGGCCACTTTCCGCCTTTCCCCCGGCGGTTCACGTTTTCGGCAAATGAAAGTGCTCCTGACCCAACGCGGGAGCGAGTATGTGGAGATGGTTATGAGTGCGGATACCCCGCGAACAGCCGGACATTTTCGTAGCAGACGCGGCCTGTGGATCGCGGTGGCGATCATTGCCGCAGCCATCATCCTGGTCGTGTTTCATTTGTACCGCGCCAAGCCGGCCAGAACCGGCATGCCTGCCCAGGTAGTGAGCACGGCTGTCGCCACTGAGGGCAACATGCCGGAGGTTCTGGATGAGCTTGGTACGGTGACACCTGTTGCCACCGTGACGGTGCTGCCGCAGCTAAGCGGCTACCTCACTGAAGTGGGCTATACGGAAGGCCAGGACGTGAAGAAAGGGCAGTTCCTCGCCCAGATCGATCCGCGCCAGTACGAGATCAGCAAGCAGCAAGCCGAAGCGCAACTCGCCAAGGATCAGGCCAGCCTTGATCAGGCACGCACCGACCTGGCCCGCTTTACGCAGCTCTACCAGCAAAAATCGATCGCCGAGCAAACGTACATGGACCAGAAATTTCTGGTCGAGCAGGACGAAGCGGCGGTCAAAGCGGATCAAGCAAACATCGCGCAATTCGATCTCGATCTTGCGTACTGCCACATCACGGCGCCGGTGGATGGCCGCGTCGGCTTGCGCCTGGTCGATCCCGGCAACTATGTCACGCCATCGAGCTCTACCGGCATCGTGGTGATCACCTCCATGAAACCCACCACAGTGCAATTCACCGTGCCGCAGAACTCGTTGGGCAAGGTGTTGGAGCGTTTCAACAGTGGCGCGAAGTTGCCCGTCACGGCCTACAACAGCGACAACACCAAGAAGCTCGCTACCGGCACGCTGTATGCCATCAGCAACCAAATGGCGACCAGCACCGGCACCATCACCTTGCGCGCCACGTTCCCCAACGAGGATGAGTCGCTGTACCCCAATGAGTTCGTCAACGTGCAGTTGCTGGTCGACACGTTGCGCAATGCCTTGCTGGTACCTACGCCGGCAGTGCAGACCGGTGCGCCAGGCAATTACGTGTTCCTGGTCAACAGTAACGACACCGTATCCGTGCAAAAGGTGACGCTGGGACCGAGCAATGGCAAATACACGGTGATCCTGTCTGGCGTCTCTCCCGGCCAGACGGTGGTCACGGATGGCACGGATCGCCTCGCCGATGGCGCGAAGATCCGCATTGCCGGCGCCAAGGGTGCATCGGCCCCGGCAGCATCGTCGTCGACGGGCAACACGCACGCAGGCGGCCGACGGAAACACGGCTCCAGCTCCAACGCTTCGGCATCGTGATCGGTAGGCGCGCGGTTCAATGAACATCTCTCGCCTGTTCATACTCAGGCCCGTGGCGACATCGCTGCTGATGATCGCCCTCGTGCTGGTGGGCCTGGTCGCCATGCGCTTCCTGCCCGTCTCGTCGCTGCCCAACGTCGACTATCCGACCATCCAGGTGCAGACCTTCTATCCCGGCGCCAGCCCTTCCGTGATGGCCACCACCGTGACGGCGCCGCTGGAAGTGCAGCTCGGTGAAATTCCCGGCCTCCAGCAGATGACGTCCAACAGTTCGGCCGGCGCATCTGTCATCACCCTGCAGTTCAACCTGTCGCTCAACCTCGACGTGGCCGAACAGAATGTGCAGGAAGCCATCAACGCGGCAAACAGTCTGTTGCCGAGCGGACTGCCTGCACCGCCGACATACGCCAAGGTGAATCCGGCTGACTTGCCGATTCTTACCCTCGCCGTAACTTCCAAATCGATGTCGCTGCCACAGTTGCAGGACGTTGCCAACAACCGACTGGGCACGAAGATCGCTGAAGTCCCGGGCGTCGGCTTGGTGACGCCCTCCGGCGGCAATGTACCGGCCGTGCGAGTCGAAGCCGATCCGCAGAAGCTGGCCGCCTACGGGCTCAACATCGATGATCTTCGCTCACTGATTTCCAACGTCAACGTAAGCCAGCCCAAAGGCAATTTCGATGGCCCTGAGCTGGACTACACCATCAACGGCAATGACCAGATCCAGGATCCGAAGGATTACCTGAATACGGTCGTCTCCTATCAGAACGGCGCGCCGGTATTCCTGCGCGATGTCGCACGCGTGACGCAAGCGGCGCAAAACACCGAGCAAGGGGCCTGGTACAACGGGACGCCTGCCATTGTGCTCAATGTGCAGCGCCAGCCTGGTGCGAACGTGATTGCCACGGTGGACCAGATCAAACGCGAGCTGCCGCAGCTCGAATCCACGCTGCCTGCCGGCATGAAGGTCGAAATCGTTTCCGATAGCACCGGCGTGATCCGCGCATCGGTGTCGGACGCCGCTTTTGAACTGATCCTGGCGGTGGTGCTGGTGGTGCTGGTGATCTTCGTCTTCCTGCGCAACCTGCCCGCCACCATCATTCCCAGCATTTCCGTGCCGGTCTCGCTGATCGGCACGCTGGCGATGATGTATGAGTTGAATTACTCCATCGACAATCTCTCTTTGATGGCGCTGATCATCGCCACGGGTTTCGTGGTGGATGACTCGATCGTGATGATCGAGAACATCGTGCGCTACCTGGAAGAAGGTGAAACGCCCTTGAATGCGGCGCTGATCGGCGCGGGCCAGATCGGCTTCACCATCCTGTCGCTGACCGTATCGCTGATCGCGGTCTTGATTCCCCTGCTCTTCATGGGTGGCGTGATCGGCCGCCTGTTCAGTGAGTTCGCCGTCACGCTGGCCGTGACTATCGTGCTCTCCGGCGTGGTATCGCTTACCTTGGTGCCCATGCTGTGCGCGCGCATTCTGCGCGCGCAGGCCGAACGCCATCCGAGCCGCTTCGAACAGATCAGCGAGGGTATTTTCGACAAGACGCTTGCTGCCTATGAACGCGGCCTGCGCTTTGTCATGGATCACCAAACGGCAACGCTGGTGACCTTCATCGTCACGCTGGCGATCACTATCATGCTTTATGTTGCGATTCCCAAGGGATTATTCCCCGTGCAAGACGTGGGCGTACTCCAGGGCATCAGCATCGCCGACAATTCGGTGTCGTACACAACGATGGTGGACCGGCAGGCGCAACTGGCGCAGGCGATCCTCAAGGATAAGGACGTCACCAACCTTACTTCTTACGTGGGCATCGACGGCACCAACACCACGCTCAACCAAGGCCGTTTCCTGATCGACCTGAAGGCGCGCGATGATCGCTCGGAAACCGCCTCTGAAATCGCACGTCGCATCCAAACCGAAGTCACCAATGTGCCAGGCATCAAGCTCTATCTGCAGCCGGAGCAGGACCTGACGCTCGACACTACTGTCTCGCCGAACCAATACCAATTCGTGTTGCGCGGACCGAGCCAGCAGGCCTTCGACAAGTACGTGCCCGCGCTGATCGACAAGATGAAACACATCACGTCGATCAGGGACGTCACCAGTGATTTGAATAATGAAGGCCTGAGTGTCAACGTTGAAGTGAATCGCCAGCTGGCGGCGCGCTTCGGCATCACCGCGGCAACGATCGACAACGCGCTGTACGACACGCTCGGCCAGCGCATCGTGTCGACCATCTTCGACCAGTCCAACCAATATCGCGTCATCCTGGTCGCCAAACCCGAGAAACTGCCGACGCTGGCATCGCTGGGCGATCTCTATCTGCCCAGTCAGACCAGCAGCAATGGGCAGGTTCCGCTCAAGGCCATCGCCAAGATCCAGGTGACCAAGTCGCCGCTGGTCATCAGCCATCTGGCACAGTTTCCGGCGGTCACCGTTTCGTTCAACCTGGCGCAGGGCGCCTCGCTGAGCAAGGCCGTCGACGAGATCCACCAGGCCGAACAAGCGGTGCATCTGCCACCATCGATCACCTCCTCGTTCCAGGGCGCCGCCCAGGCTTTCCAGGATTCGCTTTCCAGCGAGGTGTACTTGCTGATCGCCGCGCTGGTCGCCGTCTATATCGTGCTTGGCGTGTTGTACGAGAGCTTCATCCATCCGGTGACGATTCTCTCCACGTTGCCTTCCGCCGGCATCGGTGCGCTGCTGGCGCTGATGGTCGCGGGCGCCGACCTGGACGTGATCGGCATCATCGGCATCGTGCTGCTGATCGGTATCGTGAAGAAGAACGCGATCATGATCGTGGACTTCGCGCTCGAAGCCGAGCGCGATCACGGCAAATCACCGGCAGAAGCAATTTTCGAGGCGTCCCTGCTGCGTTTCCGCCCGATCCTGATGACTACGCTGGCAGCCATGCTTGGTGCATTGCCGATGCTGCTCGGCACGGGCACCGGTTCTGAACTGCGCCGTCCGCTCGGCCTGGCCATCATCGGTGGCCTTATGCTGAGCCAGCTGTTGACGCTGTTCACCACACCTGTGATCTATCTTTTCTTTGATCGGCTGGCACAGCGCTTCCATCGCAAGCCATCGCTGGTAGCGGGAGATTCCACGCCATGAAGCTTGGCGTCCATGACGCCCGCGTCGCCCCTCTCCCCCCAAGAGCAGGGCTTCATGACCTCGCTGCACAACGAGCGATGTCATGAATATCTCCGCCCTCTTCATCAGGCGGCCGGTGGCGACGACGCTCTTGGCCATCGCCATCCTGCTCTCGGGCGTGCTGGCGTATTTCCAGTTGCCAGTCGCGCCGTTGCCGAACGTCACCTACCCCGTCGTCGTCGTACAGGCGAACATGGCCGGCGCCAGCCCCGGGATCATGGCTTCCACGGTGGCCGAGCCACTGGAAAAACGCCTGGGGGCCATCGCCGGCGTCGACGAGATGACTTCGACCAGCTATGTCGGTTCCACACGCGTGGTATTGCAGTTTGATCTGAATCGCGACATCAACGGCGCCGCGCGCGACGTGCAGGCCGCCATCCAGGCCGCGCGCGCCGACTTGCCGACCACCTTGCGCAACAACCCGACCTACCACGAATACAACCCTGCGGATTCGCCGGTGATGGTGCTGGCGCTCACCTCCGAGACACTGACCCGCGCGCAACTTTACGACTCGGCCAATTCGGTCATCCAGCAGCAGCTGTCGCAGGTCGATGGTGTCGGCGAAATCGAACTCGGCGGCAGCGCTCTCCCCTCGGTGCGCGTGGAACTGGAACCCAACAAGTTGAACAGCTATGGCATTGGCCTGGAGGATGTGCGCGCCGCCATCAGTGCCGCCAACGCTGACAGCGCCAAGGGCCACATTGATCAGGACGGCTTGCGCTATGAAGTCACGTCCAACGATCAGATCAAGAAGGCGGCGCCCTACCGCGATCTCGTCGTTGCCTACCGCAATGGTGCACCGGTGCTGCTGCGCGATGTAGCCGACGTCGAGGACTCCGCGGAAAACATCCGCAATATGGGTCTCTACAATGGCAAGCCCGCGGTGTTGGTAATCGTCTATCCGCTGCCCGGCAGCAACATCGTCAAGACGGTAGGCCAGATCCGACGCGTGCTGCCATCCATCGAGGCGACGCTGCCCAGCAACATCCATGTCGGCGTCGCGCTTGACCGCTCTCAATCGGTGAACGCCGCCGTGGGCGATACGGAACGTTCGCTGTTCGTCGCCGTGCTGCTGGTCGTGGGCGTGGTGTTCGTCTTCCTGCAATCGCCGCGCGCCATCCTCATTCCTTCGGTGGCACTGCCCTTGTCGATCATCGGAACGTTCGGGCCGATGTATTTGCTGGGCTATAGCCTGGACAATCTTTCACTGATGGCGCTCACCGTCGGTACCGGCTTCGTGGTGGACGACGCCGTAGTGGTGCTGGAAAACATCGTCCGTCACGTGGAAACCGGCATGGACGTGCGCGAGGCCGCGCTTCGCGGCAGCCGCGAGGTCGGCTTTACGGTCATCTCCATGAGCATTTCGTTGATCGCGGTGTTCCTGCCGATCATCTTGATGCCAGGCATTATCGGCCTGCTGTTCCACGAGTTCGCGGTCACGCTTTCGATTGCGATCCTGCTTTCCATGGTGATCTCGCTGACGATCACCCCCACCATGGCCGCGCACGTGCTGCGCCCCGGTGCCGCCATGCATTCCAAGGCGCGCTGGGCCGTGTGGTACGAACGGCAGTTCGACCGCTTCAGGAACGCTTACTCACGCTCGCTCGCTGCCGTGCTCGATAACGCTTTGCTGGTCGGCCTGACACTGATCGGTCTGATCGTGCTGAACGTTTTCTTGTTCAAGTTGCTACCCTCGACCTTCTTCCCGGAGCAGGACAACGGCATTCTCTTCGGCCAGATCATCGCGGACCAGAGCATCTCCTTCCAGGCGATGGAGAAAAAACTCGCGCAGTTGCAATCGATCGTGCAGAAGGATCCCGCCGTGGCGTCCGTGGCGGGCTTTACCGGTGGTCGAGCGCTCAACACCGCCAACGTGTTCGTCGAACTCAAGCCGCTGGCCGAACGCAAGGTATCGGCCGCCCAGGTCGTGCAGCGTTTGCGTCCGAAGCTCAGCGCCGTCTCCGGCGCCAAGCTATTCATGCAGGCCGCGCAGGATCTGCATATCGGCGGCAGACAGTCTGCGGCCGAATACCAGTACACCCTTACCAGTGACGAT
The DNA here is from genome assembly GCF_058216415.1 of Dyella sp. SYSU CM1112. Lineage (NCBI taxonomy): Bacteria > Pseudomonadati > Pseudomonadota > Gammaproteobacteria > Lysobacterales > Rhodanobacteraceae > Dyella > Dyella sp. SYSU CM1112. The sequence goes on along the minus strand of NZ_JBZEGI010000008.1, from coordinate 170,751 downwards.
CCCGATGCCTTGTATACCTGGATACCCAAACTGGTAACGGCATTGGGCAAGTACCGTAACCAGCTGCAGGACGTCAATTCGGATCTGCAGCAAAACGGTTTGCAGACTTACATCCATTTCGACCGCGTCACGATGGCGCGCTACGGCTTTGCGCCCAACCAGATCGACAGCGTGCTCTATGACGCGTTCGGCCAGCGTACCGTGTCGACCGTCTACAACGAGCTCAATCAGTATTACGTGGTGATGGAAGTGGCGCCGAAGTACTGGCAATACCCGCAAATGCTCGAACGCATGTACTTCAGCAAGGCAGCCGGCAATCCCACTGGTACGCAGCAGACCCAGATGCCGGGCAGCACCGTCCAAGGCGTGCAGACATTCTCCGCGATGACCACTCAGAGCGGTACGAAGTCCACCACCAACGCGCTCAACGCAAACGCACAGGCCAACCAGCTCACCAATGCCATCTCCAATTCCAGAGGCGGCACTTCCAGCGGCAGCGCCGATAGCACGGCAGCGGAAACGCTGGTGCCGTTCCCGGCCATGCTCAGCTACACCAGCAACCACACGGCTACCCAGGTCAATCACCAGGATGGCCTGGTGGCCGGCACCATCTCGTTCAACCTGCCGCCGGGCGGCTCGCTGAGCAAAGCCTTGGCGGCGATCAACCAAGCCATGCAGGATCTCGGCATGCCTGCTTCGATCCACGGCGCTACGGCCGGCGCGGCACAGGTTTATTCACGTTCGATGTCATCCATGCCGCTGTTGATCCTGGCGGCCTTGGGAGCCGTCTACATCGTGCTCGGCATCCTCTATGAAAACACCGTGCATCCCATCACCATTCTTTCCACGCTGCCTTCGGCCGGTATCGGCGCCACACTGGCGTTGCTGATCTTCGGTACGCCGTTCTCGGTCATCGCGATGATCGGCATCATCCTACTGATCGGCATCGTCAAGAAAAACGCGATCATGATGATCGACGTCGCCATCCATCTGCAGCGCGACGAAGGCTATGCACCCCAAAAAGCGATTCACGATGCCGCTGTCATGCGTCTGCGTCCTATCATGATGACGACGGCCGCGGCCGTATTGGGCGCAGTGCCGCTGGCCGTCGGCATCGGCCAAGGCTCATCGCTGCGCCAGCCGCTCGGCATCACGGTGATGGGCGGCCTGATTCTCAGCCAGGTCTTTACGCTGTACACGACTCCGGTGATCTATCTCTTCCTCGATCGTCTGCGTGCAAGGCTCGCACGATGGTCAGCCACGCTGCCGTGGAACAGATCGGACGCAAGCGCATGAACACGAAAACTTTTCACACCGCATTAGCCGCTGCAATGACGTTGCTGCTCGGCGGCTGCATGGTCGGCCCGGATTATCACCGCCCGCAGGTATCCATGCCGACGCAATACAAGGAACTGCCAGGCTGGACGGCGGCAACACCCGAAGCCGGCGCAGCTCCCAAAGGCAACTGGTGGGTGGGCTTCAACGATCCGCTGCTCAACAAACTTGAACCCATGGTTTCGGTCTCCAACCAGACCGTGCAGCAGGCTTATGCCAACTATCAGCAGGCGGTGGCTGAGGTAGAGGTTGCGCGGGCCGCGTTGTTTCCCACGATTGGCGTCACCGGTTCGGCCACCAAGCAACGCAGTACCAGCAGCACGTTTTCCAGCACCGCCCTACGCCCTGCCGTGAGCACGTCTGGTTCGCTGGAAGGCAATGTAAGCTGGGCGCCCGACCTGTGGGGAAAAGTCCGGCGCTCCATCGAAGAGAGCAAGGCTTCCGCCCAGGCCAGCCAGGCAACCCTGGCCAACGCCACGTTGTCGGAGCAAATCGCACTTGCCGATGCCGTGATTGAACTTCGCATCAGTGACGCCGATATCGATGTGCTGCAGAAGACGGTCGAGGCATACACCGAGTATTTGCGCGTGGTAAGCAACCAGGGGGCAGCCGGCACCGCGGCGCCCTCGGATGTGATCACTGCACGCACCCAACTGGAAAGTGCCAAGTCCAGCTTGATCGCGCTAGGTATTGCACGCGCGCAAGAAGAGCACGCCATTGCCGTGCTGGTGGGCAAAACGCCAGAAGAGCTCGCGATTCCGCACAGTACGTTGCTGCCTGCATTGCCTTCCGTTCCGGCCGGCATGCCTTCAACACTGCTGCAACGCCGTCCCGACATCGCCGTCGCCGAGCGTGAGATGGCCGCCCAGAACGCAGCCGTCGGTGTGGCGATAGCGGCTTACTATCCCGACATCACGCTGTCCGGTGCAGATGGCTTTTCGCAATCGCCGCTGGCCGGCCTGCTGCATATCGCCAACCATGTCTGGTCGCTGGGCGCCGATGTGAACGAAACCGTATTCGATTTCGGGGCACGGCATGGACAGGTGCAAGCTGCCAAGGCCGCCTATGAATCGGCAGTCGCCAATTATCGCGGCACTGTGTTGACGGCGTTGGAAGGGGTTGAAGACGACTTGTCAGGCTTGCGCATCCTTGCCCAGCAGGCGGATGTCGAGGATGCCGCCGTACGCGATGCGACCCAAGGCGCGCGGATTGCCTTGAATGAATACCAGGCCGGCACCGTCGACTACACCACCGCTGCAACGGCCCAGGCCGCTCAACTGAGCGCTGAACAAAATGCATTGGCCATCCGGCAGCAACGCCTGCTCGATACGATTTCATTGATCGGCGATCTGGGTGGCGGCTGGTCAGCCAGCGAACTCCATGCGCCGCCACCTTCCATGACTCAACGCTGACACGCCAACCTATGCCGACCGACATCACTGCCCCATTCGAACTCTCTCCTATCGTGGCCGGTCTGTGGCGCATCACAGAATGGAAGCTTGACGTGCAGCAACGCGTGCGCTGGATCGAACAAGCGCTGGAGCTTGGCTTCACCTCGTTCGACCACGCGGACATTTACGGTGATTACCGCGCTGAGTCACTGTTCGGCGAAGCCTTGAAAGCATCGCCCAGCTTGCGCGGTCGCATGCAATTGGTGACCAAATGCGGCATCCGGTTGCGTTCGTCGCAACGGCCTTATCGCCTTACCTACTACGACACCGGCGCCGCCTACATCCGGCAACAAGTGGAACAGTCGCTGCGCAACCTGCACACGGATCAGCTGGATCTGGTACTGATCCATCGCCCTGATTATCTGATGGACGCGGATGTGCTGGCGGACACTTTTGCTGCGCTCACCCGCGAAGGAAAGGTCGCTCACTGGGGCGTCTCCAATCACTCCGTCACCCAGTTTGCGCTACTGCACCAGCGCCATCCGCTGGTCACCAATCAGATCGAACTGTCACCGATGCACATGGATGCACTGGACGACGGCACCCTCGATCAGGCGCAACATCTGGGCCTGCGGCCCATGATCTGGTCGCCTCTCGCCGGCGGATGTCTGTTTACAGGCCAGGACGAGCAGGCGTTACGTGTCCGCGCCGAAATGTCGGCCATTGCGGAAGGCTACAGCGTCTCGCTCACCACGCTCGCGTTCGCCTGGGTGCTACGTCACCCATCGCGCCCCTATCCGATCACAGGCAGCGGTCGCATCGAAAGTTTGCGTGACGCCGTCGCTGCACTGGATGTGCAGCTCGATGCCGAAGATTGGTATGCGATCTGGACGGCAAGCAAGGGGCACTCGGTGCCGTAAACCACACCCGCTAGACACCTTCTCGCAAAGAAAGAAGGGTTAGCTAGCGGTAACGCTCAATACTCGACCACTGCCTGCTCTAGCGGCACACGCCAGCGCGGTTCCACGCGCGCATCCGGTGTGCGCCGCCCGAGCGCGATCACCAACGGTATCACTGTGCCGCGCGGCAACTTCAAAAGCCTCGCCACTTTCCTGGGGCTGAAACCCTCCATCGGGCAGCTATCCAGGCCCCTGGCCGAGGCAGCAAGCATCAAAGTCTGCGCGGCAAACATGGCATTGCGAGCCATCTCATGGCGTACGCGCACGGCGCCCAGCGGCAACAGCGTGAGCGTGGGCTCGATGAGGGAAACCATGTCCATGATGGGCTCCCACAGCCACAGACCTCCTATACGGTCGAACCAACGGCATTCCTGCAAGTGCTTGCGGTAATAAGCCCGTGCCTGCTCATCCAGCGCCGACGTGTGCTCGACATATTCGACCAGTCCATCCAGTGTTTGCCGGGCATAAGCGCTACTGGCACTCAGCACGACCAGAACGGAAGCGCTGGCTGCGGCGCGCTGCCGATGGCATGCCGCCGCGACAAGGCGGCGCAATGGGGGCTCGCTGATGTAATGGAAGCGCCAGGGCTGGAGATTGCTGCTGGACGGCGCGAGTTGGGCCTCGGCGAGCACGGCGTGCACATCCGCAACGTCGATCGCGCTGCCGTCAAAATCCCGTACGGCCCGGCGCCGGGCGTTGATCGCACGGAATGCAGCCCAATCGTCTGTCGAGGGCACAATGGGATCCATGCTGGTTTCAAGGCGTGACATATCCATGCCGTACATAATGTAAGCTCTTGCTCACTTTTCCAACTTACATTGGAAGCGCCATGCCAAAGGTCAAGACCGCGCCGCGCAAACAACCGCGCCAAGCGCGTTCCAGCATCACTGTCGATGCGATTTTGCAAGCCGCTACTTACATTCTTGTCAAAGACGGCTGGGAAAATTTCACCACCAATCGGGTTGCTGAGCGCGCGGGCGTCAACATCGCTTCGCTCTACCAGTACTTTCCCAACAAGGAATCGATCGTGGTCGAGTTGCAACGCCGGCATGTCGAGCAGGTAAGCCGTGACATGTCCGGCGCGGCGGAACAACTAAAAGCCTCTGGCAGTCTGCACACACTCCTGACGACGCTGGTCAAGGCCAGCGTGGACGAGCACCGGGTCGCTCCCGCACTGCATCGCATTTTCGCGGAAGAGTTGCCGCGCTCTGCCCGGCGCGTGGACTCGGCGCGCGAGGCGAATGTCCACGCAGAACTGAAAGAACTGTTGCGTCCCTTTGTGCGCAACGTGCCCGACCTGGATCTAGCCGTGTTCGTCTTCCGCGCCGCAGGGCATGCCATTGTGCATGAAGCCGCCAACAGTCAACCAGCATGGCTGCAGCGCCCGGAACTGGTCGAAGAAATCGTCTTGCTGATGCAGCTCTACCTGCGTCGTCCCCTGCCACGCCGACGGACATCCGCCCACTAGCCGCCTTATCTGTTGCTCACCCCGTGCGGCACGTGCCCCGTCGCCACATGCTTGCGCGCGGACTCCACGTTCGCCGGTGAATCATCGAAGAAGATATCCGCGCCGAACGCATCCAGGAATGGCCCCTTGTCGCGGCCACCCAAGAACAACGCTTCGTCGATACGCACGCCCCAGCGGCGCAACGTGAGGATCACACGCTTATGCGCCGGTGCGGAGCGCGCCGTGACCAGCGCGGTGCGAATCGGCGAGTTTTCCGCGGGAAACGCCGCCTGCAGGCGATGCAGGGCCGTCAGGAAACCGCGGAACGGACCTACCGACAACGGTTCGGTCGCGAGTACGGATTCGTTGCGATGGAAGGCTTCCAATCCTTCCTCGCGTGACACCCGTTCACCCTCGTCTCCGAAAATGACCGCATCGCCGTCGAAGGCAATGCGCAATTGTTCGCTGGCGCGGGGGGACGCGATGGAAGGCAGAATCGTCGCCGCCGCCACACCCGCTTTCAGCGCACGACCAACATCTTCGGCATTAGCGGAAAGGAACAGATCGGCCTTGAACGGCGCGATGTAGTCGGATGTCGGGGCGCCACTGGTAAACGCCGCACGGCTGATTTGCAGCCCGTAATGCTGGATCGAATTGAAGATGCGCAGGCCGGTATCGCCGGAATTGCGCGACAGCAGAATCACCTCGACCGGCGGTACATCGCCGGCAAGCTTGTTGAGGCCAAGCAGCTTCTGCACCAGCGGAAATGCCACGCCAGGCTGCAGGATTTCATCCTCGTGCTCGATCTGAAACGCGCGATACGCATCCAGCCCCTCGCGCTCGAACAATGCGTGGCTATCCACCATGTCGAACAACGCCCGCGACGAAATCGCAACGACAAGTCGGTTGTCGTTGACAGCACTAGGGTCGTGGGCTGTTTTGGTGGTGCGGGTCATGCGCCTCAATCTAGCGCAAAAGCGCACCGCATGCGCCTTATTCGCGGCAAACGGATGCGCAGGAGGGCGCATGGCGCATGCAGTATCCAGGCGTACATAACGAGCAATCCATTTCGCATGTGCCGGGCTGCGGGCTACGACGATAGGACTTCAATCCGCCGCAAACTGCTCGTCCAGGATGCGTTGCTCCAGATTGTGCTCCGGGTCGAACAGCAGTCGCACACCTAGCTCGCGGGACTGGTGAATGTCGACAGTACGAACATTGCGCACTTCCAGAAAATCAGCGGTGGCGCTGACCGGCCGTTTGCCGGGATCGAGCACTCGCAGGCTGACCACGGTACGGTGCGGCAGAATGGCGCCTCGCCAGCGGCGTGGGCGGAACGGGCTGATCGGTGTCAACGCAAGCACATTGGCATCCAAAGGAAGGATGGGGCCATGCGCGGAAAGGTTGTAGGCCGTGGAACCGGCCGGCGTGGAAACCAGAATGCCATCACAGATCAAGTTCGCCAGTTTTACGATGCCGTTGAGCTTGACCTCGATGTGCGCTGCCTGATTGGTCTGACGCAGGAGCGATACTTCATTGAAGGCCAGCGCGCAGCGGGTCTGCCCATCGCTGTCGGTGGTCTGCATCTCCAGGGGAAACAGTTCCGCGACATGCGCGCGCGCGATGCGCTCCGGCAAGTCATCAAGCTGGTGCTTGTTCATCAGGAAGCCGACCCGCCCCAGCTTCATGCCATACACCGGCACCGCCATGGCGCGATGGGCGTGCAAGGTGCGCAGCATGAATCCATCGCCACCCAGTGCCACGATGACTTCGGCATCCGTCACAGGTACGTCGCCATATCGTTCCACGAGTTTGCGGCGTGCCTGCTGAGCAACATTGGTTTCGCTAGCGACGAACGCAAGGCGCATGGCGTGAGATCCGTCTGATGCTGTGGGCGAACGAGCTTACGACACGGGATGTGAGCTGACCATGTCTCCCTTGCACATCCTCTTCCTCACGAAAAGAAAGCAAGGCGTGCAAAAGAATGGCATAACGCGTTTGCGTTGACCCTCTGGCTCTCAGGCATGCCAAGGGGCGGTTGCCTGTCAGCGGACCCTCTCCCCAAAAGGGGAGAGGGTTGAAGCACATCAAGCGACCGGCACCTGCGCCAACTGGGCCAGGCGGCGCAGTGCCACCGAGGCAATCGGGTAATCCACATTCTGCGTGAGGATTTCCGCCAACATGTTGCGCGTGTACTTGAGCGTGGCATTGTCGCGATCCAGCCATGCCTGCACTGGCGGGATCTCCTTGCTGCCACCGAGCGCAAGCACTTGCACGGCGAGTGCGCGATGCTGGTGATTGAGTTCGTCCAGCAGCGAACCGCGGGCTTGGGCATGCCAATGGCCTTCCACCGGCAGCGCTTCGATCTGGCCGCGCAACCATTCCAGATCCAGCGCATGCCCCAGTTCGAAGAATACGTTGGCAACCTTGGCGATAGGCTGTCCGGTCTGACGCGCGACTTCCACCATATCGAGCATGGCACGTAGCTCGGGGAGCTTGGCCAACCGCAAGGCGAGATCGTTAGGTAGACCCAGGCCTTCCCATTTTTCCTGGCTGGTGGCGAAATCGGCCTTGCCCGCGGGCGTCAAAGTATCCGGCACGGTCGCACCGAGCTCGGCCACCGCGGCCTGGTAACGCTCCACGTTTGCGGCGATATCCAGCGTGCCGCCAGGACGGTTGAGCAACCAGCGAGTGATATGCCGCAGCAACGACCAGATCTGCATGATCGCGTCGACCTGCGTGTTCTCCGCCACCTTGCTGTCCTGCGCTTCGATATCGGCCCACAACTCGCGCGCACCAAGGATCTCGCGTGCCGCGGTATAGGCCTTCGCGATGGCAGCCGGCCCCTGTCCCGTGTCCTCCTGCATGCGCATCATGAAGGTGGCGCCCATGCGGTTGATGGTGGAGTTGGTCACGGCCGTCGCGATGATCTCGCGCTTGAGGCGATGGCGCTGCATGTGCGCCGCGTATTTCTCATGCAGCGGCGCGGGGAAGTAACGCACCAGTTCCTTCGACAGGTACGGATCTTCCGGTACGTCCGAGTCAAGCAGCTGCTGAAAGAGGCGAATCTTGTCGTACGACAGCAACACCGCCAACTCCGGACGCGTCATACCCTGCCCACGTGTCTTGCGCTCGGTCAGTTCGGCCTCGCTCGGAAGGTTCTCGACCTGGCGATCGAGCAGTCCTTCCGCTTCCAGGGTGCGGATGAAATGTGCCATCGACCCGATGCGCTTCGCCGACTGATGTTCCATCAGCGTGATCGCCTGGTTCTGGCGATAGTTATCCCAAAGCACCAACTGGCCGACCTCGTCGGTCATCGCAGCCAGCTGACGGTTGCGTTCATCGACGTTGATTTCGCTGCGTTGTACCGCATCGTCAAGCAGAATCTTGATGTTGACCTCGTGGTCGGACGTATCCACGCCTGCGGAGTTGTCGATGAAGTCCGTATTCAGCAGCACGCCGTGCTGGGCGGCTTCGATACGGCCTTTCTGGGTGAACCCGAGATTGCCGCCCTCGCCCACGACCTTGCAACGCAATTCCGCACCATTGATGCGCAAGGCGTTATTCGCACGATCGCCCACGTCAGCGTGCGTTTCACTGCTCGCTTTCACATAGGTACCGATGCCGCCGTTCCAGAGCAGATCCACTGGCGCCTTGAGAATGGCGTTGAGCAGATCCGTGGGCGACAGATGCTGTACATCCGCCCTCAAGCCCAACACAGCACGTACTTCCGGCGAAATCGGAATCGACTTCACGCTGCGCGGCCATATGCCGCCACCTGGCGAGATCAACGATTTGTCGTAGTCCTCCCAACTTGAGCGCGACAACTTGAACATGCGTTCGCGCTCGGCGAATGACGCCACCGTATCCGGATTCGGATCGAGGAAGACATGCCGATGATCGAACGCGGCCACCAATCGGATATGCCGGGACAGCAACATGCCGTTGCCGAACACGTCGCCGGACATGTCGCCGATGCCCGCGCAGGTGAAATCCTCGCTCTGGCAATCGCGGCCCAGCGCACGGAAGTGGCGCTTCACCGACTCCCATGCACCCTTCGCGGTAATGGCCATGCCTTTATGGTCGTAGCCATTCGAGCCACCGGATGCGAATGCATCGCCCAGCCAGAAACCATGCTCGATGGAAATCGCATTGGCGATATCGGAGAAAGTGGCCGTGCCCTTGTCAGCAGCAACGACCAGATACGGATCGTCATCGTCGTGGCGTACCACGTCGTGTGGCGGCACTACCTTGCCTTCCACCAGGTTGTCGGTGATGTCGAGCAGGCCGTTGATGAACAAGCGATAGCAAGCAATGCCTTCCGCCAGTTGGGCATCACGGTCGCCGCCCACCGGCGGATGCTTGACGAAGAAGCCGCCCTTCGAGCCGACAGGCACGATCACGGTGTTCTTCACCATCTGCGCCTTCACCAGGCCCAGCACTTCGGTGCGGAAATCCTCGCGCCGGTCGGACCAGCGCAAACCACCGCGTGCCACCGGCCCGAAGCGCAAGTGAATGCCCTCCACGCGCGGCGAGTACACAAAGATTTCTCGATAAGGCACCGGCTTCGGCGCGTCCGGCACCTGCTTCGAATCGAACTTGAAGCTGATGTAATGACGGTGAACGCCCTCCCAGGTCTGGAAGAAACTCGTGCGCAGGGTGGCGCGAATGGTGTTCATGAAGCTCAGCAGGATGCGCTCGTCGTCGAGGCTGGCGACATCATCGAGCAGCGACTTCAACGCCTCCCACAATACATGCACCTGCTGTTCGCGCGTGCTGGCCAGCACTGAAATGAGGCCGTCGATCAGTTCGGGCTTGGCTTTCTGGGTATCGGCCGAAATCAGCGCCTGCATCTCACGGCGCAGATCAGCCTGCGCCTGCTGAAGTTCCGCTGCGGACAAGTGCTCACGGCGCGGATCAAATTTGGCATTGAACAACTCGATCAACAGACCGGCGATGGCCGGATAGCGATTGAGCGTCTCTTCCATGTAATTCTGCGAGAACGCAATGCCGACCTGTTGCAGGTATTTGCAGTAGCCGCGCAGCACGGCCACTTGTCGCCAATCGGCTTGCGCCAGCAACACGAGATTGTTGAAGCCATCGCTCTCGGCCTGATGCCGCCACAAGGCCTCGAAGCTACGCTCGAAACGGTCACGCAGATGCGGCAGCTCGAACACCAGCGACGTTTTCGCTTTCAGTTCGAAATCGTGGATGGTCAGTTCGCGGCCTTCGCTTTGCATGGTGTAGACATGCTCGGCAAGCATGCGAACGCCCATGTTCTCCAGCATCGGCAACGCTTCGGACAGCGATATTGGCGCACCGACATGGATGACCTTGAAGCGCAGGCTCTGGTCGCGCGGATCTTCGTAAAGGTTGAGATGGATCGAATCGTCGCTCTTGAGCGTCGTCAGTGCGATAACGTCGTGAGCTGCGACTTCCGGCGACACATCTTCGATGTAGCCGGCAGGCAACAGCCTGTCGAATCTATTGAACAGCGACACGCCCTGAGCTTCGCCAGCCTGTGCGATCAGGCAATCGCGCAAACCATCGTGCCAGTTGCGCACGATATGCAGCAGGCGCGTCTCCAGATCTTGTGGATCAAAAGCGGGATGATCGCCGGGATGCGGGCGCACCGTCACCTGCAGGCGTGCCAGCGCCGATTCGCCCATCAGCACGTTGGAATCCAGGCTCTCGCCGTGGAATACCTCGCGCAGCATCGCCTCGATGCGTTCGCGTACCGTGGTGCTGAAGCGATCGCGCGGCACGAACACCAGGCAGGTGAAGAAGCGGCCATAGCGGTCACGCCGCACGAACAACCGGGTACGGGCGCGCTGCTGCAATTCGAGGATGCCCATCGCGGTGGCGAAGAGTTCGTCCTCGGTGCTCTGGAACAACTCTTCCTGCGGAAGCGTTTCCAGGATATGACGCAGTGATTTGCCCGAATAGGCATCGCGCTTGAGCCCCGAACGAACCAGCACGGCTTCCACGCGCTGGCGCACCAACGGCACCTCCTGTGGGCGCGTCATGTAGGCGTTGGAGGTGAACAGCCCCAGGAAGCGCTGCTCGGACACCGGTTTGCCGTCTGCGCCGAACTTCAGCACGCCGACATAATCCATATTGCCGGCACGGTGCACATGCGAACGCGCATTGGTCTTGGTCAGGATGATGGCGTCGTAGGCGCCGGACTGCGGCAGGTCATGGGCTGCCAGGGTGCGCAGTGAGCGCGGCGCCACTGAACGCTCGCTCTTATGCAGGATGCCCAGGCCCGAGCCTTCAACCGGACGCAGCACCTCATCGCCATCGGCTTGCGCTACTTCGTATTCGCGGTAGCCGAGGAAGGTAAAATTGTTGTCCGCCAGCCAACGCAGGAATTCACTCGCCTCCTGGACCGATGCGGCATCCAGCGGCAGCTTGCGGTTCGGCAGGTCGGCGGCGATGGACAGCGCTTTCTCGCGCATGCCATTCCAATCGCGCACCGACGCCCGCACATCTTCAAGCGCGGCTTCAATCTGGCTCTTGACCCGCATCGTGGTGCTTTCGTCGTCGATATGATCGACTTCGAAATGCATCACGGATTCCGGCGCGCCGTGTTCGTCGCCCATCCGCTGCGCTTGACCGGCAGCGTCCCGGCTCACCTTCACTACCGGGTGGAGTACGGCATGAATCGGCGAATAATCCGAAAGGACCATGCTGACCGTATCCACCAGGAACGGCATATCGTCAGTCACAATCTGTACCGCACTGCGCGCGGCATGACCGACGCCGGTAACTCGCACAACTACGCGCCCGGGCTGGCGCTGCTGCATGAAATCCATCAGGCCGGCGATGATTGCCGCCCATTCAGCAGGGCTATGCAGCCCCACGTCACTCTCGGCAATGCGCGCGAAAAAGGCGCTGATAAAAAATTGCGCCTCATCAAGGCGCTTGGTCGGAAAACCGCTTTTCTTCAACTCATCAAGCACGACAGACGAAAGAGGAATGTCGTTGGCCGCACGGATCGCATTCATGGTTTCTACTTACGAAGTGGAGACGTTGGGAATGGAGCAGAAAGCCTTAAAAGGATACGCCTCGCTCTGAAATTGATCCATCGGCGGCGCAGCATCACGTGCGTATGCATCAGCTCACAGTCACAACCGCGCATGTCGGTTGCATGCACATCGGCATGCGCACATGCGAGGCCAGCCTCATGCTCCTATCGCTTGAGGCCCTTGAAAGACCAAAGAGCAACAGACCTGCATCCCTCCTGCGATCAAACCCGCCCATGTCGCTAGTCATGTCCGCAAAGGCTGGATTCGCATAGCGATTAAATTGTAAACTGATCGGTATAGTCTTGCCGAATGCTCCGTCGTCCCAAAACCAAAGACACGGCACAATGCGGCGGCTATCCGATCGAGCGTAAAGTTTTTCGGCGGAATCGCCGGATATTTTTCGTGCCTTCGCCTGCCCCTACCCCGTTTACGCAAGTCATGGAGTTCTCATGAAGTCGACGCCAATGCGCACGCCGGTGCTGTGCCTGAGCCTGCTGGCCCTTGTTGCCTGCAGCAGCAAGGAACAAGGCCCGCCCAAGATGCCACCGCCGACGGTGGGGGTTGTAGAAGCCCAGCCGCAAAACGTGCCGCTGACCAAAGATCTGGTCGGCCGTTTGTCCGCCTACCGCAGCGCCGATGTCCGGGCTCGCGTGTCGGGCGTCCTGCTCAAGCGTGTCTATACGGAAGGCACCGACGTCAAGCAGGGACAACTGCTGTTCCAGATCGATCCGGCGCCCTACAAGGCCGCCCTGGCCAATGCCGAGGCATCGCTCGCTTCGGCCCAGGCCACCTATACCAACGCGCATGTGATCGCCGACCGCGACCGCAAGCTCGTGCCGCAGGGCTATATCTCGCAGGCCCAGCTGGATACCGATGAAGCCACCGAGCGCTCCTCGGCTGCCGCGGTGAAGCAGGCTCAGGCGAATGTGGAAACCGCACGCGTCAATCTGAGCTATACCAATGTCACCTCCCCCATCGATGGCCGCGCCGGTGAGCAACAGGTCACCGAAGGCGCCATCGTCGGTAACAGCACGTCGGATGCCGGCGCCAATGCCACCTTGCTGACCACGGTGGATCAGCTCGACCCGCTCTATGTGAACTTCACCCTGAGCGCGGCCGATCTGGACACGCTGCGTCACGCCCAGTCCAAGGGCAACGTGCAGCTGGCAGCCCAGGACAAGACCACCGTGCAGATCACCATGCCGAGCGGCATCAAGTACGACCATCTCGGCACGCTGGACTTCTCTGACACCACCGTTAACCCAAGCACGGGTGCGATCAACCTGCGCGCCGTCGTGCCGAACCCTGATCGCCGCCTGCTGCCAGGCATGTACGTCACCCTTACGGTCGACATGGGCGAACTCAATAAGGTGTTCCTGGTACCGCAGGCCGGCATCCAGCGTGACCCGGCGGGCGCTTACGCCCTGGTGGTCGGCCAGGACGGCAAGGTGGTCCAGAAGCGCGTGAGCGCCGACACCATGCGCGGCAACGACTGGATTGTCTCCAGCGGCCTCAGCGCAGGCGACCAGGTGATCGTATCGGGCGTCCAGGTCGTCAAGCCCGGCGCGCCGGCCAAGGCGACCCCCTGGAAGCCTGATCAGACGCCTGCCGCTCAAGGCCCAGCCACCGGCAAGCAGTAAGGAGAACACTGATGCCGAGTTTCTTTATCGATCGCCCCATCTTTGCCTGGGTGGTCGCCATTCTCATCACCCTGGTCGGCACCATTTCGGTGCTGGGCATGGGTGTGGAGTCTTATCCCAACATCGCGCCGCCACAGGTGACGGTGACGGCTACCTTCCCCGGTGCCAGCGCGCAGACGATGGAAGACACGGTCACCAAGGTGATCGAACAGCAGCTCACCGGTATCGATAACCTGCTGTATTTCAGTTCGGCGTCCAACTCGAACGGCACTGCCACGATTACCCTCAGCTTCGCCACCGGCACCAATCCCGACATCGCCCAGGTGCAGGTGCAGAACAAGGTGTCGCTGGCGCAGCCGCAGTTGCCGGCTGCCGTGACGCAACAGGGCGTGGTGGTGGCCAAGGCCAACCCGGACTTCCTGATGTTCATAGCGCTGATCTCCAAGAATCCGGAGATCGACTACAAGCGCCTCAACGACATCGTCGGTTCGCAAGTGATCGACCAGATCGGCCGCATTCCCGGCGTCGGCAGCACCTTCCAGGTGGGTTCCGAATACGGCATGCGCGTCTGGCTGAACCCGGACAAGATGCAGGGCTACGGCCTTTCCGCCACTCAGGTCGAAAACGCTATCTCGACCCAGAACGTGCAGTTCGCGGCGGGCTCGCTGGGTGCCGACCCGGCTGTCAACGGGCAGAGCTTCACCGCTACGGTCTCGGGTGAAGGCCTGTTCTCGACGCCCGAGCAGTTCGGCAACATCATCTTGCGTGCCGATCCTGACGGTACCGTGGTGCGCCTGAAAGACATCGCGCGCATCGAGCTCGGTCCGCAAACCTACGGCTTCACATCGAGCTGGACCGGCCAACCGGTCGGCGGTTTCGGCGTACAGCTGCTGCCCGGCGCCAACGCACTGAGCGTGGCCGAAGCCGTACGCGCGAAGATGGACGAGCTGGCCAAGGATTTCCCGCAGGGCGTCACCTGGTTTGCGCCATACGACAGCACGCCGTTCGTGCAGGTATCGATCAAGGAAGTGCTGCACACGCTGATCGAGGCGATCATCCTCGTGTTCTTCGTGATGTTGATCTTCCTGCAGAACATCCGCGCGACGATCATTCCCACCCTGGTGATTCCGGTCGCCTTGCTGGGCACCTTCATCGGCCTTTCCCCACTCGGCTTCACCATCAACCAGCTGACCTTGTTCGGCATGGTGCTGGCCATTGGTATCGTGGTGGACGACGCGATCGTGGTGATCGAGAACGTCGAGCGCATCATGGCGGAGGAAAATCTGCCGCCGAAGGAAGCCACGCGCAAAGCGATGTCGCAGATCACCGGCGCCGTGGTAGCCATTACCGTGGTACTGGCGGCCGTGTTCGTGCCTTCGGCCTTGCAGCCGGGCGCCACCGGTGTGATCTATAAACAGTTCGCGCTGACCATTGCGGTATCGATGGGTTTCTCCGCGTTCCTTGCGCTGTCGTTCACGCCGGCACTGTGCGCCACCATCCTCAAGCCCACGCATGAGGAAAAGAAGAACTTCGTCTACCGCTGGTTCAATGGCGCCTTCGACCGCATCACCCACACCTATCATGGCCATATCGGCAGTGCGATCCGTCATGCGCCACGCTGGATGATCGTGTTCGTGCTGATCGCCATGCTGGCCGGCTTCCTTTATACCAAGCTGCCCACCGGTTTCGTGCCCAGCGAAGACCAAGGCTTCGCCCTGGCCATCGTCAGCTTGCCGCCGGGTGCCACGGTGGAACGCTCCGAAGGGGTGATGAAGGAAATCCGCGAGACGCTTGCCAAGAGTCCGCTGAAAAACGACTACGTCGGCATGTACCAGATCAGCGGTTTCAGCTTCGTCGGCCGCAGCGAAAACGCCGGCATGGTCTTCATGAAACTCAAGGACTGGAGTGAGCGCTCGATCACCGCGGACGAATTCATCCGCCAGGCGAATGGCGTGCTGCACAGCATTCGCGATGCGCAGATCTTCGTAGTGAACCTGCCGACCATCCGCGGCCTCAGCCAGTTCGGCGGACTGGATATGTACCTGCAGGCACGCAACGGGCAATCGCGCGCCCAGCTTGCGCAAGCCATGGGCATACTGCTGGGCAAGGCTTCGAAAAGCCCCACCCTGTTCGGCACCCGTCCGAACATCCTGCCGGATGCGCCGCAGTACAACCTCACCGTTGATCGCGTACAGGCCGGTGCATTAGGTCTTTCGGTCAGTGACGTGTACAACGCCATCCAGCTGATGCTCGCGCCGGTCTACATCAACAACTTCATTTACGAAGACCGCGTGAAGCGCGTGATGGTGCAGGCTGATGCGCCCTATCGCATGGGCACGGATGCGCTGGATCACATCTACACGCCAAGCTCATTGACCACCACGTCCACCAGCGGCACGACGTCGACCAGTTCGACTGCCAGCTCGGCCAATGGCCCGTACGACATGATCCCGCTATCCAGCGTCGTGCACACAAGCTGGAGCATGGCACCGCCGTCGCTTACCCGCTACAACGGCTATCCGGCGATCGAAATCGTGGGCGATGCCAACAAGGGTTATTCGACCGGCCAGGCGATGGGCACCTTGCAGAACATCGTCGACACCGATCTGCCCAAGGGCTTCGGTGCGGACTGGACCGGCCAGTCCTACCAGGAAGTGCTGGCGGGTAACTCGGCCACGCTGCTGATGATCCTGTCGATCGTGATCGTGTTCCTGTGCCTGTCCGCCCTGTACGAAAGCTGGTCGATTCCGGTCGCCGTGCTGCTGGTAGTGCCGCTCGGCCTGCTGGGCATGGTCACGGCGTCCATGTTGCGCGGCTTCCCGAACGACATGTACTTCAAGATCGGCTTGGTGACGGTGATCGGCCTGGCCGCGAAAAACGCGATCCTGATCGTGGAATTCGCCGTCGAGCAACAGGCCGAAGGACAAACGCTGTTCAACGCTGTGCTTACTGCCGCCCGTCAGCGACTGCGCCCCATCCTGATGACGTCGATGGCGTTCATCCTTGGTGTGTTGCCGCTGGTCACCTCCACCGGCGCGGGTGCGAACTCCCGTCACGAAATCGGTACCGGCGTAATCGGCGGCATGTTCTTCGCCACCTTCCTCGGCCTGCTGCTGATTCCGGTGTTCTACGTCAGCGTGCGCCGCATGCTCGGCGACAAGCTCGACGAGCAAACGCACAAGCTGGCCCGCCACGACCACCAGCAACCGTTCGATTCCGATCCGGATAACGGTCACCACAGCTGAGGCAACCGCCGAAGCAGTCATAAAAAGCCACGCCGAATGAACTGCACCCCAGAAGTTGGACACCTATCCAACCTCTGGGGTGTTTTTCATGGCGAAGTACAGTGAACGATTTAAGACGGATATTGCCCGGGACGGTGCGCAAGGCATCGTAGGGCCGAGAGAACCGGCCCGGAAGCATGGGCTGGATTATTCGATGGTTCGCCGCTGGGTCGAGAGCTGCTGTCGGCATGGCGCGAGTGGGCTGCAGAAGAAGTACGGCCGTTACGACACGCCATTCAAGCTGCGGATGCTCAAGCGTATCCAGGACCAAGCGCTGACACACAGGCCGGCTGCAGCGATATTCCAGATCCGCAGCGCGACAACATCGGGTCTTTCGGATACCGCTGCGCTGGTGTAACGCGATCAGCACGCGCCATCATCTCCCCCCTACGCCGCAGTAGAGGAAGAAAACGCGCCTCCAAACCTTGCGATGACGAGCTGTCATCAATCAAGCCAAAGGCACCGGGGCACATGCATGCTTTTAACGCCGTAGAATCAGTCACGAAAAACCCGAGGAGATTATCTCCTCGGGTCGTATAGCCAAGATCCCGATACCCGAGTTCTACTCAGGAATTCAGAGGCTTCTGTGACAGTCTGACGGATCAGCCAGAATAACTGCAATCAGGCTATTGCAGAAAATATCTGAATACAGTCTCGTCGTTGACTTCTGGCACGAACAGTCCGAGATCGCCAAGAATTCGCTTCGTCTGACGACTAGAGATCACGGTTCCTTTTTCTACATGGACCTTTTTCGGCACGTAGCCCTTTAGCTGCAGGACATCGATATCGTCGGCAAATAGATATTCCGCATCGATAGAGTTACCTTTGTCTTTGTGCGCCAGAAGAAGATGAATAAAATCGCTGTAATTCACTAGATTAATCTGATCGTCACTCACGGCGTTATAGCGCGCCACCAGATCAGGAAAACTCAGAGACTCTTCGCTGGACAAGTGATAAACCGGCTCCATCCTCTGCACCTGAGACAGTACCCGGACTGCCCTGGCGACATAGTCAACAGGCAGCACGGACGTTTCAATGAGCGGCTCCTTAAAACTGCAGCCAAGCGCCCGGACTGTACGCATCAATCGGGTTAACCATTGCTTGTCGTCGCCGCGCCCCGTCTGTTGGCTACCGGAAACCAGTCCCAAACGAACAACAGAGATGTCGAAACCGCGCTGTCTTGCCTGAAGCATCAGATTCTCCGCCATCCATTTGGTCGCAACATAACCGTTATCACTGGTATGTCGTTCGTTGGATATCTCCGTGGTCTCGTCAACGATGCGCACTGGCTGCGTACCAAAAATTCCAGTCGTCGATAGATAAACGATGCGTTTCGGGCGCTTTTCACTGGCCAGTTTCAGGATTTCTTCAACACTATCGACATTTGCAGTCTTCATTTCCTGATAGCTGGCAAGATGATTCATGTAGGTTGCACAGTGATAGATGGTGCCGACAGCATCAGCCAGATGTTCTTGGTCGGCCTGATTCATGCCAAGCATTGGCTTGTCAATGTCACCCGACACAATCTTGATCCGGTCTTCGAAATGATCGTGCCAGAGATGGTTGTCTATCAAGCAGCGCCTGAGCCGTTGACGAGCAGCATTTTCATTCTGCCCTCTTAGCAGGCAGTAAACAGTATTATCGGAGCGCATCAACAGTTCATGTAACAGATAACGCCCCACAAATCCTGTGGCCCCCGTAATTAAAAGTCCATCCCCTTTTACTGCATCGCTACCTGGAAGCGAGGGCATGATTGGGTCGAGTAGTTTGCCTGGCTGTATTGAATGCGCAGCACGGCCGCTGCCGGCTTCTACAAGAGTGCGAACCGTGCGATGGCTATAGATCGACTTGAGTAGCAATGCGCTTCCTGTTTCCTGGTTGATCCGGTGTATGAGCTTGATTGCCATTATTGAATTGCCGCCAAGATGGAAAAAATCATCATCAACGCCAATCCGGTCAATCCCCAATACCTCCTGCCAGATCTCGCACACCTGTTGCTGCATAGCATTTTGCGGAGCTGCATAATGCGCGCTCTGTGCCAAGCGGGTGGGCTCTGGCAAGGCGAGACGATTGAGCTTGCCATTCAATGTCAGAGGCACATGGCTGATTTCCGTGAACGTAGCGGGCACCATGTAGGATGGCAACTTCGCAGATATCTGCTCCTTCACAGCATCGCGCCAGTCATCCTTCTCCGGAACCACGTAAGCGGCCAGATACGATTGACCGTTGTGCTCCTTGTCAATAACGATCGCCTGCCTGACGCCTTCGCAGGTTAGGAGCACCTTTTCCACTTCAGTCAGTTCAATCCGGTACCCACGAATTTTTACCTGGCTGTCATTGCGGCCGAGGTATTTCAAGGTACCTTCTGGCAACCAACGAACAAGATCGCCCGTCTTGTACATCCGTGAATACGCTGGATCACCGGAATCGATCTCAAATGGATTGGCAACAAATCTGTCCTCCGTCAAGGCAGGATTATTTAGATAGCCTCGAGCAAGCCCAGGACCTGAAATGAAAAGCTCACCCGGCGTACCGATTGGGGCCAGTCTGCCGCTTTGCAGAACATACGCTCTTGTGCCGGGAAGCGGACGGCCAATAATGCTACCTTCGTTTTCCAGATGTGGACGGTGGAGGGTCGTCTCACCAGTTTCCGTCGGACCATAGTAATTGAGCACAGCAATCTGCCGTAGATCGATCGCGCCGAGGTGGTTATCGGTTAGGTTCTCGCCACTAAAATACAGCTGGCGGATATCGCCACCCAGTGCGCCGGAATCGCATAACAATGGTAGCTGCGATGGTACAAGGTGGCAGGCATTGATCCGATGTAGCTCCTGTAGGGCACTGATTTCGTCAATATCAAACGATGAGCGCGCGATAACGATCTTCGCACCGGTCATGAGGTGCGAGAAGAGATCCGAGACGGATACGTCAAAGATATAGTTAGTCTTGAATAGATAAGTGTTGCCCGCGGTCTGGCTTGCAATCGACATGGCGTGGCTACGGCAAACTGCGGCACGATGCTCCATCGCCACCCCTTTGGGTGTTCCAGTAGTCCCCGAGGTGTAAATCACGTAAGCGAGGGAACTGGGCAACGCTGACACTGAAAGCGGACCAGCGGGCGCCGCAGGCGCCTTGAATTTGTCGGCCAGCAGGCAGGTGTCTTGGCAAAACGAACTCGCCAGCTCACCCAACCTCTTTTGATAATGAGCGTTGGTGAGCACCAAGCTGGCGTGGGTGTCGTCCAGAATGTACTTTGTGCGTGCATCCGGAAAGTCGGGTGAAATAGGCACATAGGCGCCGCCGGCTTTCAGTACGGCCAGAATACTGATGACCATGTCCAGCCCGCGATCAAGATACAATCCAATCAAAGTGTCTGGCTGCATCGTGCGCTGGTAATGGTGCTGGAATCTGTCTCGTATATGATGGGCCAGTAGATTTGCCCGCAAGTCCAGTTCCGCGTACGTCAGGCTCTCGTTACCACATATGAGTGCGGTCTTCCGTGGCGTTTTCGCGACCTGCTCTTCAAAGCACTGGTGAAGAGTCTTATCTAGAGGAAAGGCGCTACCCGTACCGCTCCACTCGGCAAGCCGCTTTCGCTCCGCGTCAGATATCACATCGATGTCTTTTATCCGTTGATCCGTGCATTGCACCATTGCCATCAGCACCTGTTGGAAGATGCCGGCGACACATTCAATGCTTTCGGATTCAAACAGGCTGGTGGCATAGTTAAAGTTACCGCGGATACAGCCATGGCAATCAGACAGGAACAGGCTAAGGTCAAATTTCGCTGGCGACGGGACGCCATACCCATTGAGTGGTTCCAGTGGCAGGTTATTTGCGATCTTTTCGCCAAAATTCTGCAGACTGAACATGATCTGGAAAAGTGGATGACGGCTGCTGTCGCGATCTATCTGAAGCAGATCGAGCAGCCGGTCAAACGGCAAATCCTGATGCGCTCGCGCTGCGCCAACCATCTGATGTGTCTGCCGGATCAAAGTGCCGAGGGCAACGTCGTTGTCGACGCGGCCCCGCATGACCAGCGTATTGACCAAGAGGCCGATAATCGACTCACACTGGAAATGATGCCGGTTATCCGACGGCGTGCCGACAACCAGATCGGATTGTCCTGTCCAGCGATTCAGGGTGATATAAAAGCCCGTCAGCAATATGCAGTAAAGCGTCGTTGCCTCTTTCCTTGCTAGCTGACGTAGCTGCTCAGACAGACTGGCGCTCAGTTCAATGCGGAAATCTTGTCCTTGGTGGTCGAATTCCACGGGGCGAGGGCTGTCGGCAGGCAGCCGAAGTGGTTCGACATCTGCCAGCGCCTGACGCCAGAACGCTGCTTGCTCTCTTTCAATGGTGCTGATCCACGTGCGATGCCATGCTGAATAGTCACCGTAGGTCAGCGTCAGCGGAGGAAGTGTGGGTACGTCTCCTCTGGTCAAGGCATCGTAGACAATGGCCAGTTCATTCATGAGCAAATCTACAGACCATCCGTCTACAGCAATATGATGGAAGTTCAGCAAGAGGTAGCTTTTCTCTTGCGATGTAAATAACGACACGCGAACCGGCAGTTCACAGCCAAGATTAAACGGCCGTGATGACTCCTTCTCTATCGCTTGCTCGAGCGCATTCCGACAGGAGAAATCTCCGATTGACCGTAGCGATAATGGGACGGTCAGAAAATGCTGGTAATAGTTGTTGTCACGACCTATCTGGTAGACGGTTCGCAACACCGAGTGGCGCTCGATCAGAAGATTGAACGCCTCGATGAAGCGTGGAAGATCCAGGTCACGGCAAGCTTTAAATAGAAATGGAATATGGTAGGCATGGGTGCCCTGGTTAAACCGCTCTATGAAAAGCATTCTCTCTTGAGCATGAGATAACGGGCATACAGACATTTCAGTTCTTGGAATCTGAATGCATTCTTCCTTTCGAACATGTGCCGCAATGCCTGCAATATGGTTGTGCTGATAAAGCAGCGAGAGCGGCACTGAAAGGTTAAGCCTGCCCTTCATCTCCGAAATCAGCTTTGTGGCAAGGATGGAATTTCCGCCAAGATGGAAAAAATTATCTTCAATTCCTACGACCGGAATGCTCAGGACATCTTGCCAGACTCTGCACAGCGCGCTTTCTAGCGAATTGCGTGGCGCAATATACTCAGACTCCCGCACCCATTCCGGTTCTGGCAGTGCCCGACGATCAAGTTTGCCACTGACAGTCAGAGGGAGCGCATCCAGGTAAGTAAATGTGGCCGGTATCATGTATTCCGGTAACGTGCTTGACAGCTCTTTGACGAGGCTGGCCCTGGAGGAGACCGCACCTGGCGATGGCACTACATAAGCTGCGAGGTACCGGTCAACTCCTTTTTCCTTGTCAACGACCGCTGCTTGTCTGATCGTGGAAAGGGCTACCAGTGCGCTCTCAATTTCTCCCAGCTCAATGCGATAGCCTCGGATTTTTACCTGACAATCCGAGCGGCCATTAAACGCAAGATTGCCGTCTGGCAAGCAATGGACGAGATCTCCCGTTTTGTACAGCCGGGCATAACCGCATGCTTCATCCTGTTCGGTTGCAAATGGATTGCTTATGAACCGCTCCGCTGTCAGTTCCGGGCGGTTGAGATAACCCCGTGCCACGCCGGTGCCGGCAATGTACAGCTCCCCGATCTTTCCTGGGGCAACGGGCTGCAGTCCGTCGTCCAATACATAAACGCGGCGTCCTTCAATAGGTTTGCCAATAGGTACGCTATCGTCAAATGCCTTAGCGCAGTCATAGATTGTTGTAAAAGTGGTGCCTTCGGTCGGTCCGTATGCATTTAGTACCCGTTGAGGCCGATCTTTTCGCGACATGAGGTCACGGATGAAGTCCGCAGTCAGTGCTTCCCCTCCCACCAGCAGATAGCGAAGTGTGGAAAACAGATCTGGCTTCTGAACATAAAAAGAATCGAACAGTGCTCGTGTCAGAAGCAAAATGGACACCTTATGCCGCACAAATAGCTGAGCCAACGATTCTGGCGAATGGTGTTCTTTTGAAGGAATGACCAGCGTCGCCCCCTGAGTCAAAGCCCCCCAGAGTTCAAAGGTCGCTGCATCAAAGCTAGGGTCTGACAGATGGACGAACACGTCTCTGGGCGATATGTCGATGTAGCTGACGTTATGTACCATCGAGACGATACCTTGCTGTTCGACGAGTACACCTTTTGGACGGCCCGTAGTACCTGACGTGTAAATGACGTATGCCAGATCCGCTCCGGAAATCTTCACTGAAAGGTTACTGGAGGGATGTCGCGCCGTAGTCAATGTGTCAACCGCGACGATTTCTGCTGGATTCTCGCCTTGATCCCCCATGGCTGACAATGACGAGCGATGATTCTCCCTAGTCAGAATTAGGGGCGCCTGTGTGTCTTGAAGGATAAATGTAGTCCTCGCCGCAGGATAAGCAGGCGAAATGGGCACATAGGCTCCACCCGCTTTGATGACAGCCAGCATGCTTACGACCATATCCACGCAGCGATCAAAATATAATGCCACCAGGGTACCGGCAGGCATGGGTTTTCGGTTTGCCTGAAGGTAGCGATCGCGAATTTCTCTTGCCAGTCGATTGGCTCTTTTATTCAGTTCATGATAGTTAATTGATTCACTTTCAGTCACCAAAGCACAGTTTCTTCCAGAATGCCTGGCGTGATATTCAAATAGTTTATTCAGAGGCAGAATATCCGTATCTCTTAACATTTTTTCTTCTCACTCTTTGGTATACATCAGACGGAACAAAAAGAGATTGATTAATTTTTTTTGCGCACCGCTAACGGCGCGAAAATGGCAGCGCAAATCGAATGGGCGCATGCCGAAGGAGCAGATGCGCTACAACACACTGTTACGCCGGTTCGCTGGATTGACTATCGAAGACGTGGCGTTGGACTACCCTGTCTTACCGGAGAGCCAGGTTCGACAGCTGGAACACACAGTGGCCGGGGTTTTCTTTGCGGAGATCATGAGTCTGGCCAAGCGGAGTAGCCCGCTGCCGTGGGAACACTTATCCGTGGGCGGCATGCTGAGCCCCGCGCGCATCGGCCGAAAAAGCGTCCTGCCGAAGTCTGTTTTTGAGATGCCGGCCGGGGCACGGGTTGGCAAAGCCAACAACGTGAAGATACGTGCTTGCAAGCCGCTAGCTCTAAAGACGTACGGGGATACATTGCATGAAAGAAGCCTAGCGTCGATGGTGTGATAGCGACCATCTTCCGATGCCATATACCGAGCATCAGCGAACCGACTTCATTGGTTCGTTGGGTGACTTGCACTGCGGGCGCGGTAGGCGCCTCAGCTAATGCAGTCGATAAGCAATCGACGCTCATGAAGCCGATTAATCCTTGGATATCCATTTTATTTGCAAGTAATCACTCATGAATGAGCACACGGATATGTATTTGCGATATTGAACATTAATAATTCACGTCACATTCATCGCAATAATAGAAACAGATCAATTATTTTCTGTCTTTTATTTCGCATGATTGCGTTCGATGTTTTCGTCAGGGATGCTTATATTCAGCATGCACGTGCGAAAATCATATGTGGATTTGTCTCATAAGCGCAGAGTGAGTCCTGATACTGACTTAGGGAATCTCTGAACAAGTCTGCCCTGATGTGCTGAAATGGCGACATGGATTCCGGAGCCGTCCGATGACGCAAATGAGCTTCTCCGATGCCGGGTATGCCGGCAAGCGGACGCGGACACGGCGCGAAGTGTTCCTGTGGGAGGTGGCTAGGTGGTGCCTTGGGATGCGCTGTTGATGCTGATCGAGCCGCACTATCCGAAGGCAGGGAAAGGCCGTCATCCCTATCCGATCAAGACACCGCAGGATAAGTACGCCTGCGATGGCCTGAAAGGGCCTGCCGTGGCAAGAAATACCGGGAAAAGGGCCGTTTGGACGGCTCAATCGAAAGGAGCCGCATTTTTCAGGACAACGTTGCGGGTGTTGAGAGTCAGAGGCAGCCTCGCGTTAGCTTGTTCAGAGCATTCTTAGCTATAGTTCTCGCTCAAAATATGTCACCAGCAAATGACGGGGTGCTGGTAAGGCTGATGTTCCTACCACGCTCACCAATTACGGCACTTTGCCTTTAAGCTGGGCTGCATCCAGGATCATTATTTCCCAATGCCATACCAACTCTTTCAGCGTTGACACTCGCAAAAAGATAGTCCTTGATGCACAAGATCATCGCGAGCTTAGGAGAAGTTGCAACACAAGGCAGCAGGAGTAGATTTGCTACCGATGCTTACTGGCTAGAGCTACCTGACCATGGGCGCCCGTTGCCGCTCGCATTCGTCATCGTTTTTGACGCGCACGCATATAACCCAGCGATCTTTACGCACCTTGGAATCAAGTACCCACTTGAGATCCAACGCGCTGTCACTAACCGTCAAGCTGAATTCCTCGCGGGTCGCCTTGCAGCACGTGAAGCAATGTGTCGTTTAGGCATACATAGCGCGGAACTCAACATAGGCCCCTTGAGGCAGCCGCTATGGCCAAATGGAGTCACCGGAAGCATCACTCATGTGAACTCTCTTTGTGCAGCCATCGCCGTCTCGTCAGATATGGTGAAAGGTATTGGTATCGATATTGAACGCACCATGGAAACCAGTACTGCCGATGCGGTCAGCGATATCGTTCTAACGGACGAAGAGCGGGCAATACTCCCCACAAAAAATTGCCATATTGCCCCGAATATGCTGCTGACTATCGTTTTCTCCGCAAAAGAAAGCTTCTTTAAAGCTACGTCATCGCATGTTGGGCGTTACTTTGAGTTTCATGCCTTACGGCTAATCCACTTCGACGCAGCAAAAGGGCGATTAACATTCATAATTGCTGAGTCACTTTCCCCAGTATTACGCCCAGGCCAAGTATTCGATGCTTGCTTTAGAGTTATCGACTCGCAAACGGTACTTACAAGTTTTGTGTGGTAAGACACAAGCCACACGTAACTACGTAACTGGCGAAAAAATTTCGTTATAAAACATCGGTTAAAAAACATGCATATAGCGGCGTGAATTGTGCGCGGTACGCTCGCGCAAGTACCCTCCGCCACAGCCCGCGACTTCGTAGACAACCGTTAGGGAACCTCTGAACAAGGCAGCCCTGATGTGCTGAAATGGCGGCATGGATTCCGGAGCCGTGCGATGACGCAAATGAGCTTCTCCGATGCCGACTATGCCGGCAAGCGCAAGCGGACGTTGCCACCCTTCTTTGATGCTGACGCCCGATCACGCTGACCGGGTGGTGTGTTGAAAATGACTTGATCAGAGCATCCTTAACGCGCCTCCTCGGCAGAGGCGCGCCGGGCGTTCCAGCCATCGGATTCAGCCGATGGCCATTTCCGATTCCATGCCCGGCGCACTTCCAAATCAGCTGTTCCTCACAGCCCGGCACTGAACCAGAATGCCCTCACGCCATTGATTCAGCGCAAGCCCGTCTCGGCACGTGCAATCACCAGGCGCTGAATTTCGCTGGTGCCTTCGTAGATCTCCGTGATCTTCGCATCGCGGAAATAGCGCTCCAGCGGCATCTCCTTCGAGTAACCCATGCCGCCGTGGATTTGCACGGCCTGATGCGTAATCCACATCGCGGCTTCCGACGCAACCAGCTTGGCCACCGAAGCCTCAGTACCGAAACGTCCGCCATTCTTTTCCGCCTGGCCTTTTGTCCATGCTGCACGCAGCGTCAGCAGCGTTGCCGCGTCCAGCTTGCACTTCATGTCGGCAATCTTGGCTTGCGTCATCTGGAAGGTGCCGATCGGATGGCCGAACGCCTTGCGGTCACGCGACCACTGCAACGTCGCTTCATAGGCAGCACGCGCAATACCGACAGCTTGCGAAGCGATACCGATGCGGCCCGCATCCAGCACGCCCATGGCAATCGAAAAGCCCTTGCCTTCCTCGCCCAGCAAATCATCCTTGGCGCAAACGTAATCATTGAATTCGATTTCACAGGTAGCCGATGCACGGATGCCGAGCTTCGGCTCCGTCTTGCCAGCGTGGAAACCGGGCTTCTGCGTATCGATGATGAAAGCCGACACGCCCTTCGCGCCAATGCCCGGCGTAGTGATCGCAAACAACACGATGTAGCGCGCGACCGGGCCGGACGTAATCCAGCTCTTCTTACCGTTGATCACCCAATCGCCATCGGCATTTTTCGAGGCACGCGTGTGCATGGCCGATGCGTCCGAACCCGACTGCGGTTCCGTCAGCGCATAGGCGCCAATCGCCTCACCCTCTGCAATCGCGCGCACGTACTTCTGCTTCTGCGCTTCCGTGCCATGCTTCAGGATGCCGTTGCAGAACAGCGAGTTGTTCACCGACATGATGGTCGAGGTGGCTGCATCCGCCGCCGCGATTTCGATCATCGCCAACACATAGCCCACCGGGTCCAGCCCGGCACCGCCGTACTCGTGCGGCACTTCGATACCCATCAACCCCAGTTGCCCCATCTCGCGGATGTTTTCCAACGGGAACTCGCCCTTGGCATCCAGCTCGGCCGCAACCGGTACGATGCGCTTTTGCGCAAAGTCACGGGCAATGGCCTGAATGGACAACTGGTCTTCGGTGAAACGGAAATCCATGGGAGCTCCAGCTAAAAATAATTGGGGAAGCCCGCCATTTTAGCGAGATAGCCCATATGAGCTTGTGCGAGTGCAGCAGAGCGGCGGCCGGCCACACGATCATCGGGCCGCGTGGCGTCGCTAACGGGCACGGCTCGATGGACCCGCAGCGCCTCTCGCATGGCATTAGCGAATGCCGTCAACGCCGTGCTTTCCCGCCCTGCCGTTCCGCCCTTGACGCTTTCCCTGTCCCCGCCTAACCTAGTCATCTCTATATCGCGATATAAGGATGCACGATGGATCTGGCGACTGCCTCCAGCGTGTTGCGCCTATTGGCCGATCCCACTCGCGTGCGGCTTCTGGCCCTGTTGGAACGGGAGGAACTGACCGTCGCCGAGTTGGCCGCGGTCCTGCATCTGGCGCAACCGCGCGTCTCCACGCACTTGGCCAAGCTGAAAGAGGCCGAACTGGTGCGCGACCGGCGTGCCGGCGTCTCGGCTTATTACCGCGCCAATAGCGAAGGTGACGAACGCCGGCATGCGCTGATTCGCTCACTGCGCGAAAGCATCGACGATGCCCTGCTGCGGGAAGACGCTGCGCGTCTCTCCGGCGTATTGGCGCGACGCGCCCGCGAAGAAGGCTGGGCCGACACGGTGGCCGGCGACATGGAACGGCATTACTCGCCGGGCCGCACTTGGGAAACGCTCACCCGCTCGCTGCTGCAATTGCTGGAAACCGGCGACGTGCTGGATATCGCTTCCGGCGACGGCGTCACCGCCGAACTCCTGGCGCCGCACGCACGCTCGATCGTCTGCATCGATGCCAGCGAACGCGTGGTCGAAGCGGCAGCCAAGCGGCTCACACCATTCCACAACGTGCAGGTGCGTCGAGGCGACATGCATGCCCTGGCGCTGGAAGATCATCGCTTCGACCTTGTACTGATGTTGCATGCACTCACCTACTCGGAGCAGCCGGCCAAGGCCATGGCCGAGGCGGCGCGCGTGCTGCGCCCCAAGGGCAAGGTGCTGGCGGTGACCTTGGATAAGCACGACCACCCTGCCGTGGTGGAACCCTTCGACCATCGCAATCTCGGCTTCACCCAAGACGATCTCACTCACCTGGCCACCCAGGCCGGCCTCAACGTGCTCAGCTGCAGCCGCCTCACCCGCGAGCGCAAGGCGCCGCATTTCGAGGTCATCAGCATGCTGGCATGCAAGCCCTAAGGAATTTTCCATGAGCAGTCTTCTTCCCTGGCGTCATCCCGATCGCGTGGCTTTGCTGGAAGCCGCCATGCGCGAACGCATCCTGATTCTCGACGGCGGCATGGGCACCATGCTGCAGGGGCATCGCCTGGATGAAGACGGATTTCGCGGCGAACGTTTCGCCCACGGCCATGACAGCCAGCATGCACACACGCACGACCATCCAGGCAGCTGCGACCTGAAGGGCAACAATGACCTGCTCACGCTCACCAAGCCGGACATCATCCGCGGTGTGCACGAAGCGTATCTGGAAGCCGGCGCCGACCTGGTCGAAACCAACACCTTCAACTCCACGCGCATCAGCCAGGCGGATTACCATCTGGAACATCTCGCCTACGAATTGAACCGCGAAGGTGCCAGGCTGGCACGCGCAGCGTGCGATGCCTACACCGCGAAAACCCCGGCCAAGCCGCGCTTCGTGATCGGCGTGCTCGGCCCCACCAGCCGCACTGCCTCGCTCTCGCCGGACGTCAACGATCCAGGTTTTCGCAACGTCACCTTCGAAGAACTCGCCGCCAACTACGGCGAGTCGGCCAGCGGCCTGATCGATGGCGGCGCGGACATCATCATGGTGGAAACCATTTTCGACACACTCAACGCGAAAGCAGCGCTGTTCGCGCTGAGCGAACTGTTCCGCGCACGCGGCAGCCGCTTGCCGGTGATGATCTCCGGCACCATCACCGACCGCTCCGGCCGCACCCTCTCAGGTCAAACCGCCGAAGCGTTCTATTACTCGGTCAAACACATCCGCCCGCTTTCCGTCGGCTTGAACTGCGCGCTCGGCGCAGCGGACCTGCGCCCGCATGTGCAAACGCTTTCCAATATTGCCGAGTGCTACGTCAGCACGCACCCCAATGCGGGCTTGCCCAATGCCTTCGGCGAATACGACGAAACACCGGCGCAGATGGCCGCGGTAATCGGCGGATTTGCACGCGATGGCCTGCTCAACATGGTCGGCGGCTGCTGCGGTACGACTCCCGCGCACATCAAGGCGATTGCCGAGGCGGTAAGTCATTACGCGCCACGTGGGTTGTCTGCCGAAACGCAAGCAGCGGCATGAGCGGGGGATTCACCCCCGTCTTCGTCATTGCGCAACCTGCCCTCAGGATTGCGCCCTCATCGCACCCGTCTTCCCATAAAGAAGCAGCCTAAAAAAACGCGCCTCACTGATGAATACCACCCGCTACACCCGTCTCTCCGGCCTCGAACCCCTGGTCATCACACCCGACCTGCTCTTCGTCAACGTGGGCGAACGCACCAACGTCACCGGCTCGGCGCAATTCAAGAAGCTCATAAAAGAAGAGCGCTACGAAGAAGCCGTCGACGTCGCACGCCAGCAAGTTGCCAATGGCGCGCAGATCATCGACGTCAACATGGACGAAGGCCTGATCGATTCCGAAGCGGCCATGACCCGCTTTCTCAATCTGATCGCCGCCGAGCCCGACATCGCACGCGTACCCGTGATGGTTGACTCCTCCAAATGGAGCGTGATCGAGGCTGGCCTGCGCTGCCTGCAAGGCAAGGGCGTGGTCAATTCCATCTCCATGAAGGAAGGCGAGGACCTCTTCCTCGACCACGCCCGTAAAGTGCTCGAATACGGCGCCGCCGTGGTGGTCATGGCCTTCGACGAACAAGGCCAGGCGGATACCTGCGAACGCAAGGTCGAGATCTGTTCGCGTGCGTACAAGCTGCTCACCGAAAAACTCGACTTTCCACCCGAAGACATCATCTTCGATCCCAACATCTTCGCCATCGCCACCGGCATCGAAGAACACAACAACTACGCTGTCGACTTCATCGAAGCCACGCGCGAGCTGAAAAAGCGCTTCCCGCTCAGCCATGTGTCGGGTGGTGTTTCCAATGTGTCGTTCTCGTTCCGCGGCAACAACACCATGCGCGAAGCGATCCATTCCGTCTTCCTCTATCACGCCATCAAGGCCGGCATGGACATGGGCATCGTCAACGCCGGTGCGTTGACGATCTACGACGACGTCCCCGAGGAGCTTCGCGAGCGCGTGGAAGACGTAGTGCTCAACCGCCGCCCGGATGCCACCGAGCGACTGCTTGAAATCGCCGATCGCTACAAGGCCAAGAAAGGCGAAACCGTCACGGAAAACCTCGCCTGGCGTGACAAGCCGGTGCACGAACGCCTGGCGCACGCCCTGGTACATGGCATCGATCAGTTTGTCGACGAAGACACCGAAGAGGCACGCCAGCAGTCCAACCGTCCGCTCGACGTGATCGAAGGCCCGCTGATGGCCGGCATGAATATCGTCGGCGATCTGTTCGGCGCCGGCAAAATGTTTCTGCCGCAAGTGGTGAAGTCCGCGCGTGTGATGAAGAAGGCCGTGGCCTATCTTCTGCCTTACATCGAAGAGGAAAAACGGCGCACCGGCGACGTCGGCAAGAACAACGGCACCATCGTCATGGCGACGGTCAAAGGCGATGTGCATGACATCGGCAAGAACATCGTGGGTGTCGTACTTCGCTGCAACAACTTCGAAGTGATCGATCTCGGCGTGATGGTGCCAGCGCAAAAAATCCTCGACACCGCACGTGAACACAACGCCGACCTGATCGGCCTGTCCGGCCTCATCACGCCGTCGCTGGAGGAAATGAGCCAGGTCGCCAAAGAAATGCAGCGCCAGGACTTCCAGATTCCACTGCTGATCGGCGGCGCCACCACCTCACGCGCGCACACGGCACTGAAAATCGAACCGCACTACACCTCACCCACCGTGTGGGTGAAAGATGCCTCACGCGCCGTCGGCGTCGCGCAATCGTTGGTCAGCAAGGAACTGGTCGACAACTTCATGGCCAAGATCCGTGCCGAATACGCAGATATTCGCGAGCGCCACAAACAACGCGGGTCCGCCAAGCCGCTGGTGCCGCTGGAACACGCACGCAAGCAACACTTCACCTGCGACTGGGCCAACTACGCGCCGCCGCAGCCCCATCAACCCGGCCTCACCGTCTTCAACGATTACGATCTCGCCGAACTGCGCGCGTACATCGACTGGACACCGTTCTTCCAGGCCTGGGAACTGGCCGGCCGTTATCCGGCCATTCTCACCGACAACGTCGTCGGCAAGCAGGCCACCGAACTATTCGCCGACGCTCAAGCCATGCTCGATCGCCTCATCGCCGAGCGCTGGCTCACGGCACGCGCGGTGATCGGTTTCTGGCCTGCCAGCAGCGTCGGCGACGATGTCGAGATTGAACTTCCCTCCGATGGCAAAGGCCCTTCTCGCGCCACGCTTCACCACCTTCGCCAGCAAGCCGAAAAACCCGTCGAACGCCCGGACTTCTGCCTCGCCGATTTCATCGCGCCAAAAGAGGCAAACAAGCGCGACTGGATCGGTGGCTTCGCCGTCACGGCCGGTATCGGCATCGAAGAACACGTCGCCCGATTCGAAGCCGAGCATGACGACTACTCCGCCATCCTGCTCAAGGCCCTCGCCGACCGTCTCGCCGAAGCCTTCGCCGAACGGATGCACGAACGCGTACGTCGCGAGTTCTGGGGATATCAACCCGACGAAACGCTCGACAACAGCGCCCTGATCGACGAGCAATACCGCGGCATCCGCCCCGCTCCCGGCTATCCCGCCTGCCCCGATCACACCGAGAAAGCCACGCTGTTCCAGTTGCTCGACGCCACCCACAACGCCGGCATCCAACTGACCGACGGCTTTGCCATGTACCCCACTGCCGCCGTATCCGGCTGGTACTTCTCACATCCCCATAGCCAATATTTTGTGGTTGGCCGGATAACACGCGAACAAGTCGAGGACTACGCCAAGCGCAAAGGCTGGACGCGCGAAGAGGCCGAACGCTGGCTCGCACCCAACCTCGATTACGATCCGGAATAACTCACATGACCGGTCGCCGGGTAGCGCTATACAAGAGGTAGCGCTCACGCAGCACCTCCGCATCACGCAAAGGTGCATGCCAACACAAGTCACGATGGCTCAGCGGTACCGGCATTCCGGCCCTGCCGCATATGCACCACCAGGTTATAGACCGACACGAACACCGGGAAAAAATTGGAAAGGATGCCCACCGAATCGTTCTTGCCAAACACAAAGTAAGCCAGCAGCAACGCGCTACCCGTCACCGACATCCACCAGAACGCCAACGGCATCACCACCCGCTTGTACTTGCGCGTGTAATACAACTGCACGAACCAGCGCCCGGTAAACATCAGCGTGCCCATATAGCCGATAACCTTCCACGGCGTAATGTGGAAATGCTGCAGCGATTGCAGGATATGCGACAGATCGAAATGCATGGGGAAGCCGCTCGGCGAGGGAACGCGCCATTTTAGCCGCCCGAGCTGGCGCCAAGAAGAAAAACCACACGGCCCGGAATACCGCAGCCAGCCTAGGCTCAGCCCCTTTTCCAACATTGCAATGCGATGACACCAGCCAACCCGGCGTATTGACCCGAGCCGCCACAGCCCGTATAGTTTCGCGCTCCCGGCGGGCGGTTAGCTCAGCGGTAGAGCACTGCCTTCACACGGCAGGTGTCACAAGTTCGATCCTTGTACCGCCCACCAATAAATTCAAGTACTTCAGTAGTTTTCAGCGCCATCGAAAACATTGAGTGCGGAAAGAGCACGGAAAACCGCCTCTGTAAAAAGAGACGGTTTTTTTGTTGTGTAAAAATTCTGATGTAGCAGTCTGTTTGGAGCAAACTACACTGGCTCATGACATCTGAGAAAATGCCAATGTCTCTTGCCTGTTAGGGTAGCCATGATCACGTCCATCAAGTAGGCGCGTAGGCACGCTCCACGTGCAGCGACTTTCCTTCGCCATGCAACTTCCAACGTGGTTGTATTAAGCGGTCGCCTGGGACGACGCTCGACTAGCGCGCTAGCGGCTCCGGGACTTGACTTTGCACTGATTGTTACCTCGCGGGATGGTTACCGGCAGCAGGCTTTGAGGTAACCTGCTGATGCTGTTAGGGGACAATGGGGAAGGGATATGGCCGGTCACGGAAACCGTGGGCTTTGGATAAAGCTGTTTATTTACCTGCTCGTCTTAATCGCAAGCAGCGCGTTACACGCTCAGCAGCAAGGGACAGTCACTTACGTCTACACCGATCCGCAGGGAACACCGCTTGCGGAAGCTGACGCCAATGGCAACATCACGAAGACATACGATTACACGCCTTACGGAACGACCGCCTTAGGCACCCCGCCAAATGGGCCGGGTTATACGGGGCACGTTAACGACCCCGAGACGAATCTCGTCTATATGCAAGGACGGTATTACGATCCGGCAACTGGACACTTTCTAAGTGTCGATCCGGTAAGTGTAGTGCCGGGTAATTCGTCCAATTTCAACCGGTACGCTTACGCAAACAATAATCCGATTGTAAACGTCGATCCAAATGGTAGACAGACCCTACCGCTTTCGAACGAATTAGGTACGGATGATCCAGCCATAATTAGTCAGGTGCAGGTGGCGCAGATAAATAACGCTGACGCTTTTATGGATGTTGCGGATCAGCTGACGCAACCGCTAGTTGCAGAAGCTCCCGAGCTTAGTGCCGTTCCAGCCGGGATTAGCGCATTAGCCGACTTCATGTTCGGGGCATCCAAAGCCGCCGCGACGCTAGAACCCGCAGCCGTCCGCGTCGATGAGTTGAAAAACATTCTCGATCCTGTTGCTCAGAATCATCGGACGATTGCTGTTTTAGATACAACGCAAGGGGTACGGGTTCTCGGGCAAGGTGGGCGAGATTTAAACCCAGCACAGCGCGCCACGCAAAAAGCCGGGGAGGCTTTGGCTAAAATGCCGAATGAGCATGGTGAAATTACAGTGCTTACGCATGCGAGCAATAATGGACTTACCCCGTCATCGATCACAGCTTCAAGGCCGTTCTGCTCGGATTGCACTAAGGCTATTCAGCAGTCCGGGGGTACCATCACCAGCCCAACAACCGCGACATGGCATACGCCACTACAATGAACGTAATCAAATATGACGAGCCAGCACTAGTGCAAAGGCTGGCTAAACTTCCGAGGAATTCTGCTGTTGTCTTTGCCTTGTGCTGCGCGACTCGCCAAATGAGTGCTTTCGAAGCTTACGCAGAGAAGTTTGCTCCAGCAGCGCGAGAGGTGCCACTCCATCTTGTTGACGAACTTTGGAAGCTTGCAGGCTTAGGAGAGTCCGATTCAATTCCTTGGGCTGAGCAGCTGGCCATCCTTGAAGCGCTGTTCCCAGGAGAGCAGCACCATTGGGCACCGCTGCATGTATACGGCGAAAATGCGCTGTACTCGTTGACGTACACAATTCGCTATCTATTGACCAATGATCCTCAGGAGGCGGCTTATGCAGCGCGCCTCGCTTACGAAGCGGCAGATCAGGCAGCGTTGCGGCTGTTAGATAACTATCGCGATTCGCCGGATATAGAGGAGCTTGTAATATCGAGTGAAGTTGTGCAGCGAGAGTTGCGTCGTCAGGCGGAAGACCTACGTGCGTTAGAGACTAATACGCCTGGAACGGTCCTCCAGCTCAAGATTTTGGCGTTCAAGAACCGGCTGCTTACAGAGCATGAGATGCTTGCTTAAACTTTGTGCGCTTAGCCTCAATAGTTGTCGCAGAAATTGACTCGTGGTGGCGAGTAGGCACATAGGCGCGCTCCGCGTGTAGTGGCTTTCCTTCGCCACGCAACTTCCAACGTGGTTGTATAGGCGGTCGGCTAGGACGGTGCGCGACCAGCGCGCTAGCGGCTCTGGCCTGCCGGAGGGCCGGTCAGTCATGGGGCAGCTCGACGCCTATATTCAGTGCTCGCAGCGCAGCGAGTATTTGAGCCCGTGCATCGCATTCGGCGGGCAGCAAGAGATGCGCCCTGCATTGGCCGATGCGGCCGAAAACTCACCGCGCACACCGCCTCACTCCCGCCATGCCACGCGGCGACGGATCATCGCGCCGTTCCACTGATACATAGAACGTGTCTATGCCGACGTGCAGAATCTCGCCCGGAGGCGAAGTCACGGCAGACCGTTCAATGAAACCGAAATCAATTCCAGAGCCACGGATCGGAACCACACGAGTCGAATGCGGATACCTTACTCAGAAGAAAACCGTCCGGCCATCCTCAGCTTTCGTTGTCCCAAAACACGTCGACCGCATCGCGATTCATGATGCCCCATATGGGCGTGCCCAGTCGCACCAGGCCCGTGCGTATGCGATGGATGGATTCGTCGTAAACAGAGATGCGAAAGATCATCTGGTACTTCGAGGTGGTGAGCCACATCGACAGTGGGACGGACAGCCAGAAGGTGTTCGATTTGGCGTGCAGGATGCGCAAACCGTTGGCGTCGGCCCAATCCCGCAGCAATGCCCTGGCATTCTGGTAATGGCGCCAGCTCAGCCAGGTTACTCCGGCGATCAGCAGCAAAAAGAGCAGCGGCGTGGCTCTGGTCATCATGCTTCCAAGGATTCCCCGTGCGAAGCGTAAGCGCTGCTGCACAACTGCGCAATGTGCTCAACACCAGCAGGTTGTTCAGGACATGATGAAGAAACTGCAATTCGAAATAGATCAATTCGAATTGCCCCGCGCAACAGATGACAACGGTGCCGCGCGAGGGTTGCTCCATTAAGCAGGCGCGTATGTCAACCTGATCACGTCCTCGCCGATTAAATCGCTAGCCACCAGGCGCAGCGGCGGCCGGGGGCCCGTGAAGAATGGCTTGCCGTGACCAAGCACGACCGGGCGAAGGTAGAGTCGATACTCGTCGATAAGACCAAGGTCGGTCAGGCTTCGCGCCAAGTCCGGGCCGGCGACATCGATCTCCCCGGCACGCTCGGCCTTCAGTCCACGTATCACCGCCTCGATGTCATCGGCAATAAGGAGGGCGTTAGGTCCGACTGATTTCAGCGAGCGCGACACGACCCACTTCGGCAGGCGTCGCCACACTGCCGCAAAGGCGTGATCCTCCGTATCCCAATCAGCCTGATCCTCGTCCCAATAACGCATGATCTCGTACGTACGGCGTCCGTACACCAGGCCCGTCAGGTTGCGCACGTGCTCGACGAAGTGGCGAGAGACCAATGGCCCGGGGGGCCCTAATTTCTGATGGTCGACATAGCCATCCAGGGATTGTGACAATCCGAACACTAGCTTTGCCATGGAAAAACCCCCACTGGAGAGCCCTCAGGATAGTCGTGGTGCGAGTGCCTTGGAACCCGCCTATTCATGACGACGACGAGTGGCGAAACGCTAATCATGGATGCGTTACAACCACAGTTGAGCTTCAAAGCGGATCATGATCAGTCAAACAAGCGATGACGTCATGAACTACAGGTAGCCAGTCTCTGCAGATCATTGCATGGATAGGTGCGCAGGGTAATGCCGACTCGTCAAGCAACCGCCGCGCACCTATCCGGTTCCTACATGACGCCCACTTGTGCCCTCAAGCTAACAGTTGCCGCTACTTTCCCGAAACCGCATCTGCGCGCTGCTTCGCCAGTTGGGCTTCGAAGCTTTCACGTGCACTTTTCGCGTAAGCGCGGCATCCCATCGGATCTATCAACGCATCCGCATCGCCTTGTTGACGCTTGGCTACACGCTCCCAGAAATCCACCATTTCCGGATGCGGACCAAGTGCAATATCACAAGGCAATGCCGCGACCATTGCGAAGCTGTGTTCGAAATCCTTGACGACACCCGGATACTGCGGGTTGCCGATCAATTTGAAATCGGGGGCTGACAGGCTACCGACGTCGACCACATGCAGACAACGCTTGCTCTCGCATGATGTCCAAGTCCACGTGGTGTTGCCTTTGGTATGACCCGGTGTCGCGTGCGCGGTCAGCACCAGGCTCCCCAATTGCAGGCGTTCGCCATCAGCCACCGTACGTGTTACATGCACCGGCGGGAACAGGAATCTGTCGCCATATTCCGGATCGTCGTGACCACCACGTTCCAGCAAAGCTGTATCCGCGGCGCCGGCGATGACCTGCGCCCCTGTGTCACGCGCGAGTTGCGCGATGCCTCCGGCGTGGTCGCAATGCGCGTGCGAATTGAGAATCCATTTGATGTCGCGGAGAGGGATGCCAAGTTTCCGGATATGGGTTTCGATCAGCGATGTGTGCCCCGGCAAGCCGCCGTCGATCAGGACATCGCCCGTAGGGGCCGTAATAAGCAAGACGGAGAGACCGCGAGGCCCGACATACCAAGTATTGCCGTAGATTCGAAACGGCTTCTGCGGAGCCGTCCATGAAGGATCGTGCGCGCAGGAGGAATAGTTCGCAACGTTCGCCTGCCCTGACGGGGGCGGCAGCGCATACGCACGTTGCACGATCAAACCGGAAACAAGCATCACCGCGATCAACAGGCGCATAGGCAAATCCTTTTCTTGGAAGCGCGCAGGATAGATGCGCAGTCGGCCTTGTCGCGTGCTCATCCATGGCACTTCGCAGGCCAACTCTCGCGTTTTGCAGATAACGGCCACGAAGCTTGGAATGGCTTGCGCCAATGTGGTCAGTTGCTGCATACGCTCTCGCAGCGTCGCGATCTTCCGCATCAGGTGCGCGACGCTTCCTCAAGCACCTTCCCTGCGATGGCGTGCAACGTCGATCTCAGACTTGCAAATACAGGGAAAGCCTAATGGCTTCGGGCGCATCGCTTTGCTCGAATCCATGCAAGAGCAAGGGACTCCAAACCGAACGGGTTGATCCGGCTGATTACGTGGAGCACATCCGTATCGATGTCAACGCCCAACTCGCCCTTTTACGCCGTTACTCGACGCACGTCTTCCGACATCACCCACAACAGAACGAAGAGAAGGCCAGGTGCGAATCGCGCACCTGGCCCCCTGGCATCACTTCTTCACGGCGTAGAGCTGCGACAGGTAATCAGGCGCCCCTTCTTCACGTACCAGGTGCGGATACTTCAGTCCGCCGTGGTAAGGAATCTGCAGGGTCTTATACTCGTCGAAGTTCTTTACCAGCAGCGTGATCGGCGCGGTGCTGTCCTTGGCTTCCGTCACCGCTTCTTTCATGTTTTCGGCATTGAAGTCCTTGCCATTGACCGCAACGATGGTCATCCCCGGTGACAGGCCCGCCTTGAACGCAGGACCGTCCCAACGCACATCGCGCAGCTTGCCATCGCCTGACGTGCTGAAGCCGACCGAATAAGTAAGATCGAAGCCCTTAATGTGATACTCCGCCATCAGCGCCTTGATGACGTCGGACTCCTTGTCGGTATACACCAGCTTCCAGCCCTCGGCGGCGATGCCGTCAGTCACCTTCTGGTGACCGTCCAGGCGCGTGCGCAGGAACGTGCTCCAATCGTACGGCTCGATCTTATTGAGTTCGTCGACCACATTCTGGAAGGTGTAAGTGTTGATGTCCCAGGCACCGGGATGGACTCCGAAGAAGCCGCTCGCGAAATCGTCCAGCGAACGCTTGTCGTGGCTGAGCGCACGCAACTTGGCATCCACTGCCAGCCAGATCATCTGGCCAGCGGAATAGTAGTCCTCGCTGCCCTGGTAATTGCGATACGCCAGCGGCGCACGCTGGGCGATGACCGGATCGTTGGTGGTGTCCTGAATGTTGCGCCAGCTCAGGAAGCCCGGTCGATCCATGTCGTAAGTCGCGGCAACGTAGGCGAGCTTGGCCAGGCCCGTCTCCGTGTTCTCCAGGCCGGTGCGAACAGCCATCACGTTACCCCAGAACTGGGTCTGGCCCTCGTACACCCACAGCAGGCTGTCGCCCATGGGCACATTGAAATTGGGTGTCCACAAGTCGGCTGGGCGGCGGTACTTGCCGTCCCAGGAATGGTTGAACTCGTGGGTCAGCAAGTCATGCGGCGTACTCAAATTCCATTTAGTGAAGAAATCGGCGCCGGTGCCGTCTTCACTGGAACGATGATGTTCAAGCCCCTTCCCGCTCATCTTGTCCGACAACCAGAACAGGAAGTCGTAATGATCGAAGTGAAAAGCTCCGTACAACCGCTGATATTGGGCCGGGATAGTGCGCAGGGCCGCGAGCGCATCCGGCGGCACCACCAATTCCTTGGGCGTATCCGCGATGATGTCCATGTAGATCGGCGGATACTTCGTGCCAGGATCCAGATTGAGACGCTCGAAATACTTGCCGGCGATGAGCGGCGAGTCGACCAGATCCACGTAAGCGATCGGCTTGAAGGTATAAGTATCGCCCTGCTGGCTCTGCACCCGCAGCGCCGAGCCAAACTTCCAGCCTGCAGGCAACGTGACACTGGGGTCGGTCATGATCTGGCGGGCATAGTAGCCAGCCGGATACATCGTCACCTTGCTCCATGCAAGATCCAGCATTTCCGGGGTCATCCGGATCGATCCCTCGCTGCGGTTCTGTGCCGTCAGAAGCTGGAAGTCGACATCAATGCTGCTGACACCGGCTGGCACGTCGATGCGAAAAGCATAGACGTTGTACTGATCGCGTTCCCACGTCAGCGCCTTGCCATTGGCCCGGATCATCAGCCCGGCGACCTTGCTGATCGGGCCGCTGGGTTCGTGGTCACCGGGAATCCACTGCGGATACAACAAGTACATCGGGCCAGGCTTGACCGGAATGCTCTCGTGCACGCTGAAGATCCGATGGTCAATGTCGGTGGCATTGACATTGACCTTCATGGTGCCCGGATACGGAATGTTCTGCGGCGGCGGCACATTGTCGCTGCGGGACTGGTCTTGCGGAACCGTGGCGGTATCAACAGGGGCGGCATGCGCGATCAACGGCGTCATGCCTGATAAGGCAACCAGCAGGGCGGTCGCAAGCACAGTAGTTTTCATTTGGACTCCAGATGGGTTTTTGCTTCGCTGCAGCGAAACGGTGGTACGCAGGTGAATCAACGACGTAGTGCAAAGCTTCCACGTAAGGCAAACAATGCGAAGACAGTCGCGAAAACCCTGACGGAACGCTTCATCGGAAAGACATGTCTCGTTACCAGGAAGACACGGCCTGCGGATGGACGGGTGAGCCGGAGATCGCGGCATACATTGATCCTCCAGACACTGCCCCGCAGCGCACGCAGGCGGGAGTGCCGGAAGTCACACTGCGTACAGGCTTGCAGCGATTGGCACGCCTCCCGTCGGGCCTGAAACGATCTCACCAAGCAGATGAGATACGCGAGAGATAAGCGATCGATTTTGCGAATTGCCGGTCCACGCCGATGCCATACGCAAACGGCGCACACCCCCGGTCGCCAGCGAGTAGGCACGCCGTCTGTAACGACTTGATCGACGCCGGTGTTGAGGTGTCCGCAGATCAACGTCAGGGTCGGATCACCTTATGACAAGACCTGATTCTTATGCTTACAGGCTTGGTGGCTTATTGATCCAGACGATAATACTTTGCGAATAGCAGCGCGCTTACTTTACCGATGTCAGGCTGCCAAGCGGAACCATGTTGTGATACCAGCATGTACCCTCGCCCTAAAGCGGGCCTCGCTTCGAAGCGTGACTTTCGATACTTGGATTGCGATTGATCAAGCTAGAATCTGACCCGGTCAGCATTGCCTCAAGGATGTAACAATGAATCGTCTGACCGCAGCCTTTGCCTTCCTGGCGCTACTTACAGCAACTCCACTTGTACA
Organism: Dyella sp. SYSU CM1112; assembly: GCF_058216415.1. Lineage (NCBI taxonomy): Bacteria > Pseudomonadati > Pseudomonadota > Gammaproteobacteria > Lysobacterales > Rhodanobacteraceae > Dyella > Dyella sp. SYSU CM1112. The sequence continues at coordinate 129,222 of NZ_JBZEGI010000008.1, read as the reverse complement.
AGCAGATTCTCCTTCCTACAAAGGAGTCAATCGCGCCATGTCCGGCAGTCCTGCATGTACTGCGTTCGATTGGGAAGGTGGAGGTCCTGGAGACGGGGGCATCATCTTGCCCGCTCGTATCAACGGTAAAGCGGTAAAGATGCAGTTGGACACTGGCGCGGAGACTACAGAAACCTACGGCAAGCTCGCCATCGAAGAAAAATGGGCAAAACCGGGTCAAAGGTTCTATTTCCCATCCAGTTTGAGCATAGCTAACATCACACTTTCGAAGCCGCGTGTTTTAGCTAACCCGGAAATGAGTGCTGACTCAGTCGTCGGAACACTCGGCTTGGATGAGCTTATCGGTCACGTTGTGGTGATCGACTACCCGGCTTCGAAGCTATGCATCTTCACGGCCGAAAGTGCTCCATCAATACTTGATAACGTCCCTGGAGTGCACGGCTCGATCAGCCAAGGAAGGTTTCTTCTTCCCGCAAGCTCCGCAACGTTCTCCTCGCAAAGAATGCTATTTGACACCGGTACAAGTCGAATGGAGATGGTTGTGGATGCATCTGACTGGCTATTGCTAACTGGTTTGAGTACCAGATCACATGCTCCTTACAAGCTGCGAATTCCCTCCTGGGGGAAGACGATCACGCTGGATGGCGCTGAAACAAAGTCGCCGCTTGTGATCGGCAAGATGAAATTTCCAAGGGCTGGCGTGTTTACCATGGACGGAAAAGAGAGGGGCCTTCTAGATCCGACTTATGATGGGGTAATTGGAAACAAGCTCTTCATCCACGGGATTGTTGTATTAGATCTTTCTTCGCAAGCCTGGTTCGGATTCGTGGCAAAGTAAGCAGGTCGAGGCTGTTAAACCTAGATAACAAGGGGAATTACCTCGTTAACGAGGAAATCAATTCGGGTTGAAAGATGCGAGGCGTTTTCTTCCGTAGGATCAACAGGCACTGGGTATACATCTCCAAGATCTTCTTTTGAGAGTACAGCAGCCACCCATTCTCGCATCACGTCGCAGTAAGCCTGCAACGCATCGCCAGGGGTCACCGCATCATCCGTAACGAGATATGCAGATGGAACATCGCCAACAACCACCCACAGCCACTCGTCAATAGTCTTCCCATCTGAAGTTAAGCGGTCTATTCGGAATAGAAAAACCTCGACCACGCTCCCCACACCAAAACAGAAGTACGTTTCGAGAATGCTTTTGCACCACTTGAACGACCTCAAGTAAGCAAGCGCCTCATCGGCAGCTCGCTTGAACAGTTCAGTTTCCTCCGTATCCTCGCCGATCATTTGCGACAGGGGGCGAGCATTTGCTTTGGACAAATCCATCGTTAAGAACCTTGTTGTGGCAGCGGAGCAGGCCCTGATTCCGGCGGCTTGAGGGGTTGGTTGGAGCGCCTGCCCCAGCGTTGAAAATCGCCGTTGTTCTGGTGCGCTTTTGTATGCTCGGCGCGAGTTTCAGATTCGATATTGCTCACGTCGTTCGTATCGCCATCAGCCAATGCCTTGATGTGCGACACATCCTGATTACGGCACCCAACCCCAAAAATCAGAAATCCCCTACAGACACATTTATTGCGCTTCGATACTCTCGGGTGGTCACCCACGCTGTCGCTTGTTGGGCTACGTGGGTGACCATTGCAGCTATGCAGTGAAAGCGCGGATCGCATGGGATTGCGCCCCATACGACCCGCTGACCAAAACCAACTGACAAGGAGTTGATCGTGGCTACCACGGATCATACGGCACGCGCACGCCTGCCAAAACCCTTCGGGCCGCTTGGCCCTCCGCCTCGACGAGGCTGCAAGGATCCGGAACGTGCGGAACGCCAAGCGCGCCTCACGAAGATCGCTGAAATGGCTTTGGCAATTCACGTTATCCAAAAATTGTTGAGCAACAGCGAAGCCTTCCACCGAGCGAAAACGATGGGCGCCCCGGCCGGGGCGTATCAATGGCCGTTGAACTCGACCCAAGTGGAAGGGCTGCATGCCGCACTGCATGTACTTCGCCAGCAGAACGATGAGCTGCTGAAGGCCGAAGGCATCGGCTAGATCGTTCGCGCGCGTATGATCCTTGCCCGCGACACACCACGTGGAGGCTGGTGTGTCGCACCTGGGACCATGCGAACAGTCGCTGCCCCGTCGTTGACGCATTGACACGCCGCGAATGCATGCGCGAATGACTTCGCCTTCCCGGTGGCGAGTCAAACACGTGTCTGTGATTGATGCAGGCACAGTCATGCAGCACATTGCCCCCACCTCCGCCGTGCCCGATCACGGGGCAATTGAAAAACATCGTGCAAAGTATTTTTCATCGGCTTGACACATCGGCCGGCCATCTTTGCGCTGCATGCCCCAGGGCATCGGCCAAGCACGTCTTTTCGCTGAAGGGTTTTGTGTGAAGAAGCCCATTGACGAGCCCTGCGCTTTCTTTTCAAGCCGTCTTTGCGAACCTGCACCGTATCAACCTGAAGATTTTGAAGAAGCATCATGAGCATCCGCAACGCCACCATCGCCATGCGCAATCGAAAAAGCGAACTCATGGAACAAGAGCGCACAGCTTCCAGGGATTACGATCTGCAGCGCCGCGGCGGCGTTTCCAATAAAAGCAAGAAGAAAGCAGCGCCACACCCGAAGAACGTCGGGAAAGCAAACGCCCAGCACAACGCCCAACACGGCTAAGCGACCGCACAGGCACTCGCATCACGGCTCGTCCATCCGGCACGTTGCCGCCCCGTCCTGCTTCATCGAGGTGATCTGCATGGCATCGTCGATGTGGCCTGCGCAACAAAGGTCTGTTCACGCCTATCCAGCGCAGGATGCGCCTGTCCATAGACAACTCCCTAGCACACCCCACAAACTCCATCCGCCGCCTTCGCTATGAATCTGGCCGATAAAGAAGCACGATGCTAATCGCCGCCACGGTAGGCAAAGCAAACCGAGGCCTCTCCGCACAGCAGGTTCACGCGCGCACCCTCCGATCACTGCATATTCACGGCATCTTCGCGTCTCTGCCGTTTTGATTCACGTGGTACCGGATTCGTCCATGAGGGGAGGAAGCCGTCATGCCCAGCCTGATCTTGCGCCTGGTCGGGTATCAGGATGATGCAGACACATTGATGACCGCATTGCGCGACGTGGAAGGTGTCGAGCACCTGCAGCAAATGGCGGATCTACCGCAACTCGAAGAAGAGAGTGATGCACCCGCCGAAGCGGTGTCCCATCTGCACTCCATCCAGTTGGATGTACCGGACGATGCTTCAGCGACCCAGCGCGTGGAAAGCATCGCCAGCGATGAAGCGCGCAAGCTCGGCATCAGCCTGGAATGGATTGAGCTCGAACCCTAGCGCCTGTTCGCCCACCCACTCTCTCCGCAACGCCTTCGCGTGACGTGCGCGACTAACGCCAGAGATCCAGCAGAATGCCCCCGCTGCCCTCCACCGGATCCGACTCCGGCAGCGGCACATGCTTGATGCGTTCGAGCGCTGCCGCGTCCGCAGCAGTCTTGCACATATCCCACTCCTGGTCCGGTGGATACGCACCTATCGCGAGAAACTTTCTGTCGGTTCTCATGCTGCAATGTCCCACGCCGGCGGGAAACACCAGGACATCGCCTTCCGTCACGTCCACTTCCTTACCGTGCGGGCCACCAAGCATCAGCCGCGCGGAGCCACCGACAAAGCCCAGCGTTTCATGCGCCGTGGTGTGATAGTGGTGATAACCGTAGACGCCATCGCGCCACCGCGGTTGCCAGTTGTGGCTGCGAAACAGATCCTCCAGGTCCCTGGCGCCGATGCGTTGCAAACCGGCAAGCACGTTCCTGTAGAGCACGACCGGAAAGCGTGGATTGTTCGGTATCCACCCATTCGGTTCGAACAGGAAACTTTCGATCTGCATGATTCAACCCGACGAGGGATAAGGCTTTTTATCCGGCACATTCTGCGGTTCATGCGGCGAATTCGCATCCGGCTTTTTTTGATGCTTTTTGGCAGTCTCCGGACGCGGCTCGGAATAGCCGGAGTTGTAAGGCGGACGAGTGATATCGCGTTCTTCCACGGTTCGACCCTCCTGCACGGAAGCTTGCCCCCCACTTTGCTCCGCGCCGGCGTGGCCTGGCGTGAACATTTGCGGGGTTTTCGCTCATGCCTCGCTCATGCTGATGACTGGCAGCCAACACCGCGACCGTCTGTCCGCGACACGCGCGTTACGTACCACGTTCGTTCAAGAAATATCGCCGATCGATCCCAGCGTCCGGGCTGTACCGGTAATTGTTTACATGGTTTCGATTCGCGCATCACGGGCAGGGTGGGAGCATCGCCTCGTCATCATCGAGGTGATCCGCATGACATCGCACGACCGCAAAGACTCACCGCATCCCGCCGATAGAGGGCGCACGCAGCGGGAAAGCCAGGAGCTGCGCGAACGCCGCAAACAACACGAGAGCGACAACCACGATCACGGCCTGGAAGAAACGTTTCCGGCCAGCGATCCGGTCTCCATCTTTGTTCCTTCCAAGGGATTGGAATAGCGGCAGCAACCAGGCTCAGGGCTTATCAAGCGGATCGCCCGGAGGGTGGCAGCGACACGCGCCGATTATCCGCCGCGATGCGCCGGCCCAAGCGCGAAAACTGCCGCTCGATCCGGCTGCTCACTTGCCACCCGTGACATCGAGGAAGGTGCCGGTGATGAAAGAAGCCTCGGCGCTTGCCAGCCATAGGATCGCCCGCGCAACCTCTTCCGGCTGACCGCCCCGGCCCAAGGGAATCGAATCCTTGACGCGATCCACCCGTCCCGGCTCTCCACCGCTGGCATGCATGTCCGTGTAGATGTGCCCGGCGCGAATGCAGTTGACGCGTATCCCCTCCCGCGCGACTTCTTTGGCAAAGCCGGTAGTGAATGTTTCGACGGCGCCCTTTGATGCGGCGTAGTCGACATATTCATTCGGACTGCCGAGACGGGCGGCGGCTGAAGAGATGTTGATGACGACACCGCCACGCCCGTTGTGACGATATGACATCCGCTTCGCCGCTTGCTGTGCGCAGAGGATAGGGCCGATCGCATTGACCGCGAAAATGCGCCGGATTCGCTCAAACCCAAGATCCTCCAGCCGGGACTGCTGCGCAATGATCGCCGCGTTGTTCACCAACACATCGATCCGGCCGAACGTTCGGTCGATCGCGGCGAATAGCTCTGCGACCTGTTCTGGATCCGCGCTATCTGCGCGCACAGGCAACGCCCGGCGCCCAGCAGCTTCGACATCCGCTGCCACCGCAAGCGCAGCCGATTCGTTGGAAACAAAGCTTATCGCCACGTCGTAACCTTGTGCCGCGGCAAGGCGTGCTGTCGCCGCACCGATGCCCCGGCCTCCCCCTGTTATCAGAATGAGCGGCGCTTGAGGAGCGGTATCCATTTAGCGAACCTCCATGAGGTAGTGAAACAGCGAATGCACTTGATCATCCACGGTCGGAAGAAAGATCGTCGATGAGTGTCATCGCGCAATGATATAGGAGCGAGACATTTTAAAAGATGCGGATGAGCACGCCGAGCCGGCTTCCCGCAACCCGATCAGATCACGCATGGCGCCCTCTTCCCGTCTCCGCAACCGGCTTGATAGATCGTGGGCCTAGAAAGGCGCATGCAGCAACGAGCGCGTCAGATAATCGCCCAACGTCAACACCACCATCAGTAGCGGCCAGGCGAAGCTCAGCAAAGCAATCATTCTTAGCACCGGCGTTCCGTACTTCAGGCGCATGAACAGCGTGAGCACCAGCGTTGCCTGCGCAACAGCAAGCATCGCCGTGACGACCAGGCCCCACCATCCCAACGGCAAGCGCGACAGCCCCGCAGATGCCGCAAGCAACATCAACAAGGCCACCCACGTCAGCAGGTGACTGCGCAACGAGGGGATGTCCTGATTCATCATCCCGCACTCCCCACCAGATAAAGCGCCGTGTAGGCAAAGATCCACACGACATCGACCAGGCCCCAATACAAACCGGTTATTTCTATGGGGGTGTAGTACGTCGGCGAAAACGAGCCTCGCCAGGTTCGCACCGCCATGATCAGCAGCAGCACCACGCCGATGAGCACATGCAGGCTGTGAAAACCGGTGATGACATAGTAGAGCGCAAAAAACAGCTCCATTTGTGCCGCATCCGGTCCATGCTGAAGATAGCGGATGCCGGGGATCAGCCCTTCCGTGTATTCGTCGTGATATTCCGAACCGTGCAGCGCCAGAAACACCAACCCCAACGCGGCCGTTGCAGCAAGCAGGACGGCGCTGAGGCGTGCGTGTCCCAATTGAATTTCGCGGGAAGCCAGCGCAACCAGGCAACTACTTGTCAGCAGAACAGCCGTTTCCGCCGTGCCCATCGCAAAATCGATATGCGCGCTTCCTTCGACGAAAGGCAACGGAAAACTCCAGCGGCAGACCACGTACGCGGCGAACAGCACGCCGAAAAACAACACCTCCGTCGCAATGAAGGCCCACATGCCCAGCACCGCAGCCTCCTTCTGCTGAGGTGCATCGTCGAACTGCAGCTGCACCGCCTGTCGTTGCACGGAGGCATTCATCAGTCGCGGTACTCGTAAGGCCCTTCGGTCACCACCGGTGTCACCAGGAAATTGTGTTCCGGTGGCGGTGAAGAGGTGGTCCACTCCAGCCCGGTCGCACGCCAGGGATTCGGCCCGGCCACTTCGCCGCTATAAAGCGAACGGGCGAAATAGAACAAAGGCATGAGGTAAGACACGGCAAGAATCGCCGCGCCCACCGACGAGAGAATGTTCAAATCCTGAAACCGCGGCAGATATTGATGATAACGCCGCGGCATGCCCAGATAGCCCAATATGTATTGCGGGAAGAAGGTCAGATTGAAGCCGACGAACATCAGGATGGCGGCGGCTTTCGCCATGCGCTCCGAATAAAGACGTCCGGTGATTTTCGGCCACCAGAAATGGATGCCGCCCAGGTAGGCCATGACCGATCCACCCACCATGATGTAATGGAAATGCGCCACCACGAAATAGGTATCGGTGAGATTGACATCCAACGCCACCGCGGCGAGAAACAGCCCGGTCAAGCCGCCCAGGGTGAACAGGCCGATGAAGCCCAGTGCATAAATCATCGGCGCATGAAAATCGATCGTGCCCTTATGCAAGGTAGCAAGCCAGTTGAACACCTTGATCGCCGAAGGCACCGCCACCACGAAACTGAGGATGGAAAACACAATGCCTGCATACATCGATTGCCCGGCCACGAACATGTGGTGGCCCCACACCAGAAAGCCGATAAAGGTGATGGCGAACATCGACCATGCCATGAACTGGTAGCCGAAGATCTTCCTGCGCACACCGCAACAGATCAGTTCGCTGACCACACCCATCGCCGGCAGGATCATGATGTATACCGCGGGATGCGAATAAAACCAGAAAAAATGCTGGAAGAGAATCGGATCGCCGCCCAGCGCCGGATCGAAAATACCGACACCCGCCACACGCTCCAGCCCGATCAGCGACAAGGTCATCGCCAGCACCGGCGTCGCCAGCATCATCACGATGCTGGTGGCATACATCGCCCACACAAACAGCGGCAGCCGATACCACTCCATGCCGGGAGCGCGCATGGTGTGGACGGTCACGATCATGTTGAGCCCGGTAAGGATGGAAGAAAACCCCACGACAAACACGCCTATTACCACCAGGATTACGTTGGAATTGGAAAACATCGTCGAGAACGGCGTATAGAACGTCCAGCCGGTATCCACGCCGCCAAGCAGCAGCGCTGCCACGGTGAACAGGCCGCCCGCCATATACAGATACCAGCTGAAAAGATTCAGGCGCGGAAACGCCACATCGCGCGCGCCGATCATCAGCGGTACCAGAAAATTCCCCAGCGTGGAGGGAATCGACGGAATCAGGAAAAACCACACCATCACCACGCCATGAAAGGTGAAGGTCTTGTTGTACGTTTCGGCGGACATCAGCCTGCCGTCCGGAAAGATCAGTTCCAGCCGGATCATCGTGGCGCCTACCGCACCAAGAAAAAAGAAAAACGTGATGGCGATGGCATAAAGCAAACCGATGCGCTTGTGGTCATGCGTAAACAGCCATGACCTGAGTGTGCGGCCACCCTCGACCAGGTAGCCGGTGTCCATCGCGTCGGCCGTCGCATTAATGCTGTTCATGGGCACCTCCCGTTGGCGAAGCCTCGGACTGCGGGGGCAACGACTTGATGTAGGCGATCAGGGAGAGGATGTCTTCCTCATCGATGCGCGACTGATACACGGGCATGATCGGCGCGTAGCCCTGTACGACCTGGATCGCCGGCAGCACGATGGAATCATGCAGATAGCGATCGTTGGCGGTAACGGTGGAACCATCGGAAAGCGTGACCTGCCGCCCGTACAGACCATGCAGGTCCGGCGCGTGGATACCCGAATGCGGATCGTGGCAACCGCTGCATCCAAATTGCACGAACAGATGCCGCCCCTGTTCCGCCGGCGGTATGGCCGTGCTCGCGTTCAACCACTTCTGATAGGCGGCGGGTGTCACTACCTCCACCGTGCCGATCATGGCCGCATGGTTGGTGCCGCAATACTCCGAACACAGCAACGGATAATCACCCAGGCGCGTGGCGGTAAACCACAGCGCGGTATAGCGTCCCGGCACCACATCCTGCTTCACCCGGAAGGCCGGCACGTAAAAGCTGTGGATGACATCCTGCGAGGTCATGATCAGGCGCACCGGCTTCCCCAATGGCACGTGCAGGTTGTCGATCTCCCTGCGTCCATTCGTGTGCTGCACTTTCCACATCCACTGTTTCGCTATGACATAGATCGGCACCGCATCTGCTGGTGGCGTACGCAGCATCGTCCATAGATTGATGCTCCAGCCAAATATGCCGCAAAAGAGCAGAAACGGAATGATCGTCCAGGACAACTCCACCGCAAGGTTCTGGCTCTGCCGCCCTTCGCGATTGGCGGGACTTCCGCGCCGATACTTCACACAGAACCAGATCATCACCACGAAAACGCCCACTGCTACGGCGCCGCATAACGCGAGCATTGCGTCGAACATGCGGTCGATCGGCACGGCGAAGTTCGACGCTTCCGGATGCAGCGGTGTCATGGCGCCGCCCCCGGCCGCCGCCGCTTCAGCAACACGAACAGCAACAGCAAGATGGCGACGAAACCGAAGCCAAGTCCCTGCATGATGCGATTGATCGTCACCGTGTAGCGCCCCGTTGCCGGATCGTAGCCACAGCACAACAGCACCAGCTGATCGACGATGTTGCCCAGGCTGTGGTGAGAAGCCGCGACCACCGCAAGCTGCAAGGTCTTGGGCACATAGTTCACGCCCATCAGATACTGATTCACTTTGCCGTCCGCCGTGGTGATCACCAGCCCGGCCGGGTGCGCAAACTGATCGAGCTTCGGATCGTAGACATAGCGATAGCCGATCGCCTGCGCGAGCGCATGGATGGAAGCAGGACTGCCGACCAGGAAATGCCACGCCGCCACGTCGGCACCCTTCTGCATGTGCGCCACCATGCGCTGCTTGTCAGCAGCACCGGCAGGCGTGTCGCGCGCATCGATGCTGACGAATATCACGCTCATGTCTTTGCCGGGTCGCAGGCCCGACAAGGCAACCGCATGCGCCAGACCTTGTTCCGCCACATCACACAGGTTCGGGCAACGAAAATAGCCGAGCATCAATAACGTGGGCCGCTGGTCCATCCAATGCCCCAGGCTGGCCACTTCGCCACTGGCATCGATGAACTTCGCAGCCAACGGCAGCGGAGCGGCAAGCTTCTGATCGAATCCCACCTGGGAAGTGAGGTTGCGTGGCGGTGGCGGCGCAGTGGCAGCGCTTGCACACGCCGTGCAGACGAGAAACAAAAGCAGCACGCGCTGCAGCACGCTCATGGCGATCCACTCCTCTCTCGATGGTCGGATGGGCCTGCGCCACCCTTCGATACCAGCAACGCCATCGCACGTTCGATAGGAATGTGCGCCACACGATGGCCAGCATCCACCCATCCGTACGATTCCAAGCGTTGCGTCTGCAGGCGGTACTGCCTGATGCGGTCGGGAGGGGCGATGACCTGCAACTGCGGCGGAGGCGGAATGCGTTGCGGCGTCGCACTGAGCGTAGGCGCCTGCACATGCATCCATAGCCAGTACATCAGGCTCAAAATCAACACCAGTGCCAGCACGAAGATCACACCCAGCTTGTGCAGCACCGGTGCATCGATGCGATCAGGCTCGTGTCCGGTGGTCATCGCATCCCCTCCGTCTGGTGCAGCAACCCGCGGTAACGCACCGCGCAGAATCCAAGCAGGCCGATGCAGATCAATGGATCGGTCCATCTCAGGCTCACGCCTCGAACCACCGCACTGGGCAATACCAGCCAGATCAGGTCGATCCATTGCGCGAACAGGCTGATCACGGCGATCACGCAGAGTGCGCGCCGCGATGTCTTCACCCTGCCCATCAACAGCGAGAAAAACGGGATGCCAAGTCCAAGAAACGCGACACCCACGCCCCACCATCGCCAACCGGTGAGAAGACGCGGCGCATACCAGGCGGTTTCCGCCGGCAAATCGGCGATCCAGGCGGTCAGGTAATCGATAAAACTGACATACCCCCAGCCCAGCACCAGCACCAACATGAGGCTGCCGAAATCACGCAGGCTACGTGCCGGCACCGTCTTCGCCGAAGCATCGCCTGCCAGATACATGAGCACCGCCAGCGCGAGTGCAAGCAAAAGCTGACTGGTAAACAGCAGCAATGCGATATCCGTCGAATGCCAGCGCGGCACCAACGACATCACCCAATCAATCGCCGCGACAGATACGGTAAGCAGCATGACTACCAGACCGCCCGCCGCAAAACGCTGACTGACCGGCTGCGCGTTGTCATTCATACCTCGCACAAGACGGTAGGCATACCAGGCCCAGATGGCGAACACGACCACGGTACGAATGACCAGACCCGGTGCATTGAGATACCAGCGCTGCTGTGGCAGATACGGATCATCGATCGATGCGCCGGAATGCAGCCAGGGAAACAGTAGGTGCATGCCCACAAGCAGCGGCAGCACGGCGATGGCGGCATAAGGAAACAAGCGCGTCGCCACGCTCAGGGCAGGACCGAGACGCCATCCCCAGTCACCCCCCGTTAGCGTGTGAATCAGCAGCAGGGTCATGCTGCCGACCACCACGCCAAGCAGAAAAAGCCAGCTGGCGAGATACACCAACAAGGCATGATGCAGATGACCGATGGCGAAGCAAAAACCTGCCAGCAACAGCGCGATTGCCACGGCTGAACCCAGCAACGGAGAGCCCCGGCGACGCATCATGGCGTTTTTGCTCCCGCCACGCCGAGCGCCTTCAGATCTTGCGGCGTCAGCTGATCCACAGGCGCGCGCTGGCTGAGTTGAAGCGCACGAAGGTAGGCCACGATCGCCCAGCTGTCGTGCTCATTGACGCGATCCGCAAACGGATACATCACCCCATACCCTTCTCGGATGGATCGCTCCAGATCCGCATCCGAGGCGTGCAGCAAGCGCGCGCGGGTGTAAGGCAAGGGCTTGGGAAATCCACGCTGCACGACCATGCCATTGCCTGCGCCGGCCAGCCCGTGGCACGCCGCACAATAAATGTCGTACCGATTGCGCCCACGCTGCAGCAGCGCCAGGGTCATCGGATAGGGATTGCCGCCCGAGGGGGTAGCCGTCAGGGGCGCGGCAGTGCGCCCGAGCCGCCCGCTGGATGGCCCGGCAAGTTCGCCTTGCGCAGCGGGAATACTGCCCTCCGGCGGTGGCCGCGACGCGCTGTCATTGGAGAACAAAGGACTCGGGTCACCCGGTTTGTATTTCGGCTGCACATACATGTCGTGCATGGCGCGCTCGCAACTGCTGAGCAGGCAAACGATGCAAAGCCATACGAAGCAGGCGCGTATGCGGCGCCCGATGCCCTTCGGACACCGCAGACACCTGCTCTGCAGGCAGCGATCGACGTTCATAGCGGCACCACATCCACCTGCATCGCATGCAGGCTCTGCAGCAAGATCAGCAGCGGATCCTTGTCGCGCCCCATCGCTTCCGAACGCACGACCAGCACGAACTCATCCTGGCTGGCCCGCTCGAAACGATCGACATGGAACACGGGGTGATAGAACGTCGGCAAGCGGTTGCCGATCAACATGGCCAGCACACCCCCCAATGCGGCGAACAGAAACGTCATTTCCAGTGCCGCCGGAATAAAAGCCGGCCAGCTTGCAAAAGGACGCCCGCCCACGCGGATGGGGTAGTGAATGACCGCCGAGATGTACTGCATCACCAACATGCCGACGCCGCCGAACGCACCGCCTGCGAATGTCGCCAACGGCACGGCGCTGCTACCGATCTGCAAGGCCTCGTCCAGGCCCTCGATCGGGAACGGCGTATAGGCTTCAAGATCTTTATAGCCGCCCTTGCGCAGCGCCCGCACGGCACCGACCAGGGTATCCGGCGATTCGAAAAACGCCATGTAGCCGTAACGCTTCGCTTCATGCGCCATCAGCCGGACTCCTGCAGCTTGTGCACCAGCTTGCGCATTTCGAATGTCGCGACCACCGGCAGCCATCGCACGAACAGCGTGAACATCAACAGGAACAAGCCGACGGAACCGAACAGGAAAATCAAATCCCATACGGTGGGATAGAACATGCCCCAGCTTGATGGCAGGTAGGGACGGAAAAGACTGTTGATGATCAGCATGAAACGTTCGAACCACATGCCGATCAGCACCAGCAAGCCGATCACGAACAACGCGATGGGGCGACGCCGGATACGCGGCGACCATAGCAACTGGTTCACGACGACATTGCAGAAAATAACCGTCCAGAACACCCAGGCGTACGAGCCCACCAGCCTGTCCTTAGCCTCGGCGATCTCGTAAGGATCGCCGCTGTAGAACGCCATGAAGAATTCAACGGCGTAGTTGTAGCCCACGAACAACCCTGCGGCGAGCATCATCTTCGCCAGGTTATCCAGGTGCTTCAGCGTGATGATGTCTTTCAAGCCGAGCCAGTGGCGCAGCGGAATGCCAAGTACCAGCGCCATGCCGAAACCCGAGAAGAACGCACCGGCCACAAAGAACGGCGGAAACAGGGTCGAATGCCAGCCCGGCAACGTGCCCTCCGAGAAATCCAGCGCCACCATGCTGTGCACGGAAAACACCAGCGGCACGGCCAATCCCGCCAGCAGCACGTTCAGGGTTTCGAATCGCTTCCAATGCCGCGCTTCACCCCGCCACCCGAGCGCAAGCAGCCCGTAGAACAGCCGCTTGCCGCGCGTGCGCGCCTGGTCGCGCAGGCTGCCCAGATCCGGCAGCAGCCCTACATACCAGAACATGACCGACACCAGCAGATACGCAATGATGGCGAGAAAATCCCACACCAGTGAACTGCGCCATTGCGGCCACAACCCCATGCGATTGGGATAGAACGACACCCAGTAGAAAAACCACGGCCGCCCGAGATGGAAAATCGGGAACAGGCCGGACACCGACACCGCGAATACCGTCATTGCTTCGGCGTAGCGGTTGAGCGAGGAACGCCAATCCTGCCGCGTCAGGTACAACGCGCCGGAAATGAAGGTGCCGGCCATGCCGATCGCGATCCACCATACATAATTGATCAGTGCGAAACCCCAGGCCACCGGAATATCGATACCCCAGATGCCGACGCCGCGCGCCAGCAATTCGCCGACACCCACCACAAACAACAAGGTAAGCAGCAGCGAACACGCAAAAGCCACCATCCACAGCGCACCGTTGGGCTGCAGCGCCAGTTCACCGATTTTTTCCGACAGCGAGGCGTAGGTGTGGGCCCGGGTCATCACCCGTTCGTCCGCATTCGACGCATGCTCTGTCATGTGTCGTCCTCCAGACCGGGATGCGGGTTACGCACATGCGCGAGATAGCTGGTGCGCGGACGCGTATTGAGCTCTTCCAGCAGCTGGTAGTTGCGCGGTGACGCTTTCGCGCGGCTCACCGCACTGTTCGTATCGCTGATATCGCCGAACGTGATCGCCTGCGTAGGGCACGCTGCCTGGCATGCGGTAACGATCTCGCCATCCTTGATGCGCCGCTGTTCGCGGTCCGCAGCGATATGCGCCGTCTCGATGCGCTGGATGCAATAGGTGCATTTCTCCATCACCCCTCGATTGCGCACCGTCACATCCGGATTGCGCTGCGCCTTGAGCGTCTCGGTAGTGAGGTCGCTGAATTGCAGGAAGTTGAAGCGCCGCACTTTGTAAGGGCAATTGTTCGAACACCAGCGCGTGCCGATGCAGCGGTTATAGACCTGTAGATTCAGCCCCTCTTCGTCGTGCACGGTGGCACCGACCGGGCATACCAGCTCGCAAGGCGCATGCTCGCATTGCATGCATGGAACCGGTTGATGATAGGTGACCGGGTTTTCCGCCGAACCGGTGTAGTAGCGATCCACGCGTATCCAATGCATTTCGCGCTCGCGCAATACCTGGTCGACACCCACCACCGGAATGTTGTTCTCGGCCTGGCAGGCGATGGTGCAGCCTTTGCAGCCGATGCATGCATTGAGATCGACTGTCATGCCCCACGCGTATTCGCCGGGCGTAGCCGCCGGATAAAGCGTGACGGGGGTCTTGTCGCCTTCATCCGCCGCGTGCGGATCGCCGGCGAGTTCGGCCAGCGTGACGCTGCGCACCAGGTCGCGCCCTTCCATCTCGAAATGTTCCTGCGTGCTGGCCAGCTTTACCGAACGTCCTGTCTTCTGCAGGCTGAGCCCTTCGGCAAACCATGGCCGCTCTGACGTGCGCAGGAGATACGCGTTGAACCCCAGATCGTCACCGACGCGACCGGCGTGCTGTCTTCCGTAACCGAGATGCGCGGTCACGGTATGCGGCGCTTGCCCTGGCGTGATCCACACCGGCGCTTCTACCTGCCCGCCCGCATAGCGCAACACCACCACATCACCGTTGGAAAGATCATATTCGCGCGCGAGCTGCGGACTGACCAAGGCCGCATTGCTCCAGGTGAGTTGCGAATGCGGTTTGGAAAGCTCCTGCAGCCAGCCGTTATTCGCATAGCGCCCATCCCATACCGTGGGATCGGGTCGGAACACCAGCTCCAAGGCAGTCGCCGATGGCGGCGCCGGCGACCAGCCACTCAGCGTATCGGGACGGGCCGTGACTTCGGCAGTATTCGCGTGGATGCCCGGAATCAAACCGGCACGCACGCTGTCAGGCCACGATGGGGATGGATGCTGTGAGCGCCAGAATGCCTGCACGATTGCCAGGCCCTCCTGTACCTCGTCTCCCATCAACAGCGCGAGGAACGCGTGCACCGAGCGGCCTTGATACAGCGGCTCGATAAGTGGCTGCACGATGCTTGCAACCCCTGCATGTGTCTGCGCATCCGACCAGCTCTCCAACACGTGGCTCGCCGGCACATGCCATTCGGCCAGATGCGCGGTTTCGTCGACATACAATCCCCAATGCACAAGCTTTGGAACCTGCTGCAGCAGAGCGGGAATATCGAGATCCGCAGGAGCGAAATACGCGGCATTGCAGTCGAGCACGATCAGTTGCTTCACCTGCCCTGCGCGTATTGCTGCAGCCAATTCGCCGAGCGAATGCCGCCTGCCCGGATCGTCCGGAAGTTCGAGGTAATCGACGGTATGGCCGACGTTACCCAATCTTTCGTTGAGCAGATGCACGCATGCGTGCACTTCCGGCGGTTGTGATTCACCCGCCAGGATCAGGCTGCGTCCGCGATGGGCGAGCAAGTCGGAGCACAACGCCTGCAGCCGCTTCGATGAGATACCGCTGGAAGCGACGGGGGACGTTCCGGTATCGATGTCGAGCGCATGCGCCAATTCCAGTGCAAACAGCGCGATGGCCGACGCTGGCAACACCCAACGATGATCGGCCATCGTGCCGGTCAGCGACGGTGTCGCTTCCACGACATACAGGCGATTCATTCCATCCGCTGAAGGTTCCGGCTTGCGACGCTCCGCAAACGCGTGGGCGTAGGCGACGCGCCCAGGCATGAGATCGAGAAACTCCGCCTCCAGCGAAAGGATGACATCGGCCTGATCGAAGTGATAACGCGATGCCACCGCCTTGCCGAAAGCCAATGCGGCGCCCTGCTCCGCATGCTCCGGCGCGACCGGTGCATATTCGTACCAGCGCGACCCGGGGAACCGCGCCAGCCATCGGTCACGCTGCGCGCGCAGCGTCGGTGAAACGATACGGTCACTCAACACGTGCAAGCCACTGGCATCGTGCGCGAACGAAGCAGGCCATGCGGTAACGTCGGCGGCAAAAGCCTCCCAGCTAGACGCGGCACCGTGATGCAGCGGAATCTGCGAACGATCGGGATCCCATACTTCCAGCACGGCTGCCTGTGGCAGTGGACCCGTCGCACCCAGACTGGCCGGATGATACGGATTGCCCTCGATCTTGGTGGGCCGTCCGAGGTGGCTTTCGACCAGCACGCCCATCACATCGCCCGCATAGGCCAGCGTGGTGGCATAAAACTTGGGAATATCCGGAGTGTTGTCCGTTGGCTCCGTCACCCACGGCACGATCTGTTCGGCAGGCGGCCCGCTGCACGCTGCCAGTCCGCCGAATGCGAGCGATGCGCCAAGCAATTGCAGGAATCGTCGCCGATCCATCAACGCGAACGACGAAAAAGACGGCAACGCCTGCTCGACCTCATGCTTGAAACCCGCATCGCCGGCCAGCTGCTCCAAGGCACGCCAGAAACGCGGCCCTTGGGCATCGCCCAGTCGGCGCCGGGCCAAAGCAGCAGCGCGTTCGAATTTCATCGGTGACATAGCGAACAGTCCGTCATGCGTCCGGTGTCGATGTGATACTCGCGTACCAGTTCGGGCCCTAGGCGCGCCTGATCCGTCGGCTGCCAGGCAAGATTGAACACTTGATCGCGCGGGCGAATGTATTTCTGCGGGTTGCGGTGGCAAGCCAGGCACCAAGACATCGATAGCGAGTTCACGCGACGCGTCAAAGGCATGCGATCCATGCGGCCATGGCATGACACGCAGCCGATGCCTTTGGCGATGTGGATGCTGTGATTGAAATACACAAAATCCGGCAACTGATAGACCCGGTTCCAATGCAGGGCCACGCCGCTCTTCCAACTATCCATCAATGGCTTGAGCATCGGAGCATCGGTAAACAACTGGGAATGGCAGGTCATGCAGGTGGATATCGGAGGCATGCCGGCGAACGCAGAGGTCTCGACACTGGCGTGGCAAAGACGGCAATCCAGTCCATCGTCGCCCACATGATGTTTATGGCTGAACGGTATCGGCTGGTTGACCGGCTCATTCAAACGATGCGGGGCTGTCACCATGCCGCGCCATGCAAGACAGGCACCGGCCACCAACACCAGCACGCCGACAAGCGCCAGCTTTGCGTAAAGCCCAAAACTTGGTGAAAAAATCTGACCCATGGCAACGGATGCGTGCCACCCTCCTCGCCAGCGCGCTTACCTCAAGCGGCGCTTGTTCTGGCTGACCGTATCGCTGGAAAAGTGAATGCACGGTCTCGGTTTTGACGCGATCGCGTTGACAAGCTTCTGGCACGCAAACAGCTCCCAGCGAGCCACGCCAGCAGGGTAAACAGGCCCTACGTGATGACGGTCGGTCTTTCGAACGGCAGCGGCCTTGCACCGCTTGCTGCAACAGCTGTTTTCACTGCAGGAATGCTTTCTTCCTCGGCATCGATAACGACGAGAATGCGCCCGGCTTCGACTTCATCCTCGAATTGGCGACGCACCGGATCTTCCACCGCCGCCCCGGCGAGCGCCGTCGACCACGCACCCAGCACGCTTCCGCCTACCGCCATGGCGAGTGCACCGGCAATGGTGATACCCAACGGCGGAATCGCCACCGCGACCAAGCCGGCCACCAGGCCGATCGCCGCGCCACCCGCCGCGCCTTTTGCCGCCGCCGGATAAAAATCGCCTTCCACGACTTTGCGATCATCCGGCACCATGTCCGATTTGTCAGAGCGGACGATCAGGGAAATATCGTCATCGGCAGCACCGGCATCACGCGCCCGCTCCATGGCCGCCCTTGCGCCGGCCATGTCCATGGCACTGAATACCACTCGCTTTTTCATCGCATGTCTCCCGTCGCAAAGACGATGGGCTCATACCGCCCATACCCGTACCGGCTCTTCAGATGAGCGCGGCGTCGTGCAGCAATTCACTCAAGGATGACTCCAGCTTGAGGCCGACAAAGTGTTCGGCGGTAACGCCATGCAGGGTTGCCAACAACGCGAGATCGCTGCTCACCACTCTTGTCCAACGGCCACGCATTTGTTGCGCGTGACATTCATGGCCTGGAGGCGGATGTGGCCGGCGAGGGCGTTGACGGACTCATGACGCTTTGCGTCGATGCTGGCTGGCGCGGCGTGGTGGAAGTGGGCGAGGTGGACGGCACGGTGGGACCGTAAGGCTGCTGCACGGTAGGGTTTCGATCGTGGCATCCCGCGATAGCGAGCACGCTCAGCAATGCCATGCTTCCTGCAACCAACAGGGAAAACGAACCCTTGGGCGCGAATCGTTTCACGGCCGGTACCTCTTCGGTTTGTCGGTACACCGGCACCGTGCCACGCGCCGCTTGAAGAAAATGCATGCGATCGATCAACGCGGCATCGCCACGATGCAGACTTGTTTTAGACGGCGCTCGTCGTATCCCTAGATCTCTGGCTCGAGCTAGATCTCGAGCTGGATCCTTGGTCAGTCACCTTCTGTTCCGGAGCAACTCATGAGCGCAACCAATCAATACTCCATGCGCGACCCCACCACGCAATACCCGCGTCCTCCCTTTGAGGAACAGCCGCAAGAAGCACCCGGCCTCGCCAAAAGGATGGTGCCGCGTCCCGATCATGGCGAAGACAGTTACGTCGGCTTTGGCCGCTTGAAAGGACGCAAGGCGTTGATCACGGGCGGCGACTCGGGTATCGGACGCGCGGTCGCCATCGCCTTCGCGCGCGAAGGCGCCGACCTGACGCTCAATTACCTGCCGCAGGAAGAAGAGGATGCGCAAGAAGTGCTGCAGATCATCCGGCAAACTGGCGTGCAGGCGCATACGCTGCCCGGCGACGTCAAGGACGAAACCTTCTGCAAAGAGCTGGTGAATACAGCCGCAGAGAAAATGAGCGGCCTGGATATCGTGGTGAATGTCGCTGGCAAGCAGGCATACCAGGAAAGCATCCTGGATATCAGCTCCGAACAATTCGACGCAACCTTCAAGACGAACGTCTATGCGCTGTTCTGGATCTGCAAGGCAGCCATCCCGCATCTCCCGCCCGGCTCGACGATCATCAATACCGCCTCCATCCAGGCTTATGACCAGTCACCCATACTTGGCGATTACGCGCCGACCAAGTCGGCCATTGTTGGCTTCACCAAGGTGCTGGCCAAACAACTGGCCGACCGCGGCATCCGGGTCAACGCCGTGGCACCCGGTCCCATCTGGACACCGCTGCAACCCTCGGGTGGACAGCCGCAGCAAAAAGTGAAGGAATTCGGCAAGAGCGTTCCGCTCGGACGTCCGGGACAGCCGGCCGAACTTGCACCGGTGTATGTCTTTCTTGCTTCGCAGGAATCCAGCTACGTCACCGCCGAAGTGTATGGCGTGACGGGTGGGCATCCGCTGCCCTGAATGACGACGTCAATGTCAGCTTCCACGCAAGCGGCGAGGTGACTCACCCGCTGCGCGCGTGGACGTTCACGCATCAATCGCGCCTTGGATAGCAGCGCTCTTCGTAGTGGTACGTCGCATGATTGGCCTGGTGGTTTTCCTGGATCTTCTTCCCTGCATAACCGCCGGCGACAACACCGCCGGCGGTGGTCAGCACCTTGCCCTTGCCGCCACCGATCTGATTACCGAGCAGGCCTCCTGCCGCCGCACCCACCAGCGTCCCTGCGATCTGATGCTTGTCTTTCGGCTTGTCCTGTACCTTGACCCGACGGCATACCTCATGCGTGGTCGTGCCACCGTTTTGTGCCACGGCGATGTTCACGCTCGCCACCATGATGAATCCGATCAAGCCCAGGCTTGCTGGCATTTTCATGTTCATGCGTCACCTACGTAGCCGTGATAGGACGCATTATTTTGCGGCCATGGTGAGCCGCGAGTCATGCACGCGTGAGGATGTTCAGCTAAACACGAAAAACGATGCGGATTATCAGGATGCGGTGCTCGCCATCACCGCGGCGTGCAGCTCGCGCGACAGCTCCTCGATGGTGAAGGGCTTGCTGATAAGACGCACGCCTGCGTCCAGCACCCCGTTATGGACAATCGCGTTGCGCGTATAGCCGGTCATGAACAGCACGGCCAGATCAGGGCGGCTGTCCTTGACTTGATCGAACAGTTGTCGACCGTTGTCGCCCGGCATCACGACATCGGTAAGCATGATGCTGATCTCGCCATCTTCGGCCAACAATGCCCGGGCTGAATCCGCGTTGTCGGCGGCGATCGGTTCATAACCCAATTCCTGCAATACGGATACGACAAATTCCCGCACATCGGAATCGTCCTCCACCACCAGCACCCTGCGACGGGAAGCCGGCGGCGTGTATTCAAGCGATGCCGGCACGATGCTCTCTTCCGTCTTGGAAACATCTCTGGGCAGATAAAGCTTCACCGTGGTGCCCACACCGACCTCACTGTAAATCTTGACGTGTCCATTCGATTGTTTGGCAAAGCCATGCACCTGGCTGAGCCCCAGGCCGGTGCCCTGGCCGACTTCCTTGGTCGTGAAGAATGGATCGAACGCTTTGTTTATAACGTCCGCAGGCATGCCGCAGCCGGTATCCGTCACCGCCACCATCACGTACTGTCCGGGATCAACCTCACTGTGTGCATCGGCATACTGGCGATCGAGAAAGACGTTGGCGGTTTCGATGGTGAGCTTGCCGATGCCATCCATCGCATCGCGTGCATTGACCGCCAGATTGAGAATGGCGCTCTCCAGTTGCGCGCGGTCCACGAACGCCCGCCAAAGGCCGCCGCCCTGCACCGTCTCGATCTGGATATTTTCGCCCAGCGAGCGACGGAGCATGACCGAAACATCCTGCACGCACTGATTGACGTCGATCGCCTTGGGCTGCAATGGCTGCAATCGTGAAAAAGCCAGCAAACGCTTGGTGAGTTCGGCCGCGCGCTGTGCCCCGGTCAAGGCATTGCCGGCAAACGTATGGCATCTCGCTTCGTTCTCCGGCAACCGCTTCAGCAACATTTCCAGGTTGCCGATGATGACCGACAGCATATTGTTGAAATCATGCGCCACCCCGCCCGTGAGCTGCCCAAGCGCCTCCATTTTCTGTGCTTGCCGGAGTTGCTGCTCGGCCGCCTCGCGCTGCGTCATTTCCTCCTGCAGCAACTTGTTCTTGTCGCGCATGTCGCTGGCATAGCGCCGTGCCCGCTGCATCACGATGAACCCCAAGGCACCGGCCAGTAAGGTCAGCAGCAAGGTCACCGTGGTCAGAAGCGTGCGATGGAATGCGGCTTTCGCGGTGCGCACCTTCAACATCCCGTATTCGGCTCGATCAAAGTCATCGAAGCGGCCACGGATTTGCTCCATCAGATCCCGCCCGAGATTGGTTTTCACCAGCCACATGGCCGCATCGGCGCGACCTGTTTCGCGCTGCTGCACGGTGCTGGACAGCTCGTCCATTTTCGCAGTGATGAGCGGATAGAGGTTATCCAGCCGCTTTTGATGGGCGGAACTATCGCGCGTGAGTTCGCGCAACTGCGCCTCCAGCGTGGGGATAGCCGCCCGCGCTTTGTAGAACGGCTCCAGATAACTGGCATTGCCGGTCAATAGATAGCCGCGTTGGCCGGTTTCGGCTTCCTGGAGGGTTCCTAGAAGTTGTTCCGCCGTTTGCCTCACCCGCATGGAATGCTCGACGAGACCGTCCGCGGCAATACTCGCGAACGTCGCGACGACCACCATCGCACAGACGCCCAAAAGCAATGCAAAGCCACTAATGAGCCCGAGCCTAAGGCGTGCCTGCGCCGATTCGTGTTCCATAAGAGGCCTTGATCAGACTCACGCCAGAAGGAGCGGCTATGTCCTTGCGCGCACTCGTCCCTTATTTTTGTTATCGCGGCGATCCTGGCGACAAACGGTTCGTACCGACGGGACTACCGGCTACACATGTTCGGTAATGGCTGCCAACAAGGTCTTGCGATCAAAAGGCTTGGGCAAATATTTCATCCAGGCTTGAAGCCCGTCTTCCGGCGGCTCGCAATCACCGGACATGACGATCATCGGACACTTCAAACCATCTTCATGCATGGCCACGCCCATCTCGATACCTGACATGCCTTGCCTGAGATTGAGATCGGTCACCACCACGCCGATATCGGGGCGCAGCGACGCAACTTGCAAGGCTTGCTCGGAACTATTGGCGGCCACCACTTCATAGCCAGCATCCTCGAGCATGAACGCAGTCACCTCAAGGACATCTCGGTTGTCATCGACGAGAAGAACAGTCTTCATGCCACCCCCACTCGGAATAACGCCAAAACACAGCGGTCCTTCGAACAGTATTCGGCGATCACAAAATAAACGGTGAATATGGTCCAAGCAGGCGGACAATAACCAAAAGGGTGATATGCGTTGTGAAGGGCAGGTCAATAAAAACTACATAAACGAATAATACTTTTCACGTACAAGTGATCCGCATGCGACTAGCTTCCATGTAGTCTTTTCACGCGTATTGTCCCGTGCGTAAACGAATAGGCTGGATCGTATTCGTCTTGCTCCTGACTGCATTTATTCTCGTAGGCGCTTATCGGGCGCTTCGCCATCAGGAAGCGCGCCCGCCGACGCCGCGTACCGCGCCCTATCCCTGATGCGGGCGGCGACGGGTTGAATGATTGACGCAAACTTCACTTCCCCATACCGCGCATAACCGCTGCGGTACAGCGATGCGGCTTGGGCGGATTTAGCGACGTGATCGCATTCATCACTTCCCACAGCCCGGCTGCTTACATCCTATGGCGCAGGCTCATGCCATGCCGTCGCTCGTTGGTTCGCTGTCACGCGAACCCAACGATACCGTGCTGGTAATAGAGCCGTGGACGGAGGTAGCGCGCAAGGAAGTCGCGCTGCCTCGCTTCGTTTCTGCTTTTTTTCAAGGCAACAAAATCCCGCCCTCCACACAAGAGGAGGGACGGGGTGTGATGAAAGGCGGTCAGTGACCCGCTGTCGACGACGAGGCCGGTGTCTGCGAGCTGCTGTTCTGGGCTGGGGTCATGGCCGTTTGAGCCGGTGCAGGGGTCGCCGGAGGCGTAGGGGCGGTAGCGGGCGACGCAGGCGCAGGGGCCGACGCAGGGGCCGATGTACCACCGCCACTATTGCTACTCGGGTTGCTGCACCCCCCCAAGGCCAAGCCAATGCCTACCAGTGCGATGCCGAATGCCGTGCGCTTCATGAGTTTCTCTCCTGACGTGACTGACGTGATCTTTCGCGTCGTACCGAATGAACCAAGTAACCGCTTTATCGCCCATGCCAGGCCATAGCCTTACTTGGCTGCAACGATTACCTGTCTCACACTGATCCACTTCTATGCAAGGCTTTGTAGAGCCATTGTCAACGCTTCGTTTGAAAAGCCGAATGCCGGCTGACAAAAGCAGGCGTTCGGCCTGCGAAAACGGCTTTCAGCTGAACGCCTCATCGTCTCAGCTTACTCCCTCTGCGCGCCGCTCCAACAGCGCGCGAGCCGCTTTGCAGACCTCTTCTACCGTGAATCCGTATTCACGCGCTACCGTCTCGCCCGGCGCGGATGCCCCGAAGCGGTTGACTCCCAATACGGTGCCCTGCGAACCGACATAACGCTCCCAACCGCGGGAAATCCCCATTTCCACGGCCAAGCGCGCCCCGGCCGCCGGCGGTAGCACGTCATCCCGCACGGCTTGCGGCAAGGCATCGAATAATTCCTGGCATGGCATGGAGACACAGCGAACCGCGATGCCTTCCACGGCGAGCTGTTCGGCAGCCTGCACGATCAGGTTCACCTCCGAACCGCTCGCGATCAGCACCAGGGATGGACGGCCGCCTGGTGTATCGGCCACAACGTACCCGCCTTGGCGCAGTCCCTCCGCAGACCTGTAACGCTTGCGATCCAGTGTGGGAAGTTTCTGCCGGCTGAGCACCAACAAGACCGGCCGATCACGCGTTTCCGCCGCAACGCGCCACGCCACCGCGGTTTCATTCGCATCCGCCGGACGAATCAGCAAGAGCTCAGGAATCGCCCGCAGGCTGGCCAAGTGTTCGATGGGCTGATGGGTCGGGCCATCCTCCCCCAGGGCAAGGCTATCGTGCGTAAATACATGCACCACATGCAGACCCATCAAGGCAGCAAGCCGGATCGGCGGACGCATGTAATCGGAGAAGGTTAGAAAGGTGGCTCCATAAGGAATGAAACCACCATGCGCAGCCAGCCCGTTGACGATCGCGCCCATCGCATGTTCGCGCACGCCGAAATGAATGTTGCGTCCGGTGTAGTCGCCGTGTTCTTCCGCGCCACCCTTTTCGACGGTTTCGCCGGTGCGCGGTGGACGAAAGTCGCCGAATTCGCTCAGTGCCGTCTTGGTCGATGGATCGAGATCGGCCGAGCCACCGGCAAGCGCAGGCAGCCGGGGCGCCAACGCATTCATCACCTTGCCAGATGCTTCGCGGGTGGCGAGCCCTTTCGCATCCGGCTCGAAGAAGGGAATCTCCCGATCCCATCCCTCCGGCAGTTCGTCACGCAGGCGTGTTTCCAGTTCCCGCGACAGATCGGGATAGAGACTCTTGTAATCATTCATCTGCTGCACCCACGCACGGTGCCGTTCACTACCTTGTGCAACCGCCTTGCGGGTATGCGCAAGGACATCCTCAGGCACGCGGAACAAGGGTTGGGTCGGCCAGCCCAGCGCTTCCTTGGTCTTGCGCACGTTCTCTTCGCCGAGCGGCGAACCGTGTGCCTTGTAGCTGTCCTGTAATGGAGAGCCAAAACCAATATGCGTCCGCACCCGAATAAGCGATGGCCGCGCCACTTCCCTGCGCGCCTGGCTCAATGCCGTGTCGATGGCAGCCAGATCGTTGCCGTCTTCCACCGTCGTGGTATGCCATCCGTACGACTGAAACCGTTGAATGCGATTTTCCGTGAACGTGACATCGGTGCTGCCGGCAAGGGTGACGCTATTGTCGTCGTAAAGACAGACCAGCTTGCCCAGTTTGAGATGCCCCGCCAGCGATCCTGCTTCGGAAGCAACGCCTTCCATCAGGTCGCCGTCGCTCGCCAGGACGTAGGTGTAATGGTCGGCGACCAGGTAAGCATCGCGGTTGTAACGCGCGGCAAGCTGCGCTTCGGCGATGGCCATGCCGACCGCGTTGGCAAAGCCCTGCCCCAATGGCCCGGTGGTCATCTCGACGCCCGGCGTGAGCCCTCGTTCGGGATGACCGGGTGTTTTGCTGCCCCATTGCCGAAATTGCCGAAGATCATCGAGCGTAAGCTCGTAGCCCGCCAGAAACAGCAACGCATAGAGCAACGCCGAACCATGCCCGGCTGACAGCACGAAACGATCGCGATCGGGCCAATGCGGATCGTGCGGGTTGTGTTTCAGGTAACGATCCCACAGCACGAAAGCCATCGGCGCCGCGCCAAGCGGCAATCCCGGATGACCGCTATCCGCTTTCTGCACCATGTCGACCGCGAGAAACCGGATCGTGTTGATGCACATCTGGTCGAGCTGCGCCGTCATCTCACCGCTAACCTGTGTGTCATGCATTCTGCGTGGCTGTGCACGTTTCATGGCCGCAACTGCATGGCGTGCTTTCCGCTCGCAGTTTGTCGGCCTGGCGACAGTGATCGCTGCAGTACTGGCCTGCTTCGGCCACCTTGCACTGACAGGATCCGTACGCACATTTGTGATCGATTTCCATGCGCAATTCGCCTCTTTGTCGAAGGAAGAAAGGTATCGGACGAATGAATACGCACGATGCGATGCCGCCGGTTTCGACAAAGTGAAATTGAAGCCGGCTTCGTGTCGAATGCACGGCTTTGCCGATCGATACGCAAGCCTTTGACATACCGCAAACGCGATTTTTATCGACCCTTCTGACCACGTGTAAGCGGCTTGCCGCGTTGCTGTCGCGTGAAGGTTTTCCATCACACGGCGACCACGTCAGCAGATGCTACTTTGCTTACCGGACAGCCAGTCCCGCATAAACCTACTCTCAATCTTTGTGCCGGATGACTCGTGGCGATAGCCAACCACACACCGCATCGGAGGCGATGCGGCTTACGACAAGGAACGATCATTCTCCTCGGTGTTTCGTTGATCGCGGCGTGCGCGCCGCCGATACGGCCACCGCAATTTGCGCCGCGAACGCAGGCACCCTTGGCAGGAACAGCGACCGGCACGGCGCCATGGCCACAGCAGCAATGGTGGCGCCGTTATCACGACGCGCAGCTTGATCGGCTGATGAAGCTGGCCACGCGCAATGCGCCGGACCTCGAGCAAGCACAAGCGCGCTACATCGCCGCGCAGCGTGCCGTCGAGGTACAAAGAGCCCAGCTCCATCCACAAGTGCGCGGCTATGCCGATGCTGCACACGCCTACAGCAAGACCGGCGTGGAGGCGCAACCCGGCCTCGGCGGCTTGCAGAACATCCAGATCAATCCCAAGCACAGCTGGAGCAATAGCGGACTGGCCGCCGCCTTGTTTACTTGGGATCTGGACATCTGGGGAAAGCAAAAAGATGCCGTTGCCGAAGCCATCGGCCAGGCCAACGCAGCCAACGCCGATCGCGCCATGGCTGCCAACTCGCTCCACTACAACATCGCCAGAACCTACTTCGACTGGCAAGCACAGCAAGCACGCCTGCAGCTCGCGAAAAGCGCCGCCAGCGATGCAGCACGATATCGCGCGCTTGTCGCGATGCGTGTACATGCCGGCCTGGACGATCCACAAATGCTCGACCGCGCCGACGCCCAATGGGCCGAAGCACTGCGCACGGAGAGCACGATTGAAGGATCGCGTTCGCTCGACCTGGTGCAACTCGCCGCCCTGGCTGGGGTATCCGCGCAGGAACTCGGCTCGCTACAGCCGCGCACCCTTCCCGCCGCCGACACGGACATACCACCCTATGCCGGACTCGCGCTGATCTCGCGTCGACCAGACATCGTGGCGGACCGCTGGCACATCGAAGCATCCATGAAAGGCATCGATTCGGCGAGAGCCGCCTATTACCCGGACGTCAGCCTCCTGGCCCTGGGTGCTTACTTGAGGATGTATCCCAACCTGGGATCAGGCGCCCGCACCAACGTCACGCTCGGTAACGTCGGTGCTTCGGTTTCGCTGCCTATTTTTTCAGGTGGCCGCCTGAGGGCTCAGCTGGAAAGCCGCCAGGCCGAGCTGGATAGCGCGGTCGCCGCCTACAACCACACTATCGTGCAGGCAGCGCACGACGTGGCCGAACAGATTGCAACGCTGCAGCAACTGCATGCCGAACAGATCCAGACTGATCGTCAGGTCGCGGATGTCGCTTCGCAAAACCGGCGCGCGGATCGCCGCCGTCAACAAGGCCTGGATGACGATCGCAACTGGCTCAATCTGCAAATGCAGCTGGACCAGCAACGCGATGCACAGGTACAGCTCGGCGACCAGTTGCTCGCTACGAATCTCGCCTTGATCTATGCGCTGGGTGGCGGGTACCACAGTACCGGCCTGCCCGCGCTTCCCGTTAATGTCCATGCACAGGATGCCGCGCGATGAGTCCAGAAGAACGCGACCCGCACGAGCACGACGATGACGCACCGCGCGAATACAGGTATCGCTATAAATACCTGCACAAATATGGCAACGAAGGCGGTGAACAAAGCGAACAAAAGAACCACTCGCCTCCGGCCGGGAGCAGTGATGAAGAGCACGATAGAAACAAGCAGGACAAGCAGCCGGAAGAAGGTAAAGATGCCGGGCAACAGCGCAAGCAGAAACGCAAACGCATCATCGTGATCAGCATCATCGCCGGCGTCTTCCTGCTCGCAGGGTTGATCTGGCTGCTGCTTTACATCTTCATCTTCAGCCAGCGCGAAACCACGAACGACGCTTACGTACACGGTAATTTGGTCACGATCACCCCACGGGTGCCCGGCACCGTCGTGGAAATCGCCGTTGACGAAACCGAACGCGTCCATGCGGGACAAGTGCTGATACGCCTTGATCCGGCCGATGCGCAAGTCACGCTGATGAACGCGGAAGGACAACTCGCCCAGGCGGTGCGTGATGCGCAGCAAAGCATCCAGCAGGCGGCTGGGGCAGATGCGCTGGTCGCCCAGCGCCGCGCGCAATACCAGACCCAGCGCGATGAATACGAACGCCGCTTTCCGCTGGTGATGGCGCATGCGGTATCCAAGGAAGAAGCCTACAACGCAGGGCGGAACATGCGTGCCGCCTACGCAGCGCTGCAACAGGCCGAACGACAAGCCGCCGCCGCGCATACCCAGGTCGACGGCACCGATGTACGCACCTTTCCCGCTGTAATCCGGGCTCGCGCGCAATTTCGCAATGCGTGGATCAACAACAACCGCGATGCCATCGTGTCGCCCATCGACGGCATTGCGTCGCGGCGACAGGTTCAGGTCGGCCAGCGCGTGCAACCCGGACAGGATTTGCTCACCATCGTCCCGCTGTCCGATCTTTGGGTGGACGCGAACTTCAAAGAAACGCAATTACAGGATATTCGGATCGGGCAACCAGTCACGATCACCACGGATATCTATTCGCACGTGACCTATCACGGCAAAGTGGTGGGATTCAATGCCGGCACGGGAAGTGCCTTCTCGCTGCTTCCTGCGGAAAACGCTACCGGCAACTGGATCAAAGTCGTGCAGCGCCTCCCCGTGCGTATCTCGCTGGACCCGAAGGAACTACGCAAGCATCCGCTCATGGTCGGCCTGTCGACCGATGTAGACGTGGATACACACAACCGCAGCGGCACCATGCTGCAAACACGCGTCAGAAGCCGGCCGCTGATGAGCACCGACGTCTACGAGCGCGAAGTGAATCAGGCTGATCAGAAGGCCGAGCAGATCATTCGCGCCAATACGATAGCCGTGATTAACGGGCAGCCCGGTCCGGCAGCACGCCGCACGCATTGACGCATGGCCAGCGACGAATCCAGCGAAGGCGCCAAGCCCCCGTTTACCGGCGGCATGCTGATCCTGCTGACCGCGGGCGTGTCGCTGGCAACCTTCATGGAAGTGCTGGACATCTCCATCGTCAACGTGGCGGTGTACACCATTTCCGGCAATCTCGGCGTCAGCCGCACCGAAGGCACCATGGCGATCAGCGCCTATTCCATGGCGAGCGCCGTCATGCAGCCGCTGACTGGCTGGATCGCGCGCCGCTTCGGCGAAGTAAGAACCTTCACCCTGTCGGTACTGCTGTTCGTGGTGTTTTCGTGCCTGTGCGGCTTTGCGGTAACCATGCCGATGCTGATCGTGTTCCGCCTGTGCCAGGGCGCGGTATCCGGCCCGATGGTCCCGCTGTCGCAAACATTGCTGCTCAACAACTACCCGCCCGACAAACGCCCCATCGCGCTGGCGCTGTGGTCGATGATGGTGGTCGTCGCACCGATCTTCGGGCCCATCCTTGGCGGCTGGATCACCGACAACTACAGCTGGTCGTGGATCTTTTTCATCAATGTTCCGGTTGGCGTCTTTGCAGTGCTGATCTCTTACATGCTGCTGCGCAACCGCGAGAGCAAGACGTCCATCGTCAAGCTGGATGCTGTGGGGTTGTTTCTGCTGGCGGTCGGCGTGGGCTGCTTGCAGTTCATGCTCGACAACGGCAACGACTACGATTGGTTCTCGTCGAACATGATCTTGACGCTGGCCCTGATCGCACTGGTGTGCCTCACATTCCTGATTGCGTGGGAACTGATGCACGATCAGCCCGTGGTCGATCTTTACCTGTTCAAGCGCCGTAATTTCGCGGTCGGCGTGCTGTGCCTATGGATGGGCATGTTCGCATTCTTCGGAGGTACCGTCGTGCTGCCCAACTGGGTGCAGCAGGTCATGTCGTACACCGCCACATGGGCTGGATTCGCCGTGGCGCCGATCGGCATTCCGGCGATCTTCATGTCGCCGCTGGTGGGACGGTTTCAGCACAAGTTCGATCTGCGCGTGCTCAACACCATGGGTTTCGCGGTCTTCGCGTCATGCTCGTTCTGGATGTCTCATTTCAACGCCGAGGTGAGCTATTTCAAGCTGGCCCTCCCACGCATGGTGATGGGATGTGGAATCGCCCTGTTCTTCGTGCCGGTCAACCAGATCATTCTTTCCGGATTGCCGCCCAACAAGGTCGCCAGCGCCTCGGGCCTGGCCAACTTCTTCCGGACCATTGCCATGAGCGTCGCCACCGCGGTCAGCACCACCCTCTATACGCATCGCAGCATCTACCATCACGCGGTGCTCAGCGAGCACACGCATACCGACGCACGTGCCACCACGGAGTGGCTGAGCCGCCTGCAATCGTTGGGTATCGAGGGAAAATCCAGCTATGCCGCACTTAACCAGATCGTAAATGGACAAGCCGCCACCCTGGCCATTAATGATGTGTTCTGGTGCTTCAGCTTGATCTTCGGCTTCGCTATGGTCGCGATTTGGTTCGCAAAACCACCGTTTTCAGGAAGCGCTCAGGCAGGTGGTTGATGTTCGCTGACATGCATCGGACACACACTCTTCACAACCGGGACACCGATTCCGTGAATGATGTGTCGCGGATGGGGGAAACAGGGACCGTGCGCAATGGAGATAGGTCATGCACGTGCTCGTCATTCAAGACGATCCGGATACCAGGGATCTTCTGCACCACGCCCTGAAAAATGCCGGCTACCGCGTCTCCCAGGCCGAACGGGTTTCCGAGGCATTGCGGTTATCACACATATACCCGGATATCGACGTTGTACTGATCGACATGCACCCCGGGCGTCGCTTCTCCGCCGTGGACGTCGCGCATGAAATGCGCAACGGTTTGCGCAAACGACATTACGTGCTCGCCTCCGGCGACTGGGATGCACTCGAGCCTCGCTGCCCCGATGACATGACCGTACTGCGTAAGCCTTACGGGAAAACCGAACTGCTGCGTGCCGTGGGACAGGGCGGCGTTCCTTACCGGCAGCACGGCTGCGCCAGCGCGACCCGAAGCACGCTCGTGCCGCAGGCCTGATGTCAGGCAAGGCTTCTCGCCAGCATCACGCCCGATCCAGAATAAAGGGCTACGCTCCTGTTCTTGCGTGGAGGCGTGCATGGCACGACCTATCTGGACCGGCAACCTGAGCTTTGGATTATTGAACGTGCCTGTTGCGCTGATGTCGGGCGAACGCGGCACCGATCTCCATTTCCGCATGCTCGATAGTCGCGACAAGGCGCCGATCCGATACGAGCGGATCAATGCCGAGACGGGCGAGGAAGTGCCCTGGAAGGAGATCGTCAAGGCATTCGAGTACAAGAAAGGCAATTATGTCGTGCTCGAACCGGAAGACATCCGCTCCGCCGCCACCGAGAACCGCGAGTCCGTCGACGTGGAAACCTTCGTCGACGCCGGCTGCATTGGCCCCGAGTTTTTTGAAAAGCCGTACATCCTCGTGCCCGGCAAGAAAGCCGAAAAAGGTTATGTGCTATTGCGCGAAACACTCAAACGCACGGGCAAGGTCGGGGTCGGCAGAGTGGTTATCCGGACACGGGAATACCTCGCGGCGGTCATTCCGAAAGATCGCGCCCTCCTGCTGGTATTGATGCGTTTCCAGCAGGAGCTCATCGACGTCGACGAGTTTCCCATGCCCGGTGAAGACCTGAAGCACTACCGCATCTCGGAGCGGGAGCTGTCGATGGCGCAACAACTGATCGAATCCATGAGCACCGATTGGAAGCCCGGCCGCTACAAGGACGCATTTCGCGACCGGTTGCGAAAGGTGATCGAGAAGCGCACGAAATCGAAGGGCGCGCTGGCCCGCATCGACGAACATGCGCCGGAGGAAGAAACCGCCACCAACGTGGTCGACTTCATGAGCCTGCTGAAGAAGAGCATCGATACCGAGACGCGGACGCCGGCCAAGCGTGCCGGCTCTTCGAAATCGGCAAGCCGGTCGACCAAGCAAGGCAAGGCGACCAAGAAATCGGCTTCACGCCGCAAGGCGAATGCATGAACGGCATCTCTCCGGCGCTTTTCCGCAGCGGTGCCGGCAAGCGCGCCGAGCCAATGAGCTAGCCATGGGACGCAGCATCGGCAAAACGCGCATCGGTATCTCCGGCTGGCGCTATGCGCCCTGGCGTGGCGTGTTCTATCCCGATGCGCTTGCCCAGCGCGAAGAGCTGCACTACGCGTCACGGCAGTTCAACACCATCGAAATCAACGGCAGCTTTTACGCTTTGCAAAACCCGGCGAATTATACGCACTGGCGCGAACAGACCCCGCGTGGTTTCGTGTTCGCCGTGAAAGCCCCGCGCTACATCACGCACGTTCGCCGGCTCAACCAGGTGGAACAGCCACTGGCCAATTTCTTTGCCTCGGGCCTACTCGCGCTGCGCGAAAAGCTCGGTCCGCTGCTTTGGCAACTGCCGCCAAGCCTGCGCTATGACGAAGAACGCGTCGAAACATTTCTGTCCCAGCTTCCACACGATACGGAAAAGCTTGCCGCCATTGCCAGGCGTCATGATCGCAGCATGCAATCGGTCCTCGTCAAAGCCGATCGCAAGCGGCGTGTCCGCCACGCTATCGAGGTACGCCATGCGAGCTTTGCGGATGAAGCATTCATCGCCCAACTCCGGCGCCATCGCGTGGCGCTTGTGGTCGCCGACACCGCAGGCAAATGGCCGTTTCTGGAAGACGTAACAGCCGGATTCATGTATCTGCGCCTGCATGGCGACAAAGAGCTTTACGCCAGCGGATATAGCGCCAGCGCCCTGAAACGTTGGCGCAGGCATGTCGATGCATGGCGAAAAGGATCCGAACCCAAAGAGGCCGCACGCTGCAGCGATAGAAAGCCGCGCAAACATGCCAGCCGCGACGTGTACTGCTATTTCGACAATGACATCAAGGTCAAGGCGCCGTTTGATGCAGCCCGATTGGCGAAGTTGTTGTCCCGCTGAAGAAGGCGACTCTCGGGCGATGCGGCGCTTTCCGGCCATGGCCGGCAAACATCCTGGTCACATCCGGTTGCCTTGCTGTTGACATATACCGTTGCAAGTTAACTTCAACGTTGCGCATGCCAGTCATCGCAGTCCGTCGCACGCGCATCGGTCATCGCGACAATACGGAGCAGCCGTGAGCCTTCGGGAATACCAGCGCAAGCGTCGCTTCGAAAGCACAAGTGAACCCAAACCGGATGCTGCCGTTCCGAACGGCCAGCGCGCGCTGTTTGTCGTGCAGCTGCATCATGCATCACGACGCCACTTCGATTTTCGCCTGCAGGTGGGCCACACCTTGAAAAGCTGGGCGGTTCCCAAAGGGCCGAGCTATGACCCCAAGGTCAAACGGCTGGCGGTCGAAGTGGAAGATCATCCGGTCGCGTATGCAGATTTCGAAGGCGACATCACGCAGGGTTATGGCAAAGGTCACGTGGATCAGTTCGACCGGGGGATCTGGTCCACCGAGGGAAGTCCGGCAACGCAGCTGAGGAAAGGCCATCTTCGCTTCGAGCTTTTTGGCAAGCGGCTCAAGGGCGGCTGGCACCTCGTGCGCAGTAGCCGCAAGGAACGACAGCCCGCTTGGTTTTTGATCAAGGCCGATGACGCGTACGCTAGTCACATCGAAGCTGACGATCTGCTGGATGCGACCATGCGCGAAAGCACACGTAAAGCTGCCAAATCAGCCAGCGCCCGCGCGGCAGCGAAGAAATCCACCGCCAAGCTACGACGACCGCCGACCGCGCCGACGCTGAGCAAACGGCCGCTCCTCCAGCATGTGAAGACGCTGAAACATGCCAGGGCGATGCACGCCAGCGCCGATTTCTTCAAGCCAGCCCTGACCCAACTGCGTAGCGAACCGCCGAATGGCGATGATTGGATCCATGAAGTGAAATGGGATGGTTATCGCATACTCACCACCATTGCGAGCGGCAAGGTCGCGCTCTGGTCGCGCAACGCACTGCGCTGGGATGCGCGGATTCCCGACATCATGCAAGCGGTTGAATCGCTCGGCCTGGACTCCGCGCGGCTCGATGGCGAGCTGGTGGTTACCGACGATAAGGGACGAAGCGATTTCAACGCACTGCAAAAAACGCTATCCGGTGAAGCGCAACATCCGCTGACCTACGTGCTGTTCGATGTGCCTTATTTCGAAGGCTACGATCTTTCCCGCGTTCCTTTGCTGGAACGCAAAGATTTGCTCCAACGCATGCTCGCGACACCCCGAAAGCATCTGGCACTCAGCACGCATTCGCGCGGCCACGGCGCTGAGGCCATGGCGCGAGCCGTTGCACACCAGCTGGAGGGCATCGTTTCCAAGCGTGTGGACTCGGGTTATCACGCAGGCCGCAGCGGCGATTGGGTGAAAGTAAAACGGCTGCAGGCGGACGAATTCGCCGTCGTGGGTTATACCCCTCCCAAGGGAAGCCGAAGCGGCTTTGGATCGCTGCTGCTGGCGCGACCGGATCCACAACGCCAACGAGGCTGGATCTTTGCCGGACGCGTCGGCACGGGATTTTCCGATCGCTTGCTCGACGAAACCGCGAAGCTGCTGATGACACATGCATCAAAAAAAGCGCCCGCACGCCTGAAAGACGTCGACCCGCTAGTACACGATGCCCGTTGGGTCCCGCCTACACTCGTGGCCGAGGTGTACTACCGGGGCATTGGCAATAACGGGCTCCTGCGGCAACCCAGCCTGAAGGCACTGCGCATGGACAAATCCCCAGCCGACTTGAGGAACACCGACCGTCCGCGCTCGACGCAGGAAGCCGCGCCGGATACACCACCCACACGGAGTGCGGCGAAGAAGGCACCGTCCCGCACGCAAAAAGCCACCGCGCCGAAGACAGGCAAGCACACCATAACCATAACCATTACCCATCCCGATCGCGTCGTCTTCCCTGATACGGGAATGACCAAGGGCGACGTTGCCGACTATTACCGGGGGATCATGTCTTGGTTGTTGCCGGGCTTGCGCGAGCGCCCGCTGTCGGTGATCCGCTGTCCGGAAGGTGCCGAAAAAACATGCTTCTTCCAAAAGCATCCCATCAAGGGATTGCAACATGTCGGGACGGTACGCCTGAAAGAGGAGAAAGGTTCGCAGGCCACCTATATGTATGCAAAGGATGCCGATGCGCTGCTGGAACTGGTGCAGTTTGGCACGCTCGAGTTTCACGTGTGGGGCACCACCGTGGATCGACCCGACACCGCAGATCGGATCGTATTCGATCTGGACCCGGGCTCTGGCGTGGCATGGGCACGCGTCGTGGCTGCCGCGCGTTTGCTGCATCAGTGGCTGGATCGGATCGGGCTGCAATCCTTCCTGCGCACCACCGGCGGCAAAGGTTTGCATGTTGTCGTACCGCTTCAACCTGGCTGTCGCTGGTCACAGGTAAAAGATTTCGCCCATGCCATGGCCTCCACCATGGCCAGCAGGTACCCGGAGCAATTCGTCGACACCGCCAGCAAGGCCGTGCGCGGCGGCAAAATCTACGTGGACTATTTACGCAATAGCCGGGGCGCGACCAGCATTGCCAATTACTCGCTTCGAGCACGCCAGGGCGCTCCTGTCGCCACGCCCTTGCGCTGGAATGAACTATCGAAAATAGCAGGTGGCGATGCCTTTACCCTCCGCACGCTACCCAAGCGGCTGGCCCGGCTACGCAAAGATCCCTGGGAGGGCATCGACACCGTCAAGCAATCGCTCGACTCGGCAATGGCAACGCTGAACAGCCGTCCATGATCGTTGTGCTTACCTGATACGGAGAACCGCCATGACAACCGCGCTAGAGAAACCCTTGCGACGCGAAATCGAAGTCGATGGACAAGCCTATACCGTGGTGCTTGATGCCCAAGGCATCAAGATTACCCGCAAGGCGCATCGCAAAGGCGTCGAATTGAAATGGACCGATTTGATCAACGGTGATGCCGCCATCGCCTCAGCCCTGCATGCCTCGGCGGATGCGCCCGCCGAATAAGGCCAGTCGCACACTGCTCTTGGGCGTGCAGCCCTAAAGCAACGTGTATCGCCCGCATCACCACGCTGGCATCCTCGGGCATGCAGGGGTTGCCGGACAGGTGGGGCTTACCCTGCCCTTTTCGCTCTTGTTCGCGCAGCCTTCTTGGCTGCCTCTGAACGTCCGCGCGCACCCTTCGTGCGCGCTGCCTTCTTTGCGGCAGCAGAGCGAGAGCTAGCGCTGCGTTTGGAAGCTGCGCGCTTGGCTTGCTTCGACAAGGCTTTGCGTGAGGTGGAGCCGGTGCCTTCTTTTCGCAGCGCACGCAGCGAGGCGCCCGCACGCTTGATGCTGGAACGCTTTGAGCTGGCACGTTTGGCTGTACTTGCACGCTTGCGATGCGCCGCCGATTTACCGGCGCTGGCGCTTTTCCGTGTCGATTTATGTGCCGAGGTTTTGCGTGAAGAGGATCGCTTGTCGGGTATATCGACACCCGCGCGCCGTGCTTTCGACAGGCCAATCGCAATGGCCTGCTGCGGCGAGCGAGCGCCATGCTTACCTTCGCGTACATGCTCGATTTCCTCGCGAACATATTCGCCGGCCTGCGTGCTGGCTGATTTGCCTTCGCGCTTGTCGCGCGCTGCCGCTTTACGGGTCTTAGCTTCGGGCATGGAGATCGCTCCTGTCTAAGCGGACTTGGTCAGCTTTACTCGTCCGCACGTCGATGCACCGTCAACATCCATCAAGACGACTTGCGAATAAGCGTGATGCGCCCATTCGGCTCCAATCTCGCGATACTGATGCTCTCCGTATCCTCAAGACCCGCCGAATGCAATGCACGCCGAAAGGCCGCCCTGGGGAGATTGGCGCGTTCAAGCGAACCGGGGACTAATTCACCGTCATGCACAAGTATTGTAGGGCGTCCTTCGATAAGACGATTCAGATAAGCCGATCGCGTGCATGCCCAGGCCAGCACACGATCCGTAGCGAGAATCGACGCCACGGCAATGAGCCCGCCTATAAAGGAAGTATCCGGACCGACGATCGACGTGCGTAGTGTCCCGCCCACCAGCACCAGCACAATCACATCGAACGTCGACATATCGCCGAACGAACGCTTGCCGACAACACGCATCATGGCCAGGACGGCCAGGTAGGCCCCCATGCCTCGCCATACGAAATACCACCACGGCATGGCCAACTCGAATGCAGTATGCATGTTTCATGCTCCTTCTCGGCGATTTCATCATCGGCAAAAACACTATGCCGCCATGTCACGCATCCATCCGTCGAACGTATGTGAAACAACGCTGGCGGGCATGAACTTGTTGAACACCGTCTGCCGTAACCAATAAGTCCATGCCTGTTCCATCACGAAGAATTCCTTTCCCATGCACAGGCGCGCGACCACAGTGCATGTCACCAACCATCTCATGTGGCTCTTCATGCATCGCATCTCTCACAGCCATAGGCATTGCCGCGTTAAGCAACATGGAGCGGCACCGATGCTTTTTTCCTCGTACAACGCGGGCCGTCGCGGCACGCCACTTCTTATGCATGTTCCCGTACCGGATCCCGAACCCAAAACACCGCCCGCTCCCGTGCCATCGCCTCCATCGCCCGATCCCGGTCCTCAACCACCGCTTCCGACACCGGAACGGCCGCCACTCACGGAGCCCGAACCACCACCGCCGCCGATTGGCGATCCTGTCGGCACGCCGCCTGTGCCCCAGGCATGTATCGAGGACGGTGTCATTGCAGGTGCTGCACGACGTCATTCACCGGCAATAGGTTCACCGGCCATAGGCGATATGGACCGGTCGCTATTTGCCTCTTCACACGCATGCAGTGCGATCCGGCGCATTCCCTCGCTCAGGTGGTTTCACCCCGCGTGCCCGATCACAACGCGCAGCTTTTATTTATAGCGAGGTTGCCAGGGCGAGATGATGTTGCAGGATCGGCAGTGTCTGCGTGGCGAATGCCTTGAGATCGCCGTTGCTGCCAGACGTGGACTCCGACTGAAACAGCGCCACCGCTTCGCGATGGTCCTTCACCATCATCGCCGCATAGGCCTGATCGAATTTTTTGCCGTGCAATGGCCGCAGCCGGGCGAGTTCCACTTCCTCGGCCTGAGTGGGGGTGCTCGACAATGTATAGCCGTCTTTCTGGGCGATGGTCTTTAGCTGATCGTTAGCTTTGCCATGATCACGCAGCATGGTGGCAGCAAAGGACTTGACCGCCTGCGATTGGCCTTGCTTCTGTGCCAGGCGGCTGGCGAGTATTTCCGTTTCTCCCGCTGCCGACGCAGCCATCACAAAACGGACGTCCTGCACGGTACGCGCCGATGTTCCCGTTGCCTTCGCAGTAGTGCTGGATGTTCCGCTCTGTGCCCACGCAAACGGCATCATCATCAACATAAACGTCATCGCAACAACAACTCTATTCACCAAGGACATGGTCATACCTCCCGTCGGTGCATGCCAGTCTTATCACCGCGGGCGTGACCTCAGTGTATCGGTGAACCCACACATACGTGATAAAACATCTACACAACGATGCTCATGTGCTGGTTAGGTTCGGAGTCCTACAGTGCCACTGCCATTACACCAACGCAGTGGAGCAAGACCATGGCCGAACTAGTCGTTGCATGTTTCGATACTCAATTCCAAGCCAGCGCCGCCGCTGAAAAACTGATCTCCCTGGGATTTCAGCGAGAACAGATCGTGCTGACCTTTGACGAAAGCGTCGGGAACATTCCATCCAGTTCCAGCGCGCCGACGACCGTTATTTCCGATGTGAGTCACACCGGCCATGTCGACACGGCAACAGGCGAACCCAGGCGCAGAGACATTTTTCCGACGTTGCGCGCGCCTCAGCAGGCACCGGATCCGACCCTGATAGGACATACCACGCTGGTGGTACGACTGCAGGGTGAGATGTCGATGGATGATGTCTGCGCATGGCTCGACGATGCCGGTGCGAGTTCCGTCAACACCCGCGATCAGGAAGAGCCGCGCTCCGAAAAACCCACCATGTGGCCTGCTATCGGCAAGGCATCCCGCGAAGACATCCAGCGCAGTATCGATGCCGCCAGGGGCGGCGCGGCGCTGAAGGCACAGAACCGCCGTTGATACCCGCTTGAAGAGCGAGCATTGGCATGGTCTGCGTCATTGGCGCGCTTCCAGACGCATACCGCGCGGCGTGAGCCAGCGTTCTACGCCTTCAAACAGTGCTTGCACCGCCAGCGCCATCACGGCTGCCGGAATCGCGCCTTCCAGGATCAGGCCGGTATCGTCGAGACGAATGCCCGTGACGATCGGCTGCCCGTAACCACCCGCACCAATCAACGCGCCCAGGGTTGCGGTACCGACGTTGATGACGGCTGCTGTCTTGACGCCTGCGAGAATGGCGCGTATCGCCATCGGCAATTCCACTCGTCGCAAGCGCACGCCACGCGGCAATCCAAGCGCGGCGGCAGATTCGCGCAGATCCGGTGGGATGCCAGTGAGGCCGGCATGCGTGTTACGCACGATCGGCAGCAAGCTATAGAGAAACAGCGCCGCGATCGCAGGCCATGTGCCGATGCCGAACAATGGAATCATGAAAACGAACATCGCCAGCGACGGGATGGTTTGCAATACCCCGGTCATCGCCATGATGGCATGGCCGAGCCGTTTCGAACGCGACGACCACACCCCTAGCGGCACCGCGACGAACAATGCCGCAACCAGCGAAATCAACACCAGCCGCAAATGCTCGATCGTTCGCTGTAACAACCGTGACCACAAGCCACTATTGTTGCCATCGGAACGGATGCCCAGAAACTCCGCGGCGACGTCTGTTTCGCTCCGCCCTTGCAGCTTCACCTGGGCATTCATTCGCCGCATCGTTTCCACATCGATACGACCCGTCAGTTTCTTGAGCACGCCGACGAAGACCGGTGCACTTTGCTCGAGCGAAAGGCGGTAGAGATAGACCGCTTCGTAGCGCGGGAAATAATGCTTGTCATCAGCGAGCGTGCGCAGGTGGTAGTAGGGGATCTCGGCATCGGTGCTGTAAAGATCAATGGCGTCGACAGCCCTGCTCGCCAGCGCGCGATAGGCGAGCGCATGATCCATCCCGCGCACCTGCATCGGCGGCAAGCCATAGCGCTGACGCAATCCCGGCCAGCCATCACTGCGATTCATGAACTCGTTGGAGAGGCCGAACCGTAGCTCGGGAT
This sequence comes from Dyella sp. SYSU CM1112, assembly GCF_058216415.1. Taxonomy (NCBI): domain Bacteria; kingdom Pseudomonadati; phylum Pseudomonadota; class Gammaproteobacteria; order Lysobacterales; family Rhodanobacteraceae; genus Dyella; species Dyella sp. SYSU CM1112. Next base: position 88,794 of record NZ_JBZEGI010000008.1, on the reverse strand, counting down.
GCGCCTTCAGGTCAGACAAGCGTCGAATACCGAGCTGCGCGGCGCGGTCTTCGCGCATGCCGATGGCGTAGCTATCGTCGAAACCCAGCGAATCAGTGATGCCGATACCCAGAGGCTGCAAAGCAGCCCGCAGCGTGGAAATGTCGGCGTCCGGCGCCACGTTTTTCAGCAGCTCGTGCGTCAAGGTTCCGGTGTACTCCGGATAGGCATCGATATCGCCGTGCAATAGCGCCTGCCACAGAATGGCGGTACCGCCGAGTTCACGCCGATGCACCGCCTGCACACCCGCCTGCTTCGCTTCGAGGCGCGCGACTTCGCCGAGGATGACCGACTCCGTGAATACCTTCGAGCCGATGCGCACCGGCACCGCATGCGCGATAACAGGAAACAACCACAATAACGCCAGCAACACGCGCCTCACGCCGACAATCCCGACAAGGTGCGTTGCGCCTCGACGAACTGCGTGACAAACGGTTCAACCGGACGCTGGCGGAAATCGTCCAGCCGTCCCTCCTGCACCACTTTGCCATGCTGCATCAGCACCAGCCGATCGGCAAACCAGACCGCCTCGGCAATGTCGTGGGTCACCACGATGACCGTTTTGCCGAATTGTTCGAAAACGGGCTTCAGCTCGTCCTGCAATTCATGGCGGACGATCGGATCGAGCGCGCCCAGGGGCTCATCCAGCAGCAACGCGTCGGGATTGAGCATCAGTGCGCGCATCAACGCCACGCGCTGGCGCTGCCCGCCCGACAATTCGGCCGGATAACGCGCCAGCGCGCTATCCGGCAAATGCGTGAGCATGGCCAATTCTTCGGCGCGCTGGCGGATGCGCTCCTTGCTCCATCCGAGATGATGTGGAAGCAACGCCAGGTTGCCCAATACCGTGAGATGCGGAAACAAGCCGCCTTCCTGGATGACATAGCCAACCCGCCGACGCAGCGCCAGCACGTGCGCCGGTGCCAGGATCTGGCCATCGACCTTGATGTGCCCGCGATCGGGCCATTCCAGACCAAGCAGCATCCTCAGCAGGGTCGACTTGCCGGAGCCGCTGCTACCGATCAGCGCGGTGGTGCTGCTGGCACGAAACGCGAGCGTGACATCGTCGAGCGCCACGATGGCGCCGTAGCGTTTGCTCACACCGCAAAGCTCGAACGCTTCGGAAGAGGCGTTGCTGGAATCGGACATCCGATGGAAAGGCAGTGGCGAAAGCGTGAATCTAACTCATGCACCCTGGTGCGTGCGTAGGGATGTGGCGTCATTCACCGCAAAACATCAAATTGATGCACAGCAACATGTATGCTTACAGGATGTCTTCTCCGGCCTCCCTTCTCCATTATTGGCGCCGCGTGCGCGGCTCGGACCGCTTTGCCGATTGCCTGCGGGTATGGTTGGCACTCGGTGGCGTGATTCTCTTCTGCCTGTGGCTTGGGCAAGCCAGGGCCACCATTCCGGCGATGCTCGGCGTCATCGCCTGTGCACTCTCTGAAACCGAAGATCATTGGCGCAGCCGTTTCGGCACACTGCTGCTCACGCTCTTCTGTTTCGCCGGCGTAGCGTTCGTGGTGGAGTGGCTATTGCCCCATCCGCCTTTATTCGCCGTGGCATTACCGCTGATTACGTTCGTGCTGGTCATGCTCGGCTCGATCAGCCCTCGCTATGCAACGATCGCGGGCGGCACTCTGCTTCTGGCCGTCTATACGATGATCGGCACGGACGCAGCTCGTTCGTCTTCGTTCCTTATCGAACCGGCACAACTGCTGGCTGGCGCTGCCTGGTACGGCGCGCTGTCGCTGATATGGAGCATGCTCTCGCCGCAACTCGCGGTACGACATGCATTAGCGCGCGTGTTCGATGCATTGGCCGGCTATTTTGAAACCAAGGCCGCACTCTTCACGCCCATACACGGCATTGACCGCGACGCGCTGTTGCTTGCATTGGCGATGCAGAACGAACGCGTGGTGGAAGCCCTCAACGATACCCGCATGGTGCTGATCGACCGCATCGGCATGCGCCGCCCGCGCGGGGCAACAGCCGCGCGCCTGCAGCTTTACTTCAAGGCTCAGGACATCCACGAACGCATCAGCTCTTCGCATTATCCCTATGCGGCCCTGGACGATGTGTTCTACCACAGCGATGTGCTGTTTCGCTGCGAACACATGCTGCGCCTGCAAGCCCAGCAGTGCCGCCAGCATGCCGAGGCCATGCGCCTGCATACACCACTCGCCACGCTCGCCCATGTACATGCCGCGCAAAGCGATTTGCGAGCAGCCCTGCAGGCGCTGCATACGCACGCGCCGCCCTCGCAGGAACCCTTGTTGCAATCGCTGGATGCGCTCCTGCGCAATATCTCCGCCATTCAAGCCTTGCTGGACGATGAAAGCTCGCCGGTGGTCGCAACGGAGGGTGAGGACGGCACGCTGCAAAATCCCGGTCCGCAATCCCTACGCGAAGCGTGGGAGCGCATCAGTATTCAACTGACGCCACGTTCATCGCGCTTTCGCCACGCCATCCGACTGGCGCTGGCGCTCACCGTGGGCTACGGCGTGCTGCACGCCGTCCATCTCCGCTACGGCTACTGGATCCTGCTGACCACGCTGTTGATCTGCCAGCCGAGTTACGGCGCAACACTGGCGCGCATGCTGGAACGCGTGCTCGGCACGGTCATCGGTGTCGTGATCGGATGGGCGACCTTGCGCCTGCTTCCCTCGGCCCCCTGGCAATGGTCGCTGATTGCCTTGTCCGGCGTCATGTTCTTTGCCGCGCGCTTGCGGCGCTACGCGGTTGCCACCGCGGCGATCACGCTGTTCGTGGTGCTGTGCTTCAACCAGGCCGGCAATGGTTATCAGGCGCTTTGGCCGCGCTTGCTCGATACCTTGATCGGCGCCGCTATCGCAGCGTTGTCCATCTACCTTGTCCTGCCCGATTGGCAGGGGCGCCGGCTCAATCAAATCCTTGCCAATACCTTACGCAACGATGCGCGTTATCTGCAGCAAATTATCGCGCAGTACGCGCACGGCAAACGCGATGACCTGCCGTATCGCATCGCCCGGCGCGAAGCCCATAACGCCGATGCCGCCTTGAGCGGCCTGCTCGCCAACATGCTGCGCGAACCCGGGCGACAGCGTCGCGGCAACGAAGAGCTGCTGCGCTTTCTCACCCTCGCTCACACCATGCTGGGACATATTTCCGCACTCGGCGCGCATCGGCAGGCGATCGACAGCAAGGAGGCGCGCGACACGGTCACGCTCGCCGGCAACCTTGCCGTGACGCGACTTGAACATCTCGCCGATGCGCTGCTTGCCAATACATCTACCTTTGCGTCTTCCCCGGAGAATGAAGACGAACACAGCACCATGCCTCATGTTGAAGATCCAGCTGATGAAACGGTGCAATTGGTGTTGCGCCAGCTTGGATTGATCCTGGCGCAACGGGATCGGTTGGGGAGTGTAGTGAGGGATATTCGGAACGGGTGAGATAGGGCGGGCTCTTCGCAGGAATGGATACGGCATGGTTATGACCTTTCTTGCCTGCGCCGTTTCTCCCTAAAAGATGTATTGCCGAAAAGGTTCGTCGCACGAGCCTGACCAGCGCCAAGCGCTGGCACGGAGGACGCGCTCAGAGGGTCCTTTAGGCTCCGAAGGAAAGCCCGCAGGGTGGCCGGCGCGACGCCGGCCAGTTTTCCGCCCGCCCAGGAGGTGCAGTCGGAAAACCCCGCAACCCATCTGCGCACCTGGAGGGCAGAACGCTCGGAAGGCGGGCCTTTTGGAGTGCCGTTCTCTTTAGTTACGTTCTCTTGGGCACGCAAGAGAACCTGGCTCGATCGCCTTCGACGACCGAAAGCGCCGCAGGCAATCCATCCACCAACAAAACACTCAAACGCGGGGAACACACCAAAAAAACATCAAATCCCGCATAAAAACACCCACCTAGGCAATACCTCATCCACCATATTGCATGCGCAATTCACCGCACCCACACCTGCTTCATCACCCAAACCTGACAAAACCGTAATAGACGTATCCCCCCGATCCGCGGATAGTTACACTAATCGAAACCCACAACTCCGAGGCGCCCGGCCTACGGTTCCCGAACAGGAATATGGCTTGGCGTCCGTGATCTCCGGATCACCAGGGTGAACGCGGAAACGCATTCGCCTCCCGGCTTGGAAAGGAGCAAAGACATGTCCCCGCTGGCTGATCGCTATGGCCGCCGGTTTCCGTATTTGCGACTGTCGGTCACTCCGGCATGCAACTTCCGTTGCACGTACTGCCTACCGCACGGCTACCACGCCGATTCAAAAGCTGCCGGCCCGCTCTCGCTAGCGGAAATCACCCGCTTACTGCGCGGCTTCATCGAGCTGGGCATGCATAAGCTGCGCATCACCGGCGGCGAACCGAGCGTGCGCCACGACCTCACAGACATCCTTCGTACTGCAGCAGCGGTACCGGGCATGACCAAACTGGCGATGACCACCAACGGCACGCTGTTGAGCCGGCGCCTGCATGAGTGGATGGATGCCGGGCTCAATGCCATCAACGTCAGCGTCGACAGCCTCGACCGCGCATCGTTTGCACGTATCACCGGACACGACCGGCTGGATGACATCCTGCATGGCGTGGACATGGCGCTGGAAGCAGGCTTGCCGTCGGTCAAGCTCAACGCCGTGCTGATGCGCGACGTCAATGACCGCCAGTTGCCTGCGTGGCTGGACTATCTGCGTGAGCGGCGCGTCGGCGTGCGCTTCATCGAATTGATGCAGACCGGCGATAACCTGGCGTTCTTCCGCGATCACCATGTACGCGCCGAACAGCTGGAAACGGAACTGCTCACCTCCGGCTGGCAACCGTTGCCGCGTGCGGCCGATGCCGGGCCCGCCCGCGAATACCGCCACCCGGATTACGCTGGCCGCATCGGCATCATTGCGCCCTATTCGAAAGATTTCTGCGCCGGCTGCAACCGCCTGCGGGTTACCGCGACCGGTGATCTGCGGCTTTGCCTGTTCGGTGAATTCGGCATTCCGTTGCGTCCCCTGTTGCAGGCGGACGAGCAACTTGAGGATCTGGTTCGTGCCGTCGGCGGCCAGATCGGTCGCAAGGAGCAAGGACATTTTCTGCACGATGGCCGTACCGGCATCACGCCACATCTCGCATCCACCGGAGGCTGATCCATGCACGAGCGCGAGGAACGCGCCCATTTCCAGATGGCCGATGTACGCCGTAAACGTGTCACCGCCCGGCGCGCCGTGGCGGTTGGTGAATTGAGCGCTGGCGCCACGGCATTCGCTCAGATCGTCGAACGCCGCCTGCCCAAGGGTGACGCGATGACCATGGCGGAAGTCGCAGGTCTGCAAGGCGCCAAGAACGCCTCGCAGCTGATGCCGCTGTGCCATCCGTTGCCGCTGGAATACATCGACGTACGCTGCGAACCGATGCGCGAACGTCACGCCATTCGTGTCTATTGCGAAGTGGCCACGTTCGCGCGCACCGGTGTCGAAATGGAGGCGCTTGCCGGCGCGAGCGCAGCGCTGCTGACCTTGTATGACCTGACCAAGCCGGTTGAACCTGCGCTGTCGTTTGGCGGTGTGCGCTTGCTGTTTAAAGAGGGCGGCAAAAAAGGATTGTGGCTGCATCCCGACGGCATGAGCGAAGCCGAACGCGAACACTATCAACCTCGCTCGACGGCAACGCTCGATGCCATCCGCAGCGCCGTCATAACCCTGAGCGACCGCGCCAGCCGGGGTGATTACACCGATACGGCCGGTCCCTTGCTGGTCGAGCGTTTGCGTGAGCTAGGCGCCGAGATCACCGATGCCGAGCTGCTGCCGGATGAACCGGAACCGCTGGCCGCGCGTCTGCGTGCCTTGGCGTCGAGCGGCGTTCGCCTGATTCTTTGTACCGGCGGCACAGGACTTGGTCCGCGCGATCGCACGCCGGAAGCGCTGGCGATGGCCGCGGATCGGCATGTGGCAGGCATCGGCGAATTGTTCCGCAGCGAGAGCAGCCAGTACACAACGATGGCCTGGCTGAGTCGCGCCGATGCGGTGCTGATCGACAACACGCTAGTCATCGCGCTGCCCGGCAGTGCCAAGGCCGTGGCGCAAGGGATGGATATCCTCGCACCGATTCTGGCGCATGCGCTAAACATGGCAGCGGGTGGAGGTCATGCATGACCGAACACACACTTGCCTATGACGACGCCTTGCGCATCGTGCTTGAACATTGCAAGACGCTCCCTGCAGGGGATAGCGCGATCGCCGCGAGCTTCGGCCGCGTGCTGGCCGCATCGGTGAGCAGTACGATCGACCTGCCGCCCTTCGACAACTCCGCGATGGACGGCTTTGCCTTGCGCGGCGATGGAGTCGTTCCTGCGGGTACTGCGTTACCGATCGAAGGCGAACAAGCGGCCGGCGATGGTATATCGCATGCCCGCAATGGTGCCTGGGAAATCATGACCGGCGCTCGCCTGCCAGATGGATTGGAGCGCGTCATCCCGGTCGAGCAAACCGAACGGCTGCCCTCGGGCACGCATGTGCGCCTGTTGGCCGATGCCGTCCACGGACAGAACGTACGCACGGCCGGCTCAGACGTCAGCCGCGGCGAAACCGTGCTCACCGCGGGCACGGTGCTGCAGCCACAACACCTGATGCTCTTGGCCGCGTTGGGCGTAGCAAAGGTCACGGTGAGCGATCGCCCACGCGTCGCTGTGATCTGCACCGGCCGCGAACTGGTGGATGATCCCGCACAATCGCTTGCGCCTGGACAAATTCGCAATTCCAATGGTCCATTCCTCGCGGCACGCTTGCCAATGGCCGGTGCCGACGTCGTTCGCATCGAAACCGTCGGCGACGATGCCGCGGCTTTCGAAGCCGCTTTGCAGCGTGCGCTGGATGCCGGCGCCAAGGTGATCATCACCACCGGCGCAGTATCGATGGGGCGCTACGATTTCGTGCCGCAAGCGCTGGAACGACTGGGTGCGAAAACGCTGTTCCATAAAGTAGCGATTCGGCCGGGCAAGCCTTTGCTGTTCGCTCAACTGCCCGATGGTGCGTTGCTGTTCGGCCTGCCCGGCAATCCGATTGCCGTGGCTGTCGGCTTGCGCTTTTTCGTGGAGCCGGCGTTGCGCATGATGCTCGGCCTGCCAAAAGAAATGCCGCGCCGGATACCGCTGCTCGGGGAGTACAGCAAGAAGCCCCGCCTGCGCTTTCATCTCAAGAGTCGTTTGTATCTCGATGCGCAGGGACGACTTGCCGTGGAAGTATTGGGCGGTCAGGAGTCCTATCGCATTCGCTCCTTGTCCGATGCCCATGCGTGGGCCGTGGTGCCTGCTGACATCGATGCCTTGCCCGCGGGAGCGCTGGTCGATGTCTACGGCCCCGGACATCTCGAATTTCCCCTGCCGTGCGAGATTCCGGCATGAAGGTCCATATCGTTTTGTTCGGGGCGCTGCGCGACGCCGATGCACGCGGCTTCATCGAACTGGAAGCGCCTGAAGCTTGCACGATTACTACGGTGCGCGAATTGCTGCGCGGATATCTCCAAGAGCATGCACCGCATATCAGCGCGGGGCTGGTTCAGCGCTCGGCTTTTGCCAGCGAAGACGAAATCCTGCATAACCATCGCACGCTGCCGGAAAACGGCCAGCTCGCGATATTGCCACCGGTGAGCGGAGGCTGAGCATGTGCGTGATCTATTCCAGCGATGGAACTCCCTCCCCTGCAAGTACGGCACGGCTGGGGCTGCCCCAGCTTGCCGCAAGCGCGATGGACTTCGCCCAACCCTCTCCCTTCCCTATCGCACCTAGGGGAACGGATCACTTACGGCGTGGATGGAATGGCCGGGTATGACTGACTTCTATAGCGCCGTTGTCGATATCCGCGAAGCCTCGCTCAATGCTTCCGCTGCGCTGGATTTCGTTTCCGATCCGCGCTTCGGCGGCATCACCATGTTTATCGGCAAAGTGCGCGAGCATAATCTGGGACGCATCGTTACCGGCGTCAGCTACGACTTGTTCGAACCCTTGGCCTTGCGCACTTTCGAAGCGATTGCCGAGCGTGCGCGCAAGGAAGCCGGTGGTCCGATGAAGCTGTACATTGCGCACGCCAAAGGCGATCTTCGCATCGGCGACCTGGCAGTCATTGTTGCAGCGGGAACGCCGCATCGTGACGAAGCGTTTCGCGCCTGTCGACTGGCGATTGAAGCCGTCAAGCATGAAGCACCGATCTGGAAGCAGGAGCATTACACCGACGGCGACAGTGCGTGGAGCGAAGGCTGCTCACTGTGCGAGGAGCATCGCGAAGCCGAACGCGCCGTCGCACAGCACGGCGTAGCCCATGAGCACGGGCATGACCACTGAGTCGCCTCGCATGATCGGCGTGGTGCTTGCCGGTGGTCGTTCCTCGCGCATGGGACGCGACAAGGCCATGCTGCCTTGGCAAGGGCGGCCGTTGATCGAGCACCAGATGGCAGTGCTGCGCGGCGCCGGGGTACAGGATGTTCTGGTCAGTGGCGATCGCCCCAGCTACCACGGCGTGGCCGATCCAATGCCCGAACTCGGCCCGGTCGGTGGCATCGCTGGCATTGCTGCTGCATGCAACGACACGGAATTGCTGATCATTCCGGTCGATATGCCTCGTTTGCAAGCGCCACTGCTGCAGCGCCTTGTGAAGGCAGCCCGGCAAGCCGGATGCGTGCGCTTCGCCGGACATGTCTTGCCGATGCGCCTGCGCCTGGACCAACGCTGCCGACGTGTACTGGCCGAATTGTTGCTCAGTTGCGACCAGGTCTCCCGCTCGCTGCGTACGCTGCAAGAACGTGTCGGGGTCGAAGAGCTCGCCTTGCATGCTGACGAAGCCAAACAACTGATCGATTGCAATACGGAAGAAAGCTGGCGCGAGGTGATCGCATGAGAGTGCAACTCGAAGGGCAAAGCCTGCGGCTGCGCATCGATGAAGCCGAACTCGCACGCCTGCTGGCAGGCGGCATCACCGAAAACCGGACGCGGCTCCCTGATGGACGGGTCGAAACACAACGGCTTCGGCTGGCTTCCCGGCTTGGCTGGAAACGCGAAGACGCTCTTTGGCAGATCGATCTACCCGAAGCCGATGTGCGTGCGCTCAGTGAACGCCTGCCCTCGCGCGAAGGCCTGCATTTCGACATGCCGGGCGATGATGGCGTGATGCTGCCGGTCATGTTCGACGTGGACGTACGCGATAGCACCCGCAAACGCATGCATAAATCGAACGATGGAGGTGCCGCATGAGGATGTCGTCACGCTGCACAAGATGGGCGCGCAGATGGTCGTGGCTGGTGGTGGCGCTGTTCCTGAGCGGTCTGTGCACGTCAGCCATCGCGCAAAACCATCCGGTGCTCCGCGTCGCTTACGCCGGTTCCATGGGCGTGGTGATGGATAACGCCGCCGGCCCGATGTTTGCCAGCGATCATCACGCCACATATCAGGGCATCGGCCAAGGTTCCTATGCGCTGGCCCGTTTGCTTGCGGCACATCAAATGCAGGCGGATGTTTTCGTATCCATCACGCCGGGGCCGATCCAGGTACTCAAACAAGCCGGCCTGGTGAAATCCGCCGTGCCGGTTGCAAGTACGCAAATGGTGGTGACCTACAGTCCCCGCAGCCGCTTCGCCACGGACTTTGCCGCCGCGGCGCGCGGCGAGAAAAAATGGTACGAGGTGCTGAGCCAGCGTGGCTTGCGCCTGGGCCGCACGGACCCTGCCGTCGACCCGCAAGGGGCGAACATACTCCTTACCTTGCAGTTGGCGCAGGAGTATTACCATCGCCCCGATCTGCTGAAGACGATCGCCGGCGCCACGCAGAATCCGACGCAGATCTTTACCGAGCCGTCACTGATGTCTCGCCTGGAAGCCGGGCAGATCGATGCTGCCATCGGTTATCTCAGTGCGGCACAATCGCATCATCTGCCAACGATTGCGCTGCCCGATGAAATCAATCTTGGCGATCCGGACATGCAGAAGAGCTGGTATGACCGCGCGTCCCTGAGCTTGGCGAATGGCAAGACCGTGCGCGTGCAACCGCTTGTGTTCTACGCCGCCGTGTTGACGAATGCGCAGCAGCCCGCACTCGCCCGCGACTTCGTGGCATTTTTGCAGAGCCCGCAAGGACAAGCCCTGTTCCGCGAGCACGGTTACAGCCCGGCGCGCGGAAATAGCCTTTGAGCTGGCGCGCACGTCGCATGGATAATGCGCCGCCATCCAGGGACAGCACATGAGCGGTTATCAGGCACGCCTGCCTTTGGCCGTGAGCGTATTGACGTTGCTGCTCGTCGCTGCGCCTTTTATCGGCCTCGCCATGGCGACGCCGTGGCATGGCTTCGGCTTTGCAGATGGCGATGGCAGCGCGGTTGCCGTATCGCTTTGCTACAGCTTGCTCGCGCTGGTACTGATCATCGTGCTGGGCACGCCACTGGCATGGTGGCTCGCACGTCATCGGATACGCGGTTTATGGCTGATTGACGCCTTGCTTATGCTGGCGCTGCTGACACCACCGCTGGCCCTGGGTTTGTTGCTCGCCTCCATGTACGGCCCGTATGGGCCGGCAGGCAGCTGGCTGGAACGCGCGGGCCTGGTGCTCACCAATTCCGTGCCCGCGTTCGTGATGGCGCAGTTCTACAGCGCACTGCCCTACTACGTGATCGCCGCGCGTGCCGCCTTCGAAAGCGTGCCGCGTGAATTGGAGCAGATCGCTCTCACGCTGGGTCATTCGCCATGGCGTAGCTTTCTGCACGTCAGCCTGCCGCTGGCCCGCCTGGGACTGGCCGCCGCCGTCGCACTCGCCTGGGTGCGCGCGCTGGGGGAGTTCGGCGCGGTGCTGATCGTGGCGTATTACCCGCAAGGCATTCCGGTGAAGCTATGGGTGAATCTGCAGGACATCGGTTTGAGTGCGGTGTATCCCTTGTTGTGGGTGTTCTTCCTGGTCGCCATGCCGCTGCCGCTCGCGCTCGGTTTGGCGGCACGCCGCAAGCGGCTGATCTAAGGCTTCGCGTGACGGGATCAACATAGACTGCCTTCCATGCATATCGACTACCGTCTCGAGCATCCCATTGCACTGCACGCGTCCTTCGAGGTCGACGGCTTCACTGTGTTGCTTGGCGCAAGCGGTGAAGGCAAATCGCTGTTGCTGCGCGCCATCGCCGGACTGACTCCCGCGCACGGCGAACCGTTCGGCGGCTTGCCGGCACAACACCGTGCGGTCGGTTATTTGCCGCAAGGCTATGCCCTGTTTCCACATCTCAACGCCTGGCAGAACGTGGCCTTCGCCCTGCGTGGCGCACAGCGACGGGCGCAGGCCATGCAACTGCTGGAACGCGTGCACATGGCCGACTTTGCCGAACGCTATCCCGCCACCTTGTCAGGTGGACAACAACAACGAGTCGCCTTGGCGCGTGCCTTGGCACGCCGGCCGCAGCTGCTGTTGCTGGATGAACCCACGTCCGCGCTCGACCCTGTCACCCGCGACGATGTCATCGCCGAACTGATCGGTGAAGTGCATGAATTCGGTATCCCCACCTTGGCGGTAAGCCATGATCCGCACCTCGCCGCGGTCGCGGACAGACTGGTGCTGATGCATGGCCGCCGCATCATCCAGATCGGACCGCCGGCGGCAGTACACGCCAATCCGGTGAACGGTTCGGCCGCACGTTTGCTCGGCCATCGCAACATCCATCGCGGACGCATCGAAAGCTCAAGCGGTTTACAGCGTCTGGTGTGGCCTGATGGTGACGTGGCGTTTTCCGTCAGCGGATCAGCCGATGCGGACATGGAAGTCGATTGGATGATTCACCCGGAAGCGATCCGGCTCGTGAGTGATGGTGACGCCGTATCCGATGCCGTATCAGCTTCGGTAGAGGTGCGGCATGTCATCGGACGCACCGCCTACCTGGGCCTGCGCCGCGGCCAGGGGCGCTTGTGGGCCTGGGTACCTGCCGACATGCAGGTGCCCGCATCAGTGATGGTGCACTTGCCGGCCGAGGCTATCCGCTGGTGGCGGGCAGAAAAATAGCTGCAACGTAGTGCGAGGGCGGAAACATGTGCACGAATGCCCATGTTTCCTCGTTCCGGTAAAAACCAGATGCAGCCGGTGGGAAAGGCGTGCTTCCCGCGCCGATGGACAGTTCTTATTGGCAGCCGCTTTCCCGGACAAAATCAAGGTCCTCGTAATCGGAACTGGTGTCTCCATGCGGATCGAGCTTGGCCATCGTCAACCGCCACGGATGACTGTCGTGGAAGTCGAGCCATGCGTCCGGTTCCACGCTCCGGTCATCCCAATGCACCAGATAGCGACGGCCCAACTGCATCACCGTTCCGCCAAGACGAGGCGATTTTTTTACCTGAAAGCGCACCACGCCGTCACGCATGCAGATCGAGGCTTGGCCCAGCCAGGGATCGCGGTAGACACCCAGGCGACCCGCCAGCGCGTGCGAGTCCGCTGGCAGTGCAGCACTGTCATCCGGCGCAGCAGGTGCTTTGCCTGGTGCTCGGCTTAGCGCATCCCATAGCGCCGCATAGCCGGCTACGCCGCGATCGTCAGAGGGATCGGTGAAATGCTTGAGCAGCGCCTCGGCAAGTACCGTGCGCGCTTCGCCGCCGTTACCGGTAATCAGGATCACAAAGCCGCTGCGCCGATCCGGCAGCAGCATCAGTTCGGAATACATGCCAGCCAGCGTGCCGGTATGCCACACCGTCCACTGGCCATCCGCGTCCGCCATGCGCCAGCCATAGCCATAAGCCATCACATGGGCATGATTCCACTGCTTGAGCAAGTAGGGTACCGGGATCAAGGTGTGGGGCGCCTGCAGCACTGCGCGTTGCGCGGGCGAGAGCCAGGCTAACTGTGCCGGCGTAGGGGCAAGCCAGTTGCGGGCCCACACGAGCATATCGTCAAGGCTGCAGCGAATACCGCCAGCGGAGTCCGAGGCTGAGGCGGGAATAATGGCGCCATCGGCGCGGATCACCTGGTTGCGTCCATCGATCCAGCCATGTGGTTGGGCCACGTTGCCCACCGCATCGCGATCCCAACGACCAACTTGGCAGCGTGCAAGGCCCAGTGGCGCAAACACCTCACGCTGCATCAACGTTGCATAGGGTGCCCCGCCGGCGGCTTCGGCCAACGCGCCGGCTACCACGTAGAGCATGTTGTCGTACTCGTACTTACTACGAAAACTGTAAGCAGGCTTGAAATAGCGCAGCGCGTGGATCACATCCGCACGGGTAAAGTGGTTGGGGTCTGGCCAAAGCATCAGGTCGCCCTCGCCGGTACGCAAACCGCTCGAATGGGTGAGCAAGTCGCCCACGCGCATCTGCCGCGTCACCCAAGGGTCGTACATGCGAAAGTCCGGCAGGTACTTGGTGACCGGGTCATCCCAGCGCAACTTGCCCTGATCTACCAGGCGGCCGAGCAAGGCGGTAGTCATTGCCTTGCTGTTGGAGGCGATCTTGAACAACGTATTGGCGTCAATCTTTTCGCCAGAGCCAACGACTCGCTCGCCCAAGGTCCGGGTGTAAACCACCTTGCCTTGATCGATCACACCCACTGCCAGGCCCGCAAGATGAAAACGGCCATAGGCATCCTTGACCATCCGGTCGTAGATCGAAGCGGCGGTGGACGGCGCGGGAGCCGGATGCGATGCGACAGGCGTGGCAGGTGGAGCCGTGGTGCAAGCAGCGAGCAGTGCCGGACACATCATCATGGCCAGCAGACGCCCAACACGACGCAACACATCCGCCTTGGTATGGTGCTTCGCAGTGACGACGCGCCGGCGGAAAAAGGACGAATGGCTAGATGACGTAAACGCCGTCATGCATGGCAACGCGGTGGCCCGATCTCTGGGCATCATAAATTTTCTCCGTCACATCGGCGTCTGATGTTGCGGCTCGGCGTGAATAATGAGGGGCCTTGCCAGCGTGATGTGCGGCAATCTAACAGCATGAGCTCATGCTGGAACACCATCGGAAAGCTTGGTTTTGTCTACTTTGTGCAAAATGCTGGCGTCCCTTTTGACGACCTTGTCGCAATCCCTCGCCGCACATCCGTAGACGCCGCTGCCCGTTCGCGCACTGTTTTTCCCGGCAACGGGTGTGCGTTCCGCAAAAAGGACCCTGGCATTAGAGGCGTTGCGTGCCCCCGATGGTTAGGCAACCACTCAAGCGCTGAACTTGCTGTCCAGCTGCGCCAATTTTTCAACGCCCTTCTTGGCTAACGGCTCAAGCCCTTCGCCACCCGCCACCAGATGGGCTTCTATTTGCTTGCGCATGCCGGGTTCCCAGAATTTTTTCAGGTGATCGGCAACACCTGCCGCACCCGCTGCCGAATCGGGATCCGCGGCGAAGTAATGGCTGATGTCGTTGGCCATGGCAATCAAGCGTTCGATATTCATGCCGTGGATGCTCCAGTCTGGCCTGCGTGAGCGCCATGGCGCAGGCGTTGGGGATGAGTGTAGACCACGTAACTGCCGGGCCGCGCAAAGCCGATCAGCGTGAGGTTGGTGTTTTCAGCCAGGTGGATGGCAAGCGCAGTGGGTGCGGAAATCGCGGCCATGAGTGTCATACCCGCACTGGCTGCCTTGGTTACCATTTCATAGCTCGCGCGGCTGGTCACCAGCAAAAAACCCTGTTCGGGATCGATGTGCGCCTTGACCATCGCGCCGATCAACTTGTCCAGCGCGTTGTGCCGGCCCACGTCTTCGCGCACCAAGGCAATAACGCCGTCCGGATACACCCACGCCGCGGCATGCACCGAGCCGGTTTGGCGATTGACAGGCTGCGCCGCGCGCAAGGATTCAAGCGCCTGCTCCAACGCAGCCGGCTCAATACAAGGTCCTTTGCCAACAGGAGCAGGATGACGCACAGCGTCTTCCAACATGCGCGCGCCGCATAACCCACAGCCGCTGCGCCCGGGCAACAAACGCTCTCCGCTGCTACCCGCGCGTTGCTCGACCGCATCGGAAGCAACCTGCATCGCCAGCTCAATACCCTCCAGGCGTGGACGCAGCTCGATGGATTGCAATGCATCCGGACCCGATATCAATCCCTCACTCAGCGAGAAGCCGAGCGCGAAATCCTCCAGGTCCAACGGCGACACCATCATCACGGCGAACGGTACGTCGTTGTAGATCATGGCGACAGGAATTTCTTCGGTGATCGCATCGCTCAAGGGCTCGTGTTCGCCATGGCGATAACGATCGACACGGCGAATCACGTATCCCTTGCTGCTTGCCGGTTCCTCAGGGGGTTTCGGCTGCATCCAACAACGCCTGCTGTTCGTTGGAGAAGGCCTGATAGCGCTTCTGCCACTCGGATGGCTGACTGACGCGTGTCACCTGCACGGCCGTCACCTTGTACTCGGGGCAGTTGGTCGCCCAATCAGAGTTCTCGGTAGTAATGACGTTCGCGCCGGAGCCAGGGAAGTGGAAGGTGGTATAGACCACGCCCGGTTGCATGCGCTCGGAGATGCGCGCACGCAGCACCGTTTGGCCGGCACGACTCTCGATGCCTACCCAATCGCCTTCCTGGATGCCGCGTTCTTCCGCATCGTGCGGATGGATTTCCAGGCGATCTTCGTCGTGCCACATCACGTTGGCGGTGCGGCGTGTCTGCGCACCAACGTTGTACTGACTCAGGATGCGGCCCGTGGTGAGAATCAACGGATGCTTGGCGTTGACCTTCTCCGAGGTAGGCACATATTCAGTGAGCATGAAACGGCCCTTGCCGCGCACGAATTCGTCCACGTGCATCACCGGTGTGCCTTGCGGATGCTGTTCGTTGCACGGCCACTGGATCGAACCGAGTTGATCGATCCTGTCGAAGCTCACGCCATGGAAAGTCGGCGTGAGACGTGCAATCTCGTCCATGATCTCGGACGGATGCTTGTAGTGCATCGGGTAACCCACGGCATTCGCCAGCAACTGGGTGATCTCCCAATCGGCGTAGCCGCTGCGTGGTTCCATCACCTTGCGCACGCGGGAGATGCGGCGCTCGGCATTGGTGAAGGTACCGTCCTTTTCCAGGAACGAGCTGCCGGGCAGGAACACGTGGGCGAATTTGGCCGTTTCATTGAGAAACAGATCCTGCACCACGATGCATTCCATCGCTTCCAGCGCCGCCGTGACGTGTTGCGTATTCGGATCGGATTGGGCGATGTCCTCGCCCTCGATGTAGAGGCCCTTGAAACTGCCGTCGATGGCGGCTTCGAACATATTGGGAATGCGCAGGCCCGGCTCATCGTGCAAAGGCACGCCCCAGGCGGCTTCGAACGAGGCGCGCACGGTGGTGTCACTGACATGGCGATAACCAGGGAATTCGTGCGGAAACGAGCCCATGTCGCACGAACCTTGCACGTTGTTCTGTCCGCGCAGCGGATTCACGCCGACGCCCTCGCGCCCGATATTGCCGGTCGCCATGGCGAGATTGGCAATCCCCATCACCGCCGTGGAGCCTTGGGCATGTTCGGTTACGCCCAGGCCGTAGTAGATCGCGGCATTGCCGCCGGTCGCATACAGCCGCGCCGCACCGCGCACCAGCGACGCAGGTACGCCGGTTTCGGCTTCCATGGCCTCGGGGCTGTGCTGTGCCTGCGCCGCAAAGGCGCGCCACTTTTCGAACGCATCGCGCTCGCAACGTTGTGCGACGAAGGCCTCGTTGACCAGCCCTTCAGTAACGATCACATGCGCAAGCGCATTCAGCATCGCCACATTGGTGCCGGGCCTGAGCTTGAGGTGATAATCGGCCTTGATGTGCGGCGTGCGCACCAGGTCGATACGGCGCGGATCGACGACAATGAGCTTTGCGCCGGCACGCAGGCGGCGTTTCATCTGCGAGCCGAACACCGGATGCGCGTCGGTGGGATTGGCGCCGATCACTAGCACCACATCGGTCTGTTCGATCGAATCGAAATCCTGCGTACCCGCTGATTCGCCCATGGTCGCCTTCAAACCGTAGCCTGTGGGCGAATGACACACACGTGCGCACGTATCGACGTTGTTGTTGCCGAACCCCGCACGTACCAGCTTCTGCACCAGATAGGTTTCTTCATTGGTACAGCGCGAAGAAGTAATGCCGCCGACGGAGAACTTGCCGTATTTCGCCTGCAAGCGCTTGAACTCGCTGGCGACGTGTGCAATCGCTTCGTCCCAGCTGACGATGCGCCAGGGATCGCTGATCTTCTCGCGGATCATCGGTGTGTTGATGCGATCCGGGTGCGTGGCATAGCCGATGGCAAAACGCCCTTTCACGCACGAGTGGCCATGATTCGCATGGCCGTCCTTGTCCGGCACCATGCGTACAATTTCCTCGCCCTTCATCTCGGCGCGGAAACTGCAGCCGACGCCGCAATAGGCACAGGTGGTCACGACACTGTGTTCGGCCTGGCCGCGGTCGATCAGCGATTTCTCCGAAAGCGTCGCGGTGGGGCAGGCCTGCACGCAGGCGCCACAGGATACGCATTCGGAATCGAGGAACCGGTCGTTCTGGCTGGCGGCGACTTTCGATTCAAAACCGCGCCCCTGGATAGTGAGTGCAAACGTGCCCTGCACTTCCTCGCAGGCGCGCACGCAGCGCGAGCAGACGATGCACTTGGAAGGATCGAAGGTGAAGTACGGATTGGATTCGTCCTTCGCAACGAAATGCGGATTGACCTCACCCTGCTTGGTCTTTGCAAAGACGTGATTTTCTCCGTCATAACCGTAACGCACTTCACGCAAGCCCACCACGCCGGCCATATCCTGCAGTTCGCAGTGGCCATTGGCGGGACACGTCAGGCAATCCAGCGGGTGATCGGAGATGTAGAGCTCCATCACGCCACGCCGTATCTCCGCCAACTTGGAGGTCTGCGTGCTGACTTTCATGCCTTCCGTGACAGGCGTGGTGCACGAGGCGGGATAACCCTTGCGCCCCTCGATCTCCACCAGGCACAACCGGCAAGAACCGAATGCGTCGAGCATGTCGGTAGCACATAGCTTGGGAATCGAGATCCCGGCCTGGGAGGCGGCGCGCATCACGGATGTGCCTTCCGGCACGCTGATGCTGCGACCGTCGATCTGCAACGTGACGTGCTTGTCGGATTTGACGGCAGGCGTACCGCGATCGATTTCGACGATGGACAACATGAGGGATTACCTCCTTAGCAATACATATCCCCTCTCTCTGTTAGAGAGAGAGGCTGAGGTGAGGGGCCAAGGCTTGCCGTGGATATCAACAAAAAAAGCATTTTTTGCAACCACAAGCTTGCCTCTCACCCTACCCTCTCCCCAACAGGGAGAGGGTTCGAAACGTTTTCAAAATCTTCATGGAAATGATCGAGCGCGCTGAGTACCGGAAACGGCGCCATGCCGCCCAGCGCACAAAGCGAACCGGCGACCATGGTCTGGCAAAGATCGCGCAACACCGCTTCGTTGCGTTCGCGTTCAACCACATCACCGGCGACCATGCGATCGATCACTTCGACGCCGCGCGTGGAGCCGATGCGGCACGGCGTACATTTACCGCAAGATTCGATCGCGCAGAATTCCATGGCAAAGCGTGCCTGCGCCGCCATGTCCACGGTATCGTCGAACACCACTACACCACCGTGTCCGACCATGCCGCCGATCGCTGCAAATGCTTCGTAGTCGATCGGCGTATCCAGTCGCGACACGGGAATGTACGCACCCAGCGGACCACCGACCTGCACGGCGCGGATGGGACGGCCGGTGGCGGTACCACCGCCGTAATCATCGATCAGCTCACGCAAGGTCAGACCGAATGCGCGCTCGACCAATCCCGGTCGCTTGACGTTACCTGCCAGTTGCAACGGCAGCGTGCCGCGCGAGCGTCCCGTACCGTAATCGCGATAGTACGCAGCGCCGTGCTCCAGAATGAGCGGCACCGTCGCCAAGGTGATCACGTTGTTGATGACCGTAGGTTTGCCGAACAATCCCTTGATAGCCGGCAGCGGCGGCTTGAACCGCACCTGCCCGCGCTTGCCTTCCAGGCTCTCCAGCAGGGAGGTTTCCTCGCCGCAGATGTAGGCACCGGCCGCCATGCGTACGTCGAGATGGAAGGCCTTGCCGCTGCCGCACACATCGTCACCGAGATAACCGCGCGCTTTCGCTGTCTCGATGGCCGCTTCCAGCGCGCGCTGCGCATGGGGATACTCGACGCGCAGATAGATGTACCCGCGCGTTGCCCCCACGGCCAGGCCGGCGATGGTCATGCCTTCGATCAGCACGAACGGATCGCCTTCCATGATCATGCGATCGGAGAAGGTGCCGGAATCGCCTTCGTCCGCGTTGCACACGATGTATTTCTGATCTGCCGCAACATCCAGGCAGGTCTTCCATTTGATGCCGGCCGGAAACGCGGCGCCGCCGCGTCCGCGCAGGCCGGAGTCGGTCACGGCTTGCACGATCGCAGCCGGTTCCATCGATAAGGCACTGACCAGGCCGCGATAGCCGCCATGAGCGAGGTAGTCGTCCAGGTTGCGAGGATCAACCACACCCACGCGTGCAAAGGTCAGTCGCTGCTGGCTCTTCAGCCAGGGAATCTCTTCGGTCACGCCCAGCCCGAGCACATCCTCGCCACCGTGCAGGAAATCGGCATCGAACAGGCCGCCAACGTCGGTGATCTGCACCGGCCCGTACGCGACACGCCCTTTATCGGTTTCGACCTCGACCATCGGCTCCAGCCAATACAGACCGCGTGAACCGTTGCGCACGATGTGCACGTCGAGCTGCCGCGTTTTCGCCTCAGCGGCAATCGCCTTGGCGACAGCATCGGCGCCCAACGACAACGCGCTGGCATCGCCGGGTAAATAGACGGTCACGCTCATGTCGACTCCGACTGCAACCACATATCGAAACTGGCCGGCGTCATCCGACCCTTCAATTCATCATCGACCATCATGGCCGGCGAGCACGCACAGTTGCCAAGGCAATACACGGGCTCCAAGGTCCATGCGCCGTCGGCTGTGGTTTCATGAAAATCCACACCGAGACGCTGCTTCACATGCTGTTCCAACTTTGCCGCACCCATCGCCTGGCACGACTCGGCGCGGCAGAGATAAATGACCCGCTTGCCGACCGGGTGCGTGCGGAAGAAGTGATAGAACGACACCACGCCATGTACCTCGGCGCGGGAAATATTCATCTCGCGCGCGATCAGCGCGATGGCTTCCTCGGGCACATAACCCAGGGACGCCTGGATGCCGTGCAAAACAGGAAGCAAGGCGCCAGGCTGGTCTTTCAGGCGATGCGTCACGCCGAGCACGGCGTCGCGGATCGTGTCATCGATCGGCGGCAATGGCGCGACGCTTTTGGCGGGTTTCATAGCAACTTCATCCTCACCGGGTTACGGCTCCCTCCCCTGCTGCATGCAGGGAAGGGAGCAAATCGCAGGTGGCTGAACGGGAGCATCAAGCCATAACCTCAGAACAGTGCAGCAGCCTTGCTGAGTGCAATCCACACACCGATCAGGAACGGGATGCCGACCAGTGCCCAGGCCACGATACCTACGATGCCGAAACGGCCTCGCGCCGCCTGGCTGGCGTTTGCCGCCACATGAGGTGCTTCGTGCTGCAGGGAGCGTTCTCGCTCCAGTTCCTCATCGCTCATATGGTGCTCTTCCTTGACCGGCTTGACCAGCAAATTGGCGATCAAACCGATGAACAACAGCACCGCCAGGATGTAGAGCGTGCGGTCATAAACAAGGTTCTTGGCGACACCGGCATCAAGCTGCGCCTGACGCACGGCGGCGATCAGGAACGGTCCGATGATGCCCGCTGCCGACCACGCGGTCAGCAGGCGGCCATGGATGGCGCCCACCATTTGGGTACCGAAAATATCAGCCAGGTAAGCCGGAACGGTGGAGAAGCCGCCGCCGTACATCGACAGGATCACGCACACGGCAATCACGAACATGCCGGCCTGCCCCAGGTGCCCCAGCGTCGGCAGACTGCAGTACAGGAGGATGCCGAGTACGAAAAACACGATATAGGTGTTTTTACGGCCAATGAAATCCGAGGTGGAAGCCCAGAAGATGCGGCCCAGGCTGTTGAACAAACTGATCAGCCCGACGAGTCCGGCGGCTGAAGCCGCGATCGCCGCTTTCTGTGCGGTAGTCAGCGTAGCTGCCGCATCCAGGCCCAGCAGACGCCCGCCGAACACATCCTGCAACATCGGGCTGGCCATGGAGATCACGCCAATGCCGGCTGTCACGTTCAGGCACAGCACGAACCAGATCAGCCAGAACTGCGGCGTTTTCCACGCGCGATTCAGATGCACGTGCTTGGTGGTAATGAGTTTGTTCGACGTGGCTGAGGGCGTCCAGCCTTGCGGGGTCCAACCGTTCGGCGGTACGCGGAATCCGAATGCGCCGGCGGACATGGCGATGATATAAAGAATGCCCATGACAATCAGCGTACCGGCCACGCCAGGGACGCCGTTGTGCGTGAAATGCGCCATCAAGGCAACGGCGATAGGAGCGCCGATCATGGCGCCGCCACCGTATCCCATGATGGCGAAGCCGGTCGCCAAGCCGCGGCGATCCGGAAACCATTTGATCAAGGTCGATACCGGCGAGATGTAACCGAGACCTTGTCCGACACCACCGAGCACGCCGCAGCCCAGGAAAGTCAGCCACAGCTGGTGCATGGAAACACCGATACCGCCAACAACGAGACCGCCGCCCCAACATAGCGCAGCGATGAAAGCCGCCTTGCGCGGACCGGCATGTTCGAGCCATCCGCCCCAAATGGCGGCGGAAATACCCAGCATGGCAATGAAGGTTTCAAAGATGTGGGTGACCGAAGGTACGGTCCAATTGCACGATGCTGCAAAAAGCTCGGCAAAAAATCCGAGGTTTCGGCAACTTTCGGCACCGGGTACCAGCTTGCTCATCGGCAACCAGAACACCGAAAACCCATAAGCCATGCCAATACACAAATGGATGGCCAACGCTGCTGGCGGCACTAGCCAGCGATTGAAGCGCGGACCCGCAATCGTACGTTCCCTCGCCAACCAGCCCGGCGTTCCTCCCCCAGACACCGTTACAGCATCAGGCACGACAGTCATCGTTGTCTCCCTTTGTCACAATGGGACTACTCATGCATACGTATCGCGTGTGGCGACGCGTCCGACTGTAGCGCAAAGTCGGGGGACAAATGATTACAAATCGGAAAGCTATATTGCTGCGCAACATGCCGATAAATGCAGCATCGGCACCGTGATTCCAAGCGTGTGTAAGAAGGCGACATTTGCGTCGCCCCAAAACACGCACGACCGCTTTCGCGGTCGTGCGGTGCAATATCCCTGACGCGTTACGTCGTCAGTCGGCGATGTTTTTACGGAACGTCGTCTGCATCATCGGGGCCATCGACATGAATCTGATTCGCTGTCGGTACGCTGATGGTTTTCATGCCCGCTGTCTGCAAATGCTGATTGAGCGTTACAAGATCGGTGCTACGAATGGTTTGCCACTGTGACATGGCCCGGTCGAGATTCGCCTTGTACTCGGCAAAAGCCTGTCGTTGTCCATCAGTAGGCGCGCGATCCGCTCCTTCGACATCCGTTGCGATGGCGGTCAATGCATCGTTCATCGCGGCAAGATTGGTCGACATCTCGCCGTCGCCCGATACAAGCGGATCGGTTTTTTTGCGCATCGCCTTCAACTCGTCCAGCAACGATGTGTGGGTGGTATCGGCAGCGAGTTTTTTCTGCGCCTCATCGAGCTGATCACGAAGTGATTCCACTTGGCCATCTGTCAACCACACTTGTTGCAGCGCCGTGCCCAACTCACGTGAAAAGGCAAGCCCTTCGGCCAAGGCGTTCGGATCAATGTTGACGCGCGGATCCGCCACGACATTCAACGGTGCGCGATACGACTTGCCATCTACGGTCAACACCACTTGATACCTGCCGGGCAATACCAGGGGCCCCTCCGGCGTGAGCGGCGTATCGGTATCCCAGGTCGCCGCAATGCTGTAGCCATAAAGCAATGCCTGCGGACGCGGATAACGTAGATCCCAGACAAAGCGATGCGCGCCTGCAGCAGTCCCCAACGTTTCTGGGGAACCCAGCCAGCCCTTCTGGAAATAACGTTCGGCCGGCCATTCCTCAGCTTTGTCGGCACTTGAGAAATGACGCACCAACTTACCTTCGCCATCCACGATATCCAAGCTCACAGGCCCCTTGGCCGCGCTCGCCAATTGGTAATCGATGATCGCGCCAGCCGGCGGATTCTTGCCGAGCGGTTCATCGGGCGGCAACGGCGTATCGTGATTTTCGTTGGCGCGTACGCGTATCGCAGTGGCTGGCGTATAGAGCATGGTCTTGCGCGCGGCATCGGTGTTCGCCTGACGTAAAGGCGTGATGTCGTCGAGAATCCAGATCGCACGGCCCTGCGTACCGGCAACCAGATCGTTGCCGTGCACGAGCAAGTCGCGCACCCATGCTGTCGGCAGATTGCGTTGCAGCGATCGCCAATGCGCACCATCGTCCAGCGACACGAACACACCCCGATCGGTACCCGCGAACAGCAAGCCTGCGCGCTGTGTATCGGCACGCACCACGCTTACGAAATCGTCCTGCGGCAAGCCGGCGGAAATGTCCGTCCAGGTTTTGCCGTAATCGTTCGTGCGCCATACGTGCGGACGGAAATCGTCCTGGCGGTGGTTATCGACAGCCGCATAGGCGATGCCGGGATGCAGCGCAGACAGATCGAGCGAGCTGACGATACCCCAGGTGGGCAAACCCTTCGGCGTAACGTTCTGCCAGCTCTTGCCGCCATCGCGCGTGAGCCGGATCGAACCATCGTCGGTGCCGATCCAGATTTCATCGTTGCCGAACGGCGAAGGCGCGATGCTGTAGATCACTCCGTAGCCGCAATCATGCGCCTGCTGTGCCGTGGGATTGCCGTTGCAATCTGTGGCGCCGGCCTTTTTGCTGCTCAGGTCGGGACTGATCACGTCCCAATGCTGGCCCTGGTCCGTACTGCGAAAAAGTACCTGCGCGCCGAGATACAGTGCGTAAGGCGGCTTGGCGGAAAATGCGATCGGCGTGATCCAGGTGTAGTGATATTTGAAATCCGTCGGGCGTTGTCCATAACTGCTCACCGGCCACGGAGCAACGTTCTGCACGACGCCATTGATGCGATTCCAGCGCGAGACGCGGCCACCCAGCCCGGAACCGAAAACGATATTGGGATCGCCCGGATACGGAACGTCGTAATCACGCTCGTCGCCACCGACCGGACGCCAGTCGCGATAGGAAATCGAACCGTAATCGCTGCGACTGGCGATGCCTACCGTGCCCGAATCCTGCTGGCCGGAATAAATCCAATACGGAAATTGGTTGTCGGCAGCGAGGTGATAGAACTGTCCCGTCGGTTGGTTATACCAACTACCCCAGGTTTGTCCGCCGTTGACGGTGACCACCGCGCCCTGATCACTGGCCGCGATCATACGTTGTGTATTGCGCGGATCGATCCACAGATAGTGATAATCGTCGCCGCCCGGTGCGCCTTTGAATATCGTCCAGTGTCGGCCGCCATCGTCCGAACGGCGAATCGATTGCCCCGCCGAATAGACACGGTCACGATCGTGCGGGTCGACCGTGATCCGGCTGAAATAATCGTTCGGCAGCCACGACTCATGACTCACCGCCTGCCAGCTGGCGCCGCCATCGTCGGAACGATAAAGACCGCTGTCCTTGCGCGAACTGGCATCGTTCACGACGGCGTAGACGCGATTACCGCTGGTAGTGGCTATGCCTATGCGCGCCAGCGAGCCCGTGGGCCAGCCATGCCCGCTGATGCGTTTCCAGGTGACGCCGCCATCCATGGATTTATACAGACCGCTGCCTGGCCCCGCATTCGGCTCGAAATACGACAGCCACGGGTAATTGCGCACCTGCCATGCAGCCGCGTACACGATATTCGGATGGACAGGATCAGCAGCCAGATCCACGACGCCGGTGTCGGCGTTGATGAACAAGGTCTGCGTCCAGGTCTTGCCGCCGTCCGTCGAGCGATAAACGCCGCGCTCCTTGTTGGGCCCGAAGTAATGTCCCAACGCACCGACCAGCAAGGTATTCGCATCATGCGGATCAACCAGGATCGCACCGATATGCTTGCTCTCGGTGAGGCCCATGTGCTGCCAGCTCTTGCCACCGTCGTCCGAACGATAGACGCCATTGCCGGCCGCCACGTCGTAGCGTGCGGCAACCTGGCCGGTGCCCGCATAGATCACATTGGGATCGGAAGGCGCGACGGCCACGGCGCCAATCGAAGCCGTGGGTACCTTGTCGAAGGTCGGCGACCAGGTACGTCCTGCATCTGTCGTTTTCCACACCCCGCCGCCAGCCGTACCGATGTAGAACGTATCGGGCCTGGTGGGATCGCCGGCGGCGATGGTGGCCCAGCCGCCACGGAAAGGCCCGACAAGACGCCATTGGAGAGCATCGCTCACATGGTTGGTCGTGGGCGATGACTCCGCATACAAAGGCGTCGCGCTGGCGAGCAGGCAAGCCGCGGCGATAGCGGTGAGGGAGCGGAGCAAGGCGCGTGAAGGCATGGGTGACTCTCGCTGTTGTCGGAAAAGTAGTCTTGAGCTGTCCTCCCTGACGCGGGGACGCGGCCGTCAATGGCCGCGTCTTGGATCATGATCCGTTGCAAACAACTCTGCGCATCAGTAGGTCAAGGCAAAACCGGTGTACCAGGTTCTGCCGAACGCCGGCTCCAGGCCGTTTTGCCAGACGCGATCGAAATAATGACGATTGCCGAGATTGCTTATACCTGCCAGCAAACGCAGCGAATGGTTGATCTGCCAGTCCGAAGCCACGTCCACGACGGTATAAGCCGGAATGCGTGCTGGCATGTAGGTGATGCCACTGCCGTAGGATTCATCCGAATCCTGCCAATACTGCGCGGCGGACGATACAGCGGTGAGACTGAGCTTCACACGCTCATTGCGCCACGTGATACCCGTCTTGAGCAAATAGGACGGCGAAAACGCAGGCACTTTGCCAACCTGCCCGGGGATGGAGCTGCCGGTGAACTTGGCGTTGAGGAGACTGACATTGAGGAACGTTTCCAGATGCTGGCCTTGCGTTGCCAGTTGCGTCGGCGCAAAAAAGTCGTAATCGAGCTGAGCTTCCAGGCCACGACTGCGCGTGTTGCCGGTATTCACTTCAATCGTGTCGATCGGATTGATGTAGATGGTTTCCAGCCGATTGCGGAAATCGATCCAGAACAGGCTCACGTCGTAATACAAGCCGGTGACCGGCGCGCCATGCACACCCGCCTCCCACGACACGGATTTCGACAAGGCTGCCGCGTGACCCGGAATCAGATTGCTAAAAGGCGAAGCGATATCGAAGAAACGCAACGGACGCCAGCCCTGCGACACGTTGAAATAGGTTTCGTTGCCGTGGCCAAAGTCATTGCCCAGGCCCAGCCCGAACAACGGCAAGTGGCGCGTATCGGCTTCATGAATAAATGGACGCGACAGGAACGGCGGCTTGACCGTTTCATCCACCGCAATCCGCTCATGCTCCAGACGCACGGATGGCACGATGTGAATGCGATGCGGCAAGCGGAATACGTTTTCCGCGAACACCGAGGCGTATTGCGTACTCCGGCGTTGATTCAGCACCGGCGTGCCGCTGTGATCGTCGCGCGGCACCATCAGATCCGTGCTGCTCCATTGCCGGAACGGATCGTTGCCGCGGAACAGCACCGTGCCGATCGTGAAGGCATTCCCATGCCCCCAGTTCTTGCGTAGACGAATATCGGTGCCCATGGTGCGGAAGGCTTCGTCCTGCAGCGTGGTGGTACTCGGCGGAGGCTGTCCCGGCAACTGCGCTTTGGCCGCGCGGCTCACCAGGTCCTGGTAGGTGAACCACAGCTTGGCTTCCAGCGACCATCCATCGCCGAAATCGCGCTTATGCCCTAGCACCAACTGATCGCGATTGACCCAATCACGGTTGTAGGGCGTGGTCACGGTACGCGGATCCTGTTGCCATTGCGTATCACTCAGGCGTCCCGGATCGCCGGACACCGCGCTGATCGCATGGAAATCCAGCCACCATTGCTGATGATCGTCCGGCCGGTAGGCAAGATACAGATCGGCCTGGCGATCCTGCGAGCCATCGTTCGCCCGTGTGCCATCGCTGTGCACATAACCCGCATCGGCGCGGAACGCCCATGCGCCTTGATTGCGTTCGATCGAGTTGTAGCTGGAGAACAGGCCATGCTCGCCGACTACATTTTCAGTGGTCATCGTTAACGGCGTGCCGGGAGTGGGACGCTTCGACACAAGATTGATCACCGGTGCAGGCTCCGGTCCATACAACAGGCTCGAGCCACCGCGGATGAGCTGCACTTCCGAAAGGCTTTGCGTCATGGGAAATGCGTAGAGCGTCGGAAAGCCGATCCAGTCGCCTTCCATCGGAATACCATCCTGCATCACCAGCACGAATTCCGATTCCTGCGGATTGCCGATGCCGCGATAACTCAGATTGAACTGCGTGGGCGTCGGCTGCTCGGACACCAGCACGCCGGGCGTGCGCGCGAGTGTCTGGTTGAGGTTATTGCCGATCACCGTGGGCTGGTTTTCCAGATGCGTCACGGTGGTCTTCTTGGTGACGGTAATCTTGGGGCCGTCCACCTCAGGCATCTGATACATCAGCTTGGCCTTGAGATATTTACGCCAATCCTCGCCGTGCACGTTCACCGTGGGCAGATTGGTGGTATGCGGATTTTGCTGGGACTGATCGGCACTGTCCTGCTGGCTTGCCGGCGCTGACTGCGCCAGCGCGCTCATTGAAACCAGGGATATCATCAGGGCAAGCGGCAGAGCAGCGCGGCGTACTGGCAACATTCGGCGTACCGTCATGGCGGGCAGCCGTGTGTTATCGCGCATATTGCATGTTTATGACCATATGCCATGCGTTTACCCCGCAACAACCGGTTGCCTGCCACATGATGTCCCCCATCGGCCGCGTATCGGTATATGGTCTGACTTTATCCGCGCTGGCCGCGAAACAGTCATCGAACCACTTCCCCAAGGGGTTTCCAACATGCCATGGCGTCACCGCCTTGCCCTGCTCTTGCTGGGCTTATCCACTGCTTTGGCTGCGCACGCAGCTGTCAATCCCTCCCTGTTCCAGGATTTGCACTGGCGCCTCATCGGTCCCTTCCGCGGCGGCCGTGTGTTGGCGGTGAGCGGCATCCCTGGCGATGATCGTCACTTCTATTTCGGTGCCGTAGACGGTGGCGTATGGAAGACCAATGACGCTGGCCGCACCTGGCAACCTATTTTCGACAGCGAGCACGTGGGGTCGATCGGCGCACTCGCCGTCGCGCCATCACGGCCCGACACGGTCTATGTCGGCACCGGCGAAGCCGACATGCGCTCGGACATTGCGCATGGCAATGGCATGTACAAATCCACCGACGGCGGCAAGCACTGGCAGCACATTGGCCTGGACGACAGCCGCCAGATCGGGCGCATCCTGGTTGATCCGCACAATCCTGACGTCGTCTTCGTGGCTGCGCTCGGCCACGCCTACGGGCCCAATGCGGAGCGCGGCGTATTCCGCTCCATGGATGGCGGCGCGCACTGGAGCAAGGTGCTGTTCAAGAACGACGACACCGGTGCGATCGATCTCGCTTTCAAGCCCGGTGATCCCCATACGATCTATGCCGCGCTATGGCAAACGCGCCGTCCACCATGGAGCGTGTATCCGCCCTCGAACGGGCCAGGCAGCGGCCTCTACGTTTCCCACGATGACGGCACGCACTGGACCCAGATCCAGGGTAATGGTTTTCCTGCACATCCCGGCCGTATTGGCCTGGCTGCAGCGCTCAGCCAACCCAACCGCCTCTATGCGCTGGTTGACGCACCGGTCGGCGAAGGCGGCCTCTACCGCTCCGACGATGGTGGCGTGCATTGGATCCATGTCACGGGTGACCAGCGTATCTGGCAGCGCGGCTGGTATTTCAATCGACTCACTGTCGATCCAAAGAATGCCGATCGCGTGTACGTGATGAACACCATCGTGTTGCGTTCGGACGATGGCGGCAAACAATTCATCGCGTTGAAGGGCGACCCCACCGGCGACGACTTCCACGAGATGTGGATTGACCCCACCAACTCCAATCGCCAGATTCTTGGCGTGGACCAAGGCGCACTGATCACGCTCAACGGTGGCACCACCTGGAGCAGTTGGTACAACCAGCCGACCGCGCAGATCTATCACGTCAGCACCGACAACCGCTTTCCCTACTGGGTCTATGGCGCGCAGCAAGACTCCGGCGCGGTGGCGCTGCCCAGCCAAAGCGGCAGCGGCGACGGCATCACCATGGAGCAGTTCCATGAAATCACGCCGGGCGGCGAAAGCGACATGATTGCGCCGGATCCGGACGATCACGACATCGTCTACGGCGGTCGCGTGAACAAGCTGGACATGCGTACCGAACAAGTGCGCGACGTTGATCCCACGCTGGCCTACCCCGCCGCTCATTACCGTGCGGCATGGACGCTGCCGCTCGCCTTCTCCAAGCGCAATACCAAGGTGTTGTATTTCGCGAACCAGCGCTTGTTTCGCACCTCGGATGGTGGCGATCACTGGACGCCGATCAGTCCTGACCTCACGCGCCCGGATGCCGGCGTTCCTTCCAACCTCGATGCACCGACCGCTGCCGACGACAATCACGTCGACAAGCGGCGCGGTGTGATCTACACCATCGCTCCGTCACCCCTCAATGCAAAAATCTTGTGGGTGGGCACCGATGATGGACTGGTGTGGCGCACGGACGACGAAGGCGCGCACTGGGAAAACGTCACGCCCAAGGCGCTGACTCCATGGTCGAAAGTAGGCGGTATCGAACTGTCCCATTTCAGCCCGGATGTGGCTTATCTCGCCATCGACCGCCACCGGTTGGATGACGACGCACCCTACATCTACCGCACCACGGATGGCGGCAAGAGCTGGACGCGCATCGATGACGGTATTCCGTCCAACAGTTTCGTGAACGTCGTGCGCGAGGATCCCGTACGCAAGGGCCTGCTCTATGCCGGTACCGAAAAAGGCATGTACGTGTCGTTTGATGACGGTGCGCAATGGCAGCCGTTGCAGCAAAACCTGCCATCCACGTCCATACGCGACATCGACGTACACCAGGATGATCTGGTCATCGCGACGCATGGCCGCGGCTTCTGGATCATGGATGACATGACGGCCTTGCGTCAGATGACTGGCGTCACGACGCAGTCGGTCATGCTGTTCAAACCGGCGGTTGCCATTCGCGTGCGACGCGCCACCTTTACTGGCACGCCCTTTCCGAAAGACGAACCCGCTGCCGCCAATCCGCCCAGCGGCGCCATCATCGATTACGTCCTGCCGCAAGGCGTGAAGGGTCCGGTCACGCTCACGGTGCTCGACAGCCAGAACCATCCCGTGCGCGGCTTCAGCAGCAATGACGCACCGCCGATGCTGGATCCGAAGAAACTTGAATACGCGCCGGAGTGGGTGCCGATTCCCACACCGCTCTACACCACTCCGGGCATGCATCGCTTCGTATGGAATCTGCGTTATGCCGCACAGGGCAAAGGTGAAGGTAGGCGTCACCAGAAAGATGGCGTATGGGCACCCCCGGGCTCGTACACGGTCGAACTCGCCGTCGACGGCAAAACCTATCGCCAGCCACTGGAGATCCAGCCTGATCCACGCGTCAAGGTTTCCGTCCAAGCCATGCAGCGAGAATTCGAACTCGCCCGCAAGGTAGAGTTTGCCCTCGCCCAAGCATCGGCTGCGGGCAGCGAAGCCAAGCAACTGCTGCAGACGCTCGACGAGCAACAAGCACATGCAAGTGGTGACCTGCATGATCAGATCGGTACGCTGATCACCCAGGTATCCAGTCTTTCAGGCGCGCCCTTGCATCCGGATCCACGCAACTCCGTGGGCGCACCACCTCGCCGAACAGATAGCCTTGCCGCCCTTTCGATGGACCTCGATAAATTGCTCACTGCCGTGGACGGCGCGGATGCCGACCCTAGCGTCGATGCGCAAACGTCTTATGCAACCCTGTCGCGGACCCTGGGCGTTACGCTCAATAGCTGGCAGCAGTTGAAAGAGCACGACGTGGGTGCACTCAACGAAAAGCTCAAAGCAGCGGGCAATAAACCCATCACGCTGTGATGGTTGCGGTCTGGCGGCGCGTGTCAGCGCGCTGCCAGACGCGCCTGTACCTCGGCATAAATGCGTGCACGCCGAGCCGAGAACCAGCCAAGGACACCAACCACCGGCATCGGCTGCAAACCAGCAAGCCGCGCCGTGGCAACCCGTTGCAGATGGGCGCCATGAAATTCCGCGAACGCTTGCGCCAATGCAGGCGTACGGAATGGAGTCTCCACATATTCATCGAACATCATGCCAAGCACGGCGGCTGCACGTCGCGCGATCTCGGCATTGGCGCGCGCGACGACTGCATCGCCGTGCGGAACGTCGTAAGCCGATTCAATGGCTTTTACTACTTGCTTGAATTCCATGGCATGCAATGGCCGGCAGTAGATCGGCGTCTTGGCACGCGCCAGCAGCCACGTCTGCTCCGTGCGGGATAACGCACCGGAATTGCTGGTCGCGATATCCAGTGCCTCGCTGTAGCTGTAGGCATACTCACCCATCAATTCGATCGCGAGTTCTTCGCGCACCATCGGCTCGTCCCGGCGTATGCCGTAACGCCCATACCAGCGAATGTATTCTGGCGTGACTTGCAAAAAGCTGCCTCGCGGAGGACGCGTAAAGAGCCGCTCTTCGGCGTCTCCCGACAGATCAGGATGCACCGCCTTCATGCCCGAGGCGCGAGCGGCAAGCACGCGATCCATCAAGACTTCGGCGGTAACCAATTCGTGGTGGTATTCCCCGAACAGGCTATCGTCGTCCACATGGGTGAAGTACACGAAGCGGACATGCCGCATGGCGCGCGCGGCACGTCGTGCCCGCTTCGCCGGGTCATGCAAGCGTCGCTTCCAGGCATGCGGGCGGCCGTTTTGCGCTGCTGTTCCTGCTACACGATACCCAGCCGGCTGTGCGTCATGCGCCGACGGTAGATGACTGAGCAAGGTTCCTATTTCACGATCCGAGACCGTGGCGGCGTCCAACGCACCAGCGGGCGACCGTGCCAAACAATCCGATTCACACACAACCGAGATCCTCGAACTACAAGCGAGCGCGGCAGCATCCATCGCCTGCGCGGCGCATTGAAGAATCGCCAGAACATCCGTGGCTGAGAGCACGTCAAGGAGCGCCTCGGCAGCGCAGCATTACTTCTATCGGACTGTCGCAGCCACACACGACCACGCGCGGAGGAAACACCTCCGACGCACTGCGGGCAGCGTTGCGATTACCTTCGCGTTGACATGGCGTGGCCGGTGGGGAAGCCGACCAATGCCTCAAGCTCCATGTACCAGGAACAGCCCGGATCGGCTATGGCAGACGTACAAGCGTCTCTGAGATCCGCGTAACCATGAAAAGCTGTCGTGAAGTCCTGCGCAAAGGCCGAGGGGGATATCGCTTTGCGAGACTGCACGCACTCTTGCGTCGATGTTCGCCGTAGCGGCGATTTGCGCGCGAATGCCTGGGGAGCGCGCATTATACCGATTACTCGATTACAAACGTTAAATTCGTGACTAATGGCCCATGCTTTTTGGGAACGAATAATTTCGATCACTCGTTTGAGATGGCAGGCGACCCCTTGAGTTCGATCATGTTGCCTTGCGGATCAAAGAGATAAATGAAAGGTCCTTCGCCTTTGGCACCGTATCGCCTACCAATGTCACCGACATGCACGCCCTGCTCTTTCAGGTAAGTCACGATCGCATGCTCGTCGTAGCCCGCCACGCTCAGACAAAGGTGATCCAGATTGTGCCCTTCTGCCCCGGGACCGGCGCCAGCGTGACGGCCCAGCTTTCCGTCCACGCTGACCAAGTCGATGAGCGAACGGCCCGCGCGTAGCTGCACCAGGCCGATCTCGTCCTGCCTGCGCTCGATAACGCATCCCAGCACATCGCAATAAAAGGCCGTCATGGTGGGAATGTCGTAGGGCCTGTTTACACTACTGGCGTGGCACGCGTTGTCGTTGCGTAGCCGTCAGGTGGTAGTGCGTGGCGCAGGCCTGGCTGGCTGCCAGGTCAAGCCGCGCGCTGCCGCATGGCGGCTACGCAACGGCAACCCGAAGGGCTGGGTCTGTTTGCTCGCCATACCGCGTCATCGCTCAGTCGTGGACCGACGTACACGCCTTCGCTCTTCCTTGTCTGGCGCGCAAACAGCTCCCAGCGCGAGCTACGCCAGTAGTGTAAACAGGCCCTAGGCACGCAAGACGAGGTGGTCGAGCTCCTCAAGGTGAAAAGGCGGCTTGCTCATAGGCTGCGAACCAAGGTGGGGAGTGTGAATCGAGGCTCCCCAGGCTACTCTCGCCCGCACCGAAACGGCCGTACGCCGACAGCCACCCAGGGTATAATTGCCGCCTTGATGTACATGGTGGGAGAAGCGGGTAATACCCGCTGCCGAAGGCGCAACGCCCGTAATCGCTCAGGCTCCATACCGCCGTGGACCAAGACTCTGGAGAGACCGGTTGAATCCGGCGCCGAAGGGGCACGAAGCAAGGCGTGAGCCTCCCCGCTTCCAAACTCTCAGGCAAAAGGACAGAGGGGCGCCCCGCGTGCGGCCTGCGCGCTTTCTTCGGACGCCACTCATGAGCCAAGCATCTTCATCTCTCTCAGCTTCCCCATCGCTGCGCGAACTTGAGCACCACGACGCTTTCATCGAGCGTCACATCGGCCCCAACGATGCCGAAATCGCGCAGATGCTGGACGTGATCGGTTACAACTCGCTGGAAGCGATGACCGATGCCATCGTGCCGGGCCAGATCAAATCTCCCCAGCCGCTCGACCTGCCACCAAGCATCACGGAAGAGGAAGCGTTGGCGAAGATCCGTACCATTGCACGGAAGAACAAGGTTTTCCGCAACTTCATCGGACAGGGCTATTACGGCACGCTCACGCCGAATGTCATTCTGCGCAACATCCTGGAAAACCCCGCCTGGTACACTGCCTATACGCCCTATCAAGCAGAGATTTCGCAAGGTCGCATGGAAGCGTTGATCAACTTCCAGACCATGGTGGCCGATCTCACCGGCATGGACATCTCCAACGCCTCGCTGCTGGATGAAGCCACCGCGGCGGCTGAAGCGATGACCCTGGCGAAGCGTTCGGCAAAATCGAAATCGAACGTATTCTTTGTCGCCAGCGATGTGCATCCGCAGACGCTGGAAGTGCTGCACACGCGGGCCGACGGCATCGGTATCGAACTGCACGTAGGCAACGCGGCGGAAGTCTCCAGCGTCGACAGTTTTGGCGTGCTGCTGCAGTACCCGAACACCTACGGCGAGATTCACGACTACCGCGCAGTCGCGGATGCAGTCCATGCGCGCGGCGGCATCGTGGCCGTGGCGACCGATTTGCTGGCACTCACGCTGATCGCCTCGCCCGGCTCATGGGGCGCCGACATTGTGATCGGCAATAGCCAGCGTTTCGGCGTGCCGTTCGGCTTCGGCGGCCCGCATGCCGCGTATCTCGCTTGCCGTGATGCTTACAAGCGTTCGATGCCAGGACGCCTGATCGGTGTATCGGTGGATACGGAAGGCAAGCCTGCCTATCGCCTCACGCTGCAAACGCGTGAACAGCACATCCGTCGTGAAAAGGCCACCTCCAACATCTGTACTGCGCAGGTGCTGCTTGCGGTGATGGCGAGCATGTACGCGGTGTATCACGGTCCCGACGGTCTCAAGCGGATTGCCCAGCGCACTCACCGCTTCACAGCCATCCTGGGCACTGCCTTGCGCCGCGCGGGTATGAATGTCGGCACGGCCTTCTTCGACACCCTGCACATCATCGATGTCGATGCGGATGTGATCCATGCCAAAGCGGCAAGCCAAGGCATCAACCTGCGACAGATCCATGGTCAAAGCGTGGGCATCAGCCTGGATGAAACCACCACGCGCACCGACCTGCTGGCCCTGGCCAAACTGTTCGGCGCCGAACTGGACGATATCGACGAACTCGATGCGAGTACGCCGGACGAACTGCCGACCGCACTGCTGCGCCAGGATGCTTTCCTGCAGCATCCGGTGTTCAACACGCATCACAGCGAACACGAACTGCTGCGTTACATGCGTTCGCTGGCCGACAAGGACCTGGCGATGGATCGCACCATGATCCCGCTGGGCAGTTGCACCATGAAGCTCAACGCCACCGCCGAGATGATTCCGGTGACCTGGCCCGAATTCGGCCAGATCCATCCGCTCGCGCCAGCCGACCAGACGCAGGGCTACAAGCAGCTGATCGACGAACTGGAAGCGATGCTGGTGGAGTGCACCGGCTACGATGCGGTCAGCCTTCAGCCGAACTCCGGTGCACAGGGCGAATATGCGGGCCTGCTGGCCATTCGCGCCTACCACCGCTCGCGCGGCGAAGACCAGCGCGACGTATGCCTGATCCCCGAATCCGCGCATGGCACCAATCCGGCCTCCGCGCAGATGTGTGGCATGACCGTGGTAGTGACCAAGTGCGACAGCAACGGTAACGTCGATATCGATGACATCCGCGCCAAGGCCGAGAAGTATTCCGATCGCCTCGCCGCGCTGATGATCACCTATCCCTCTACGCATGGCGTGTTCGAAGAAGACGTCGTACGCATCTGCGACATCGTGCACCAGCACGGCGGCCAGGTGTATACCGATGGCGCCAACATGAATGCGCTGGTGGGGCTGGCCAAGCCCGGCAAATGGGGTTCGGACGTTTCGCATCTCAACTTGCACAAGACCTTCTGCATTCCGCACGGCGGCGGCGGTCCGGGCGTGGGCCCCTGCGCAGTGAAATCACATCTGGCCCCCTTCCTGCCCAAAACGAGTGCCGGCTTCCTTGCTGGCAAAGATCAGAAAGCGGCCACGCATGGCCCTACTCCTAATAAGCATGTGGGCGGAATGGTGTCTGCGGCACCCTATGGCAGCGCCAGCATCCTGCCGATATCGTGGATGTACATCACCCTGATGGGCCAGCAAGGCCTGCGCAAAGCCACCCAGGTAGCGCTGCTCAACGCCAACTACATCGCCAAGCGTCTCGCAGCGCATTACGAAACGCTTTACACCGGCCGCAATGGACTGGTGGCGCACGAATGCATTCTCGACTTGCGTCCGCTCAAGGACAGCACCGGCATCAGCGCCGAAGACGTTGCCAAACGCCTGATCGATTTCGGTTTCCACGCGCCAACGCTGAGCTTCCCCGTCGCCGGCACCTTGATGGTGGAACCGACCGAAAGCGAATCGCAGCACGAGCTTGATCGCTTCATCGACGCGATGATCCAGATCCGCGAGGAAATCCGTGCTATCGAAGATGGGCGCCTGGATCGCGACGACAACCCGCTCAAGCATGCACCGCACACCGCCACGATGGTCAGCGGCACCGAATGGACGCACGCTTATCCACGCGAACTTGCCGCCTTCCCGCTACCGAGCCTGAAGCTGCAGAAATACTGGTCGCCGGTCGCGCGCGTCGACAACGTCTACGGGGACAAGAACGTGATGTGCGCCTGCATTCCGATCGACGCCTACAAAGAAGAAGCCGAGGCGTAATCGCCCTCCTCTCCCTTGCTTCGCTTGCCACAAAAAAAGCCCCGCACAAGTCACTGGCGGGGCTTTTTCCTAGGGGCTGTTTACACTACAGACCCTAGCTTGCATCCCTCAACCGTTTTTCTTTATCCAGGCATCCACGTCGGGCAGCCGATCCTTATGCACGCCGAGACGGTATTGGATATTGGCGATGACCGTATCCGCCACGCGGCGCGACGTCGGTGCGATATTAGCCTGCTCGAACGCACGCATCTTGCCGATGATGGCCGGGTCCAACGAGGACGACACCAGCCTTGGGTAGTATTCGCCGCGCGAGGTAACGTCGACCAACTTGTCCATCTGGGGCCGATGTGCGACAGCGAAATCGAAGGCCAGTTCGGGATGCTGGCGTGCCACGGTGGCGATCATGCTTGCGCTGTTGGTTGGACCCGGCTCATTCGTCAGGGCGAGGTCAAGCGCGCGCTTGGCCAGCGCCTCATCCTTCGTGCTCGCCAGCATCGAATACAGCGCATCCTTGATCAACGGCGTCTTTTCCGCCTGCGCCTGCGCGTGCAACTGGTCCCACGTAGCGGCGTCGGCGTGATACGCCACGACCGACGTAATGACTTTGCGTAATGCGCCCGGGACGGCCGATGGATCGGTGGCCTGGGCAGCGTAGCGACGGCGTGCTTCCTGGATTACGTTCCGATCGCCCAGGTCGGAAAGCGCAACAATGAGCTGGTTACGCAGGATCGCGACGGTGGCTGGTTCGCCGGCCTTGGCCTGCCAGCCAATACGATTGAAGACCGGCTCGAGCCTGGCTATGGCGAAGGCCTGGAAAGATGCCTGTCCTGCGTCGCCATCGCGATAGTAGAGATTCAGGCTGCGCAACTGCTGGGCGATATTGCCCCACAGCACCGGATTGGCATCGCCCGGCGTAGCCTTGATCAGATCCAGCACATGTGACGCCGGTTCAAGCCCGGCGAGCCCCAATGCCGAGGTGTCGTCCATCAGGCCGAGCTGATCGATCGGCGCAAGCTTGGCATAACTTGCATGAAGTGCCGCAAAGTTCTGGGGCGTATACAAGGTGCGGTAGTAACCGCTCTGGCCGGCATTGACCACCACCGGACCACACCCCGGCACAACCAGCGACGCCTTGCCATCGACCAGCGTGCTCGCAGGCGCGCTGCCCAGCGCTTGTGCGATGACCGGCACATGCCAGTGCCGCATCATCCGGTTGGCGGGGCCTTTGGTGAACTGTCCCTGCGCAAGCTCAAGTGTGGTGTGGCCGTTCTTGCAGGTTTCCGATTCCACACGAATAAGCGGCACACCAGGCTGCAGTGTGAAGTCATGCGCGATGGTGGTGACCGGCTTGTTCGTCACCGTTTCCATCGCGTGCCACAAATCGTCGGAAACTGTGTTGCCGTAGGCGTGATCCTTGATGTAACGACGCACACCGTCGCGCCAGGTATCCGCACCCAGATAGTTTTCCAGCATGCGAATCACCGACTCGCCCTTGGAATAGGTGATGGCATCGAACGCCTGATTGGCCTGCTCGACCGTTTCGATGTGCTGCACAATGGGATGCGAGGTAGCGATCGCATCGAGACCCATGGCAATTTCACGAATGGTGACGGTACCCAACTGCGCATCCCATTCCGGATGCAGCTTTTCAGTGGTACGCGTGGCCATCCACGATGCAAACCCTTCGTTGAGCCAGAGGTCGTCCCACCAACGCATGGTCACCAGATCGCCAAACCACTGATGCGCCATTTCATGCGCTTCGTCGCTGAATACCTGCTCCTTGTCCGCCTGCGTGGAGATCGATGGATCCAGCAACATGGCGTATTCGAAGGTAAAGATGGCGCCCCAGTTTTCCATCGCAGCAAAGAACTGGCTGCTGCCGGGAGAAGCGATGTTGTCGAGCTTGGGCAGCGGATAGGGCGTGCCGAAATAATCGTTGTATTCGTGCAGGATGGTCTTGGCCGAATCCAATGCAAACGTGGCCTGCGAAGAAAGGCCCTTTTGCGTAACCACTCCGATTTCCGTGCCGTCCGAATGGGTCGTGACGCGATCAAAATCACCTGTACCAAAGAACAACAGATAGGTGGACATTTTCGGCGACGGCTGGAACGTCACGCGAGTCAAGCCATTCTTGAGATCGGTCGCTTGCGCCACCGGCATGTTGCTCACCGCCATTTGGCCGGTGGGTACGGTCACCGTGAGATGGAAGGTGGCCTTGTAAGCCGGCTCGTCCCAGGAGGGAATGAAGCGACGCGCATCGGAATTCTCGAATTGCGTATACAGCGCCCGCTTATGGCCAGCCTTGGTGTCATAGTTGATCACGAACAGGCCGTAAGCCTGCGTATTGATCTTGCCGGTATAAGCCATCGTCAGGCGATAACTGCCGACAGCTAGCGTTTTGGGAAAGGTGAAGGTGGCGGTCTGGTCT
The DNA here is from genome assembly GCF_058216415.1 of Dyella sp. SYSU CM1112. Lineage (NCBI taxonomy): Bacteria > Pseudomonadati > Pseudomonadota > Gammaproteobacteria > Lysobacterales > Rhodanobacteraceae > Dyella > Dyella sp. SYSU CM1112. Next base: position 49,674 of record NZ_JBZEGI010000008.1, on the reverse strand, counting down.
TTGGCGTTTATGGTTACCTTCGGTACCGGATAACTGGCCTTGCCCGATGCTGACACCAGGTTTGCCGAAGAAAACGTCAAACCGAGCGCATTCAAAGTCACGCTGGCCGTCGGCTGCAATACATCGACGGTCACCGTTACCTTACCGTCGAAGGTTAGCGAATCCGCATGTGGCGATATCGCCACATCGTAATGCGTGGGCCGCACGCTCCGCGGCAGCTGCGTGGTGCCGATCACCTCCGCGGACGGCACCACCGGCTGCGCCACGGCCACGCCACTTATCGATGTCCCGGCCAGCGCCAAGGCAATCGCAGAAAACAGAAGCCTGCGCATAAATTCTCCTTTGATTGAATGATGCGGATAGCAGATGGCAAGCCGATCCTCTCGGCCTGCTCGAACCTGTCATGGTGGGGCTTGTGCCCGATCGCAGACAGCGCCAAAAGTCATGCGGCAACGGGATGCGGACTTTCCAAGGCATGGTGATGCAGCCCACTACGTCTCGCGCGCAAACACGTCTGCATCCCCGCTCAGGCGCGTGCGGCAGGGGTTACTCCTGACAGCGTGTTCTCACTCGCTGCAAAGCCTGCTTCTGCAGTTGCCTATCGACGCTCCGCAGGTACGCCCGGTACGGCATCGGAACCGCCGCGCCCTTGGTTCGCTATCGTGCGTCCGGCCAACCGCTCTTTTCGTGTCTGCTCTTGCCGCAGGCGATTACGGTGCGTGCTGCCTGCTTGGTAAGTACTGCCATTGTCGGGAGTGGACATGGCAGCCTCTTCACCCACCGGGTTGCCCAATGCCTCTCGCTCCGGCTCCGCGAAACCGTGGTGCGGAAGCGCTTGTCCCGTGCCACTGATACCACCTGTACCACCTTCCTTTTTTACTGCACGGGACGCCACGGATTTCGCAGCCTCGTCGGCAGGTTGCGGATAAGCTTTCTCAGGGGTGCTACCAGGTTGCTTGGGGAATGAACGCTCACCACTCATGACGTCTGCTCCGAAGAAGAGAGGTCCAGGGTGAACCTTTATCAGTCAGCAAGGCGTCGATGCGAGGTCTATGCAAGAGTCTGTGACCCGATTGCGCCGCCTTTCTGCACTGACCCGCACTTTAATGCACGGGCACCTGCTGCAAAGGTCCCACTGTCACATGCCCTGCCCATCCTTCGAAGACCGTCGCAGCCTGCCGGTCAATCAACGCCGAAACCTGTTGTACCGGCGGGCAGATGGAAGCATCGGTATTGGGACGAGCCAGCGTGGAGAATCCTTCCATGCAATAGTGTCCGCCATGGTCATCGACCTGGGCCAGCCGCTTCATGCCATCTTCATAGCGCCGTTCGGCGCGCACTGCCGCAGTGGCATCCCCATAGATAGGCCGCATCTTCTTCAATAGCGCATCGGCTGCCAACCGCTGGCCGCTTGTCGACGCTTTATAGATCTGTTCATAAGCGGCACGGAAGCGCGAATCCGGCCGCTCGGACGCAAGGGCCAGCCAGGCCAGCGCCAACGCGCGATTCACTGACTGATGATCGCCATTTAAAGCCATCACACCCAATACGTATTGCGCGGGCTTACTGGCCCAGCTTGCCGCTGTGGTGAAAAAGCGAACGGACTCACCATAGTTATGCTGGCCATAGCTGAGACCGCCGAGGCAATAGTAATAATCGCCGGGCAAAAATTTTTCCTCGCCAATCACGCATTGAGCCGCAGCAAGGTCACTATCGCTGGGCGCATGGTCACTGCTGCCGGCGGAAGCGGGATCCTGCGCTGCCGCGCTTGCTGCTAACCAGGACATGATCAGCAACAACCCAACGACTATCTTCCGGGCTTGCTTTGGCATGCACAACACTCCTTGTCTCGACGACGCTGTCAGGGCGCCATCCTAGCGCTCACAAGCGCCGCCAGGATGACAGCGACGGCTCCCACTCCAACGCGACAAGGCGCCATGACATCAGGTCGGTATGGTGCCGCTCTCTCCATGCAATCCGGATTTTCCGGTGGCGCCTGCAAACAGCTCGCAGCGATTGCGCCCTTTGCTCTTGGCGTAATACAAGGCGCGATCGGCTTCATCCAGAACAACCTTCGGGTCAATAGGCGTCGCGGGTGTCTGCGTTGCAATGCCGATGCTCACTGTCACGCGGCCCAGTGGACAGCTGGGATGAGCTATTTGCAGTCGCTCGATAGCACCGATCAACCTGTGAGCCACCTCTTGGGCAGCTTCTGTCTGGGTATCGGCAAGCACTACCGCGAATTCCTCACCCCCATAGCGCGCGACGAGATCACGTGCCCGCACCTGGGTGCTGCGCAACGCACAAGCAACCTGGATCAGACACGCATCGCCGGCAATGTGGCCGAGCGTGTCGTTGTACTGTTTGAAAAAATCGATATCGATCATCAAGACCGAGCAGGCGCTCCCCGTACGTCGCCCTTCCTCCAAAGCCTCGCGCAAACGGGTGTCCAGCATGGCGCGGTTGGCTATGCCGGTAAGGGGATCGCGGCCTACTTGCTGCTCCAGCCGCCACGTACTCAGATCGACGGCCCGCTGCCTATCCAGGTGACGACTCTGGATAAAAGCAACGCGCAAGCCATAGAACAGTACCGATATGCATGCTGCCACGACGCCGGGAAGGAAGCTGATCCGCGACACACTGATGCCCAACATCAAAATCATCAGTGACATCATGATCGGCGCAAACGAAGCAATGGTTTGCGAAACGGCCAAGGAGGGATGGTAAATCCGCAAGAGCCGCGGCGGCTGGCGCAGTATCACCATGATCAACAACACATAGGGGATATCCACCAACGATCCGGCCCACCAAGGCAGCCCATGCAGCTCTACGCGGTTGTAGACAGACGCCACGACTGCATTGCTCAAAAGATAGCTAGCAGCCGCGTAATAGAAGAAGCGCCACCTGAAACTATGGGCACCGGCCATGCGCAGCACTGCCATGGCTGCCAGCGAATAGTCGACGGCGTCCGCATGATAGATGACCACATAGATGCTGGACGGATCCGATGCCCGTGGACCGCTCAATAATTGCGTCACCAGCTGATACAGCAGAACGGCCACCAAACAAGACAAAATCAGATCCAGCGCCACCACTGCCCGTGGCTCATCCCTCCCGAACGATCGCGCCAGCATGAACATGGAAGGGATCATGTACAGGCCCGAGATCACCACGCCGATAGCGGTGAGATAGCCGCCTTTATCGTCCAGAAGGGTCGTCAGCAGATTGGTCGCCGCCCATAGCATCTGCATCATGGCCGCGAGTGCGAGCAGCAGCCAGGGCAATTTGATCAATGCCGGACTGCGCCGGAATCGCACAAAGACGATCCCTACGGCCATCCCCTGCACCACCAACATGGCCAGTTGGGGCCACGCATCTTGCGCATGGCCGCTCCAGTTCGCCAGAACCAGATGGACGATCAGCAATAAAACGAGTGCCCATGCGAAACGCAAGCGAATCCTCCCCACCCTGCATGACATGGAGTGACGCGGCATATATGGCCCAAACCGGTCACCTTGGAATAAAAGCCCTCCATCCCCTGACTGCGTCGATGGCATCATTCACACGCCGGGACCCTCGTCCGCACTTCCTTTTCTACGCCATTAGCGCGCAATTCCATAGAACCCTAGCAAGTTATAGGCCTCGCGCCACACGCCATGTGCCACGCAAAAGCGGAGGTTCCGAATGGGCATGACGATTGCATGCTGCCCCCAGGTTTAAAGCATGCCCGCCTCCATGAGGATCATGGTGGGCAACAAGACCCTGTTGCACCCATTATCCCAATCCGGAGCCCACTGATGAACGCCACCCTCGATTCCAAGATGGAACTGGATGGAGCTACTTACAAAACGCTTTTGGAGTCGACTCGCGCTATTCCATGGAAAATCGATTGGGCGACGATGCAATTCGCCTATATCGGCCCTCAGATCGAAGAACTGCTGGGCTGGGCACCCGAGAGCTGGGTGACGGTGCAGGACTGGGCCGACCGCATTCATGCCGAAGACCGGGATTGGGCGGTGAACTTCTGCGTCGCGCAGTCCAAGGCGGGCCTGGATCACGAAGCCGATTACCGCGGCCTGAAAAAGGACGGCGAATATGTATGGATTCGCGATGTCGTGCATGTGGTACGGCGCGAAGACGGCACCGTTGATGCATTGGTCGGCTTCATGTTCGACATCAGCGAACGCAAACGCACGGAAGAACAGCTCGCCGCACTGCGCCGCGAACTGGAAGAACTTTCCTTCAAGGATGGTCTGACCGGCGTAGCCAATCGACGCCGCTTCGACGTCGTCATGGAAACCGAGTGGAATAATGCCTGCCGCCGTGAACAGCCGCTATCCCTGCTCATGCTGGATATCGACTGCTTCAAGCAATACAACGATCACTACGGGCATCTGGAAGGCGATCAGTGTCTGAAACGAGTTGCCAAGCTCCTGACCCTTGCCGCCAATCGCCCGCGGGATTTTGTCGCCCGCTTCGGCGGCGAGGAGTTCGTTGCCGTGTTGCCTGACACTAACGAAAGCGAAGCTTACAAAATTGCCTCGCGTTTTCGTGAATTGATTGCCAGCGAACATATTCCGCACAAGGGATCGGAAGTCAGCACATACGTTACCGCCAGCATAGGGCTCGGCACCCTTATGCCCAGGCACGGGGATCAGGTTCGCGCGTTTATCGAACTGACCGACAAACGCATGTATCAGGCCAAGCAACGCGGCCGGAACACCCTCGTCAACGATTGACGAGGGTGCCTGCGTAAAGGATTTACCACGCGACCGTCTGGCCCTGATAGCTGAGATAGCGCAAGCCGCCCTTGCCGGTTTGCGCCTCCACCACATCGACCACTCGCGGAATGCTCTCTTCGATACCGAGCGTAGCGTTCGGGCCGCCCATGTCGGTGCGCACCCAGCCGGGGGCGATCAGCAGATAGGTTCGCTCATCGCTCTGGCGCGCCACATAGCTACGCATCAATGTATTGAGCGATGCCTTGCTGGCGCGGTAGGTTTCCCAACCCCCGTCTGTATTGTTGGTTACGCTGCCCAGTCCTGAAGACATGACCGCAATGGTACCCCTGGCTTGCACCACATTGCCGAAAGTCTCGACAAAGCGCATGGGGCTCAGCGCGTTATTGATCATCACACTCGCAAATTCTTCGGTGCTTACATGCCCGATCGGCGTATCGGGATTGGGCGCGATGCCTGCGTTGAGAAACAAAAGATCCAGCGGACGCAAGCGCAGGCGCGCATGCAGCTCCTTGACCTGAGCAGGTTCATTGATATCGACATGTTCGATGTCCAGTCGATCCTGAGCGTCTGCCTGCACGTCGTGCAAGGCGGTGCGCGCATTGCCACGTACAGTGGCGATGACCTGCCATCCGCGTAACAGGTATTCCTTTGCCAAGGCCAAACCGAGCCCGCGAGAAGCTCCGACAATGAGAGCTGTGCGTGTTTTTGAAATCGTCATGGATTGCCTCATCTATGGAAAAGCGCAACACGCGGGCACCCAGCTACCGTGACTGCCCGCTCAAGGTTTGCAGCACCTGTTCCAACGGAACCGTGCCTAATCGATGCTCCGCTCCACCGTACTCGAAGTCGATCCATCCTTCATTAAAACCGTCGAGCATGCGCATGCGCGGTTCGGGATATCGCATGCCTTGCGAGCGAAACAAAGCTTCCCACGTCTCGGAAGGAACGATCTCCGCCCGCACCGAATGACCTAGCGTCGCGGCAAATCCGGCGGCAATGTCATTCGCACTGTAGCGCCGCGGCCCCTCCAACTCGACTATCCGCGTGCCATGCCAGGTTTCCGTCAGCATCCCGGCAACGGTGCTGGCAATATCAGCCGTCGCCACCATTGGAATGGGATGTTCAAGCGGCTGCAGAAAACTGTGCAGTACGCCCTTCCTGGCCGCCTCCAGATCCCAGCGTGCGTTTTCCATGAACCAGGCCGCCCGTAGAAAACCCACCGGCATGCTCAGCCGCCGCAGCGCTTCTTCCATCATCTTCGAGTTATTCAGCAGCGAGAATCGTTCGACGTGTGCGCCGACGGTCGATAGAAACACCACCCTCGCCGGCCTGCTCGCTTCAAGCGCAGCGACGACGTTGCCGATCAGTGCGCGCATCGCAGGAAATCCGGGAGCCGGATCGTAGTCGGGAGGAATCATCAAAAATACGCCATCCACGCCAGCGAAGGCGTTGGCAAGGCTTGCTTGATCTTCGATGGCGGCCACCGCCAACTCGCATCCCTTGCTGGCCCATGAAGCACCCTTGGCAGCATCGCGCACTACAGCGCGCACGCGTTGCTTGGCACTCAATAAACGACACGCCACCTGGCTGCCGACCTGCCCCGTTACACCCATGACGGTAAACATCGTAATAAGTCCCATATCGAGCGACCGATGTCGCGTTGATAGGCATTTTCCCTCCCCGGTACCCATTTCGCGATAACATGAATGTCATCACATTCATGACTAAACAGCATCAGCATGACTTTCGATGAGCGCCTATTGAACGGTATGAGCGTGTTATGCGCGATCGTCGACTGCGGCAGCTTTGCCGCGGCCGCTGACGCTTTGAACATGTCTCAACCCGGGGTCAGCCGCGCCATCGCACGGCTCGAAGCACGTTTGGGCATTCGCTTGTTCGATCGCACCACCCGCTCGGTCAGCCTGACGGACGAGGGGCGACGTTTCTATACGCAAGTAATGCCGTTGCTGAGCGGCCTGGAAGAAGCCGCTGCCATTGCAGCTCAAGGCGGCACGGCAGTGCGAGGACGGCTGCGCGTGAATATTGACCCATTCTTTTCGCGCTTGGCACTAGGCCCACGATTAGGCGTTTTCCTGCAAAAGCATGCCGATCTGCAGCTTGAGCTCATCACACGAGATCAGCTCGGCGATATCGTGGCCGATGGTTTCGACCTTGCCATCCGTTTCGGAGAACCACGCCCCTCCAGCCTGATCGCCCGCAAACTTCTGGATACACGCATTCTTACCGTCGCCTCGCCTGTATACCTTAAACGGCATGGTTGCCCTTCCCATCCCAGCGATCTGATCAAGGACAACCATGTATGCATCCAATATCGCGATCCGGAAACAGGCCGGCCTTTCGGATGGGAGTTCCACCGCGGTCGCAAAGTCATCCCGATTGCCAACACTGGTCAGCTGACCCTCAACGACGTCGGCACGATGCACAGCGTATGCGTGGCCGGCTATGGCATCGCTCAGGTGATGGCATGGGGCATCGAGCCACTCCTGGCTAGCGGCAAGTTGGTGGTGTTATTTCCCGACTGGCCGGATGAACAGTTTCCGCTTTATGCACTTTATCCATCGCGTCATTACGTTCCGGCAAAGACGCGGGCCTTCTTGGACTTTGTGCTATCCCTGCAAAAATAAGCCTATCAGGGCCGGTCTTTGATGCTATTCGAAACTCCGCACGACGAACTACGCGTAATCTCCATAGAGAGTCGAGCAGTCGCCACATTGCAACCATGACAACGGCTCCTCGTTTCAGGAATTGAAGCAGACCCCATCGACTTGCCTCGCCTTGCTCACACCGCAGCGGCGATGAATTCGCGCAGCCATCGATGGGCAGGATCACGATGAACGCGCTCATGCCACAGCATGGACATCTCATACCCTGGCACCTCGACGGGCGCTTCAACCATCTTCCACTCGGCCATGCCCCGAATCAGCCGTTCCGGCAGCATGGCAACGAGATCCGTGCTTGCCAACACCGAGCGCAGGAACAGGAAATGAGGAACGGATAGTACGACCTTGCGCGCTGCTCCGACCTTCGCCAGCGCCTCATCAGTAACGCCGTAAAAGCCGCCTCCATCAGGAGACACGATCACATGTTCAAGCGCGCAGAACTGGGAGAGCGTCGGACGCCGCTTGAGGTGGGGATGCCCTGCACGGCCCACCAATACATAGCGTTCCTTGAACAAGGTGCGCCGACGCAGCTCCATGGGAGCGCCGTCAGAAGTGTGGAACGCCAGATCGATCTCACCCTGCTCTGCTTGCTTGGCGATCCGCTGCGGCACCATTTCCATGACCGCCAACCGGGTGCCGGGAGCCAGGGCGCGCAGATCGTTCAAGGCGGGCAAGACAATAGTGGATTCTCCGTAGTCGGTGGCGGCGATACGCCAGGTATGTCGTGCCTGGGCGGGGTTGAAGGCACTGGCGGGCGCGACTGCCGTTTCCAGCGCGACAAGGGCCTGCCGTAACGGTTCACGCAAGGCCTCCGCGCGCGCAGTCGGACGCATGCCGCGCGGTCCCGGCAGCAACAGTGGATCGCCGAAGAAATCGCGCAGCTTGCTGAGTTGGATACTTACTGCGGGCTGTGAAAAATTCAGGCGTTGCGCCGTGCGCGTTACGTTGTGGTCGGTAAGCAGGGCATCGAGAGTAAGCAGCAGGTTGAGATCCATGCGTCTGAGATTACTCATAGAAATACCTGTAATTTTAGTAATTAATTTTAAATATAGCTCATCCACGCCTATGCTGCTGCCATCTCAAGCCAGAGGCAGCGCTTATGAACATCCTTCTCGTCTACGCTCACCCTGAGCCGAAATCACTCAACGGCGCGCTCAAGGATTTTGCCGTAAAACACCTTGAAGCCACTGGACATGCAGTGCAGGTATCCGACCTTTACGCCATGCAGTGGAAGGCGGTGCTGGACGAAAACGATAGCCTGGACGGCAAGATCGGCGAGCGCTTCTATCCTTCTCTCGACTCCCTGCGCGCATACGAAAATGGCAAACAGAGCGAAGACATCGCTCGCGAGCAGGAAAAGCTGCGCTGGGCAGATGCGGTGATCCTGCAATTTCCGCTGTGGTGGTTCTCGATGCCAGCGATCTTGAAGGGATGGGTGGAACGTGTCTATGCGTACGGTTTCGCCTATGGCGTGGGCGAGCATTCCGACACGCATTGGGGCGATCGCTATGGAGAGGGCTCGATGACGGGCAAGCGCGCGATGCTGATTGTCACCACTGGTGGATGGGAATCGCATTACGGCCCGCGCGGCATCAATGGCCCTATTGATGACATTCTGTTTCCCATTCATCACGGGATGCTCTATTACCCGGGGTTCGACGTGCTGCCGCCCTACCTCACTTACCGAACCGGCCGCACGGACGAGGCGCGATTCACGAAGATTTGCGCGGCACTGGGAGCGCGGCTGGACACACTTTGGACGACAACTCCACTTCCATTTCGCAAGCAAAATGCCGGCGATTACGATATCCCCGCATTAACGTTGAAAGCCGATATCGCGCCAGAGCGGTCGGGCTTCGCCGCTCATCTTTCGAGCAGTCCCGTCTCGACCCCGATCGATGACGCACGGTCGAAGGTTCACTCGTCATTCCCGCAGAGGCAAGAATCCATTCCGGTCTGATGCATCCATAAAAATGGAATACCCCGCTGCGATGCTGAAAAATGCTTCGCGTCGGAGGCCAGGGCGAGAGGGCAAATTGAACAGGCGGAAGGAGGAATCCAGGCCGAGTTCTGAATAGGCGAATTCGATCACGGCAATGTCTCTTCTATTTATCCTTCGCAGCCTGTCCCGCTAGTCGCGTGTCCAAATAAAAGGCCCCTGACGGGGCCTTTGTCACACGAGCTTGATGTCGGTTTATGCAAATGGATCGTCCAGCACGATCGTATCGTCGCGATCCGCGCCGGTCGCGACGATGGCAAGGCGGCAACCGGAGAGTTCTTCCACGGCACGCAAGTAAGCGCGCGCGGCGGGCGGCAACTTATTCCAGTCACGGATGCCAGCGGTGGACTCTGCCCAGCCGGGGAATTCCAGGTACACGGGCTTGCATTCGGCCCAGCCATCCGCGTCGAGCGGTGCGAGTTCGCGACGCTTGCCACGGTATTCGTAGGCAATGCAGACCTTGATGGCTTCCAGTCCGTCGAGCACATCAAGCTTGGTGATGGCCAGGCCGTTGATGCCGTTGATTTGCACGGCGCGCTTCAGCGCGACGAGGTCGATCCAGCCGCAGCGACGCGGGCGGCCGGTGCTGGCGCCAAATTCGTTGCCGACTTTGCGCAGGCGCTCGCCCATCTCATCGTTCAGTTCGGTCGGAAACGGACCGCCGCCCACGCGCGTGGCGTAGGCCTTGCAGATGCCCAGCACATAGTCGATATCGCCAGCGCCAACGCCGGTGCCGGCAAGCGCACCACCCACGGTGGTGTTGCTGGAAGTGACATAGGGATAGGTGCCGTGATCGATATCGAGCAAGGCGCCCTGCGCACCTTCATACAAAATGTTGCCACCTTCCTTGCGTACGTCATGAAGGATGGTGGCGACGTCGTCGACCATCGGGCGAATGAACTCACCGTAGGCAATCGCATCGTCAAGCACCTTTTGATACTCGACCGGCTCAGCCTTCAGCCACTGAGTGAGGATGAAGTTGTGGTAATCGACCGCGCACTCGATCAGGGCTGGCAGCTCATGCGGATACATGAGGTCGGCCACACGTACGCTGCGACGGGCAACCTTGTCTTCGTAAGCCGGGCCAATACCGCGGCCGGTCGTGCCGATGGCTTTGCCACCGGCGGCCGCTTCGCGTGCCTTATCCACGGCGATGTGATACGGCATGATCAGCGGCGTGGCCGGGCTGATCTTCAGGCGCGGGCGCACGTTGACGCCCTGGGCTTCGAGTTCTTCGATTTCCTGCTTGAGGGCAGCCGGCGACAACACCACGCCATTGCCGATCAGGCACAGCGCGTCGTCGCGCAGAATGCCGGAAGGAATCAGGTGCAGCACGGTCTTCTTGCCCTTGATGACAAGGGTATGCCCGGCGTTGTGGCCGCCTTGGAAGCGCGCCACGGCACCGACGCGTTCAGTCAGCAGGTCGACGATCTTGCCTTTGCCTTCGTCGCCCCACTGTGCGCCAAGAATTACGACTGACTTGCCCATGATATTTCTCGCTCTAAAGGACGTTCCGATCGGCGGAACGGACAAATGACGTATGTTACTTCTTCAAACGCGGCATCAAACACCTGCGCACTTGATGCGCGGACGAGACGTCCCTGTCCCGCAGATACCCTGGATGACAGCAGTACCCTAGCTCGCGGCAATGACCGCGTAGTGAATGTTCTTCAATGTACGAGACGTAGCGTCAGTAAACCGATGCCTATGGCTATCGCACCAAATACACGCAAGGTACGAGGGTCCAGCTTCAAAGCTTCACGCATCATGGCCTGCCAGCCATGCGGCGCTGCAAACAGCACCAGGCCTTCGATCACCAGCACAAGGCACAGCGCTGCGTAGAAATCATGTGGCATGACGTTCAGGCCTGTTTGAATCCTTAATGCCGCGCCGGCACGGATGTCGGGTTGCCGAAGTAACGCAGGAATTCCGAGTCAGGCTTGAGGATGATGGTGCCTTTACCGTCACCGAAGGATTTTCTGTACGCCTCCAGGCTGCGATAGAAGGCGAAGAAATCCGGATCCTGGCTATACGCCTGGGCGTAGATCTGCGCGGCCTGCGCATCACCCTCGCCACGTATTTTCTCCGCATCGCTCTCTGCATCGGCGCGAATGACCTGTACCTCGCGGTCGGCCTCGGCCTTGATCGCTTGCGCCTGTTGCTTGCCGTCGGCTCGAATGGCTGCGGCCTGTTGCTGGCGCTCGGTCTGCATCCGCTTGTAGACCGCTGCTTTGATGTCATCAGGGAATTCAACGCCGGTGATGCGCACATCCACCACCGAAATGCCAAGCGATGACTTGGTCTGCGCGTTGGCTTGCTGCAGTGCGCTTGCCGCCATGTTGCTCTGCTCACCGTCAACCAGCTGTTGCAGTGTGTGCGCTTCCACCACACTGCGCAGCGCGTTGCTGACGATCGGGATCAAACGCTGACCCGCCTGCAATTCATCGCCACTGGTGGCACGGTAGTAATCGGCGGGATCGGCAATACGCCACTTCACATAAAAATTGACGTTGACGCTCTGCTTGTCGGCCGTGGCATAACGTTGGGGCGGACCATCGAAAGAAAGAATGCGATCGTCCAGCGTCAGCACCTGCTGCAGCAAAGGCACCTTGGCATGCAAGCCGGGCGCGCGATCGGTGCGGAGAATCTTGCCGAACTGCAGCACGAGTACGCGCTGGCCCTCGCCGACCGTATAGAAACTGTTGAAGCCGACGAGAATGAGCAAAATGATGATGATCGCTGCGGTGGTCTTCATGGCTGCTTCCCTTTGTCCGCATCATCGCCAAGCGAGCTGTTCGGCTGAGCCACGGCACCGACACCAGGGAGGTTGGTTGCAGGAACCGCCGTATCGGTGCGATCGCTACCGATATTGATGACACTGTGCCCATCGGAGCCGTCAATCACCTTGTTGCTGACATGAAGGATGTCTTCCATGGTTTCCAGCCAAAGTCGGCGGCGCGTCACCTCGGGAGCCGTCTTGTATTCCTTCAGGATCAGATCGAATCGTTCGGCGTCGCCTTGCGCACGCGCGATGCGTTCGGCCTTGTATGCCTCGGCCTCGGCGGCAACGCGCTTGGCGTCGCCTTTGGCGTTGGGAATTTCCTGGCCAGTGCTGGCATGCGCCTGGTCGATCAGTCCCTGGCGATCCTGGCGGGCAGCCACCACGTCATCGAACGCGTCCTTCACTTCCTGAGGCGGCGAAATGGCCTCGAAGCTCACCTGGGTAACCTGCAGACCGCAATCGTAAGCGTCCAGCGTTTGCTGCAACCGCTTGTGCACTTGCTGCTGCAGGGTGGTCAGATTCGGGGCCGCGGCAGCGCTATCGCCTTGGCCAGTAAGGATGTCGTCCATAGACTGTGCCCCGACCACTGCGCGCACGGCAGCCTGCGCTGCTTCATTCAAAGTCCCATCGGGATCGCGCGTATTGAACAAGTATTTCTGCGGATCAGTGACCTGATACTGGACGTTGAAGTTGACCGAGACGATGTCTTCATCGCGGGTCAGCATGCGGATCTGATCGGAGATGGCGCGTACGCGTGACGTCGCCACCGGCTGTACGGTTTCAACCGGCAGCGGAAGTTTCAAATGGAAGCCGGGCCCTACGGTACGGGCATAGGCGCCAAAGCGTTGGACCACGCCAACCTGCCCTGCGTCTATCACCGTATAGCTGGTCAGTAGCAACCATGCCAACAGGATCGCTATGACGATGGTGAGGATGCCGCCAGGACCACCCAGCCGACCGATACGCTTAAACAGATCCTTGAGCGCACCCGGGACACCCGGCTTGTTGCCGGCGTTGCGCTTGTTTTTGTTCCATGGATCGCGTTGCCCGTTGCCGGGTTCGTTCCAGGCCATGGTCAGTCTCCTTGGGGCCGCTGGGAGGCCGGCAAAAACGGCCGGAAAACGCTAAGTGCAAGATGGGACATGGTGACGGATCGTTAGCGTGCAAGCACTCCGGTTGGGGCGGTGCACAAACGGTCGCATTCTAGCAGAGACGGGTGACTTGGAGCCTGTCCGGCATCTCCGCACGATCTACGCCGGGTCTGTATCGTGCCGGCCGGCATCCTCGTTGGGCAACACCTTAATGTGTTCCTCTTGACGGAGGAACCCGTAAGAACAAAGCAAGGCGGTGAAGTTCATAGCAGAGGTAAGCCCGCCTCGCTCCATCGAAGGACGCGAGGGAGTGATCGCTCATTCAACCGCGGCGTCTGGGCTTCCCAATAATCCCCGCAACAATTCACCTTCTCCGCCTGGGCCACCCGTAAGCGGTGCAAGCACGCTCCTCGGGGCATCGATTCGCAGCCGCCAACCATCCTGGTCTACCGCTTCTTCGGCAATGGCACCCGCCGCTCGCAAACGGGCATGCAATCGTCCGGCGGACAGCGGCAAGCGCAATTCAGACTGCACGCGCTCGCCCCCCAGGCATTCGCCTAAAGCCTGGCGCAGCAAGCCCAGGCCTTTGCCGGTGGCAGCAGACAGCCACACTTGCCGAGGTATCCCTTCGGCGTCGCGCACGATCCGTGGCTCGCCATCCGTGAGGTCGATTTTGTTCATGACTTGCAGCTGGGGAACCTCGCCTGCGCCGATTTCCTCCAGCACCTGATCGACGACCTGATGCAACCGCTCACGCTCCTCGTCGGCGGCATCGCTTACATGCAACAGCAAGTCGGCGTCACGGGCTTCGGCCAGCGTGCCACGGAATGCGGCAACCAGATCATGCGGGAGTTCGCGAATAAACCCTACGGTGTCGGCCAAAACGGCCGGACCACAGCTCAGATCGTCCAGCTTGCGCACCGTGGGATCGAGCGTGGCGAACAACTGGTTTGCCGCGTAGACCTCGCCCTGGGTGAGCGCATTGAACAGCGTGGATTTGCCCGCGTTGGTATAGCCCACCAGGGCCACGCGCGGCACCGTATTGCGCAGGCGTGCCCGACGCTGCTGACCACGCTGGGTCTGCACCTTTTCCAAGCGCTTGGTAAGCATCTTGACGCGCTCGCCGAGCAGGCGGCGATCGGTTTCCAGCTGCGTTTCGCCGGGGCCGCGCAGGCCGATGGCGCCACCGCGCTGTCGCTCAAGATGGGTCCAGCCGCGAACCAGGCGCGTAGCAAGATGCTTAAGCTGAGCCAGCTCCACCTCCAGCTTGCCCTCGTGGGACCGGGCGCGCTGGGCGAAGATGTCCAGGATCAGGCCTGCGCGATCAACTACGCGCACATTCAACAGCTTCTCGAGGTTGCGTTCCTGGACGGGAGACAGCAGATGGTCGACCAGCACCACGTCTGCTTCCAGGGCGCGCACAGCCTCGGCCACTTCCTCGGCCTTGCCGGTACCGATGTAATAGCGCGGATTGGGGGTTTCCACGCGAGCGGGAACACTGGCCAGCACTTCCGCGCCAGCGGATTTCACCAACTCAATGAATTCCTGGGCGCGCTCGGCAGCATCGTCTCCGCCCCGCGAATGCGGGAGGATCAGTACCGCGCGCTCACCCTTCTTTTGTCTGTCAAACAGAGTTAATCAACCTTCGCTTTCGGCCGACACGTGCTCAAGGTGGCTTTCGTGGCCATCGTGACCTTCGTGGCCGTTGCCAACACGCACGTTGCGGCTGGGCACCACGGTAGAGATGGCATGTTTATAGACCATCTGACTCACCTGGTTGCGCAACAGCACCACGAACTGATCGAACGACTCGATCGTGCCTTGCAGCTTAATCCCATTTACGAGGTAGATGGCGACGGGTACGCGCTCACGGCGCAGTGCGTTTAGAAATGGATCTTGCAAGGATTGCCCTTTTGACATTTTTGTTCTCCCCCTCATCACATCGGATGGGCCGAAAAAAAGCGGCGCCAACGACGCCCCGACCCGAGTTCTTGAATGTTAACCGCTTTTAAATCGTGGATGAAAGAGTTTTGTAAGTGATGACAAATAGATAACAAAACCGCGTCATGACCTTTACGAGCGCATCTCACATTCCAGCAAGAAACAGCTCGACGGCATCGGCCGATGCCAGGAGTGCATCGAACCGCTCAGGGTCCAGAATCCGCGCATCAAGCTCACCGCGCAGCCATGTAATCTGCCGTTTGGCAAGCTGACGTGTGGCAAAGATGCCCCGATCGTGCAACTCAGCCGCATCGTAAAGTCCGTCCAAATATTCCCAGGCCTGCCGATAACCCACAGCACGGATGGCAGGTAAATCGCTGGATAAATCCCCGCGCTGCCGCAAACCTTGCACTTCGTCGAGCAGGCCCTGGCGCAACATGTCCTCGAACCGCTTGGCGATCCGGGCATGCAGGGCGGCCCGATTTTCAGGCAAGAGGGCCAGCTTCAAGACCCGCCAGGGAAACGGACGCCCACGCCCCCCCTGCTGCTGCGCGCTGAGCGGCTTGCCGGTCAAGACAATGACCTCAAGCGCACGTTGAATACGCTGAACATCGCCAGGCTTGATGCGCGCAGCCGCTTGCGGATCTTGTTCTGCCAGCCGGCGATGCATACCGACCCAGCCGATCATGGAGGCATCTTCGGCAAGTTGTGCACGCACGCTGGCGTCGGCTTCAGGCAGGCTGGACAGGCCTTGTTGTAGTGCGCGGAAATAAAGCCCAGTACCGCCCACCAGCAAGGGGATTCGACCCGCTTCAGTGATGGCCTGCATCGCTGCCTGCGCAGCTTTGCTGAAATCGGCAGCCGAATAAGGCTCCGAAGGGTCGCGGATATCGATTAAGGCGTGCGGGTAGCGAGCCAGTGTGGCGGCATCCGGTTTGGCCGCGCCGATGTTCAGGCCGCGATAGACCAGGGCCGAATCCACGCTGATCAAGTCGAGTGGGAAGCGTTCGCTCAAGCTGCAGGCAAGCGCCGTTTTGCCCGATGCGGTCGGGCCCATAAGGAAGATGGCGAGAGGACGTCGATCAACAGGCATCCCTCCATTTTATCGAGCATGTTGTCATCCAGGGGCCAGATTGTGGCCGCGTGTGCACTGACCGGCCGCTTATGCGTTGAGAGCCAGGACTTTCTCATTGCGTTTCAGCGCGATGGACGCTTGCTCCTTATCACGAGGTCACTCATGCCATTTCAAAAACCTTGTCGCGTGCCGTACCTCGTTCTTGTAGCGGCATTACTCGTGATTGGACGCGCCACGGCCCAGACCACTTCTCCAGACCACGATTTCAGCGGCATCTGGCAGCTCGATGATAAAGACAGCGACAGCAGCATCGTGATCGAACAACGTCTGCATAAAGAAAAACGGCGCGAGCAAGCGCCTTCGTCGAAGCCTGCATCCGCAAATCCAAACAGCGGGTCGCCATCATCAAATGGTGGATGGGGCGGCCGCGGCGGTGGCGGGCACGGCATGGGGGGCATGGGAGGTGGGCACGGAATGCGGGGAGGTGGGCACGGCAACCACGACGCCCAGGAGTCATCTGGCGATCACAGCGCTCCACCGAAAGATCCGACCCCACCGCTACTCGCGGATGATTCTTTCTTGAACGTGCAGCAGACCAGCACGGGTATGCGCGTGGACTTCAATAATACCGACCGTCTCGATACTCGATTTGACGGCGTTCCGCGCCAAACCCTCAATAGCAATGCCCGAGTGCAAACGCAATTCACACCCAACGGCATGCAAGTGTCGATGGCGTTCGACGACGGCACACGACTTGACGAAACATGGGTCCGATCATCGGATGGTCACCACTTGACCGTAACGGAAACATGGAGCACCGATGAGGTGGAGCAGCCGATTGTGTTCAAACGCGTTTACGACCGGCTGGACATGTGAGGTCAACAAGCGTCCGGCAGGTGAAATGGCAAGCGCTCATGCACCTAGCTGTTGCGGCAGCGCACTAAGTTCCATCTAGGTCATGCAGATATAATGACGGCTTGCCTTCCCCTCCGCTCGTCCCTGGAAGTCCCCATGCCGCAGACTATGAAAGCCCTCGTTAAGCGCAACCCCGAAAAAGGCATCTGGATGGAGGAAGTCCCGATACCGGAAGCCGGCCCGAACGAGGTACTGATCAAGTTGGAGAAGACCGCCATCTGCGGTACTGATCTGCATATCTACAAGTGGGACGAGTGGTCACAGCGTACGATCAAGCCCGGCCTCACCATCGGCCATGAGTTCGTCGGTCGTATCGTCGAGATCGGTCCTGGCGTTACCGGTTATAAAGTCGGCGATCGCGTTTCCGCCGAGGGTCATATCGTGTGCGGCCACTGCCGTAACTGTCGCGCCGGCCGTCAACATTTGTGCCCGAACACCGTTGGTATCGGCGTGAACCGCAACGGTGCGTTTGCCGAGTATATGTCCATGCCGGCGTCCAACCTTTGGCCGATCCCCGACCAGATTCCATCCGAGTTGGCGGCGTTCTTCGACCCCTACGGCAACGCAGCGCATTGTGCGCTGGAGTTCGACATGGTCGGCGAGGATGTGCTGATTACCGGTGCCGGCCCGATCGGCATCATCGCTGCAGGGATCGCCAAGCACATTGGCGCGCGCAATGTGGTCGTTACCGATATCAACGATTACCGCCTGAAACTGGCAGCCGACATGGGCGCGACGCGCGTTGTGAACGTGTCGAACCAGTCGCTGAAGGATGTGATGAAGGACTTGCACATGGAAGGCTTCGATGTAGGCCTAGAAATGAGCGGGAACCAGCGTGCCTTCAACGATATGCTTGATTGCATGTATCACGGCGGCAGGATCGCCCTGCTCGGCATCCTTCCCAAGGGGGCCGGCATTGATTGGGACAAGGTCATCTTCAAGGGCCTTACCCTGCAAGGCATCTACGGGCGCCGCATGTACGAAACCTGGTACAAGATGACCCAAATGGTGCTTACCGGCTTCCCGCTGCAAAAGGTACTGACCCACCAGATCCACATTGACGACTTCCAGAAGGGCTTTGACCTGATGGATGCAGGCAACTGCGGCAAGGTCGTCTGCTCCTGGCATTGATCGCCGCGCCCCTTCCGTCCGATCAGAAGGCAGCCCACTGAAAACCGCCCCGCAAGCCGATGTTTCGGCAACATGCGGGGCGTTTTCTTTTGGTCCAGGCGAGTGAAAGCCGCACAGCCGCACGAAATCGCGTGATCGTGTGCACAATCCCCTGCATCGCACGCTACACTGCGCCGCAAGCGTGCCGACGTGAGTGTCACGGCTTAAGGGAGTGCACGGTTCCTACCGCGCACAAGTCGGTCCGCGATGTAACGGAGGAGCATCGACGGCATGACAAACCGGGGCAGGCCACTCAACGCATGGATGAAAGCAGGTCGTGAACACGCATTACGACTGTCTCGATCCCATCGCCTTCGCATCACGGCAGTCATCATCGCCGTCCTTCTGATTCTGTTCGGACTGTTCGGTTTTTTCGTCGCGCCCGGAATCATCAAGAGTCAATTGCAAAAGCAACTGGCGGCGCAACTCGACCGACCGGTCACCATTGGCGCGATTCATCTCAATCCCTACACCATGCGGCTTGAAGTCGATAAGCTGCACATCGGCGAGCGGGATCGCACGTCACCCTTTGTGGATATCGATGCCCTGGTGGTCAGTGCGTCATGGGGATCCCTGTTTCACTTCGCACCCGTGCTCGACGAACTATCGCTGCAGCACCCTCAGTTTCACATTACACGCACGGCGCCGCAGGTCTTCAATTTCAGCGACATCGTGCAGCGCTTCACCTCCAAGCCCGCTGCCCCCAACGCCTCACCCACCCGTTTTGCACTCTCAAACATAAGCGTGCATAACGGCGAAATCACGTTCGACGACAAGGTTCAAAATACCACGCACCGCGTCGATCAGATCGAGCTGGGCATTCCATTCCTGGCCAACTTGCCGCACGACACCAATATCTTTGTGCAGCCGCTACTGGCAATGCGTGTCGATGGCAGTCCCCTACAAATTCGGGGCCAGACAAAACCTTTTGCCGATAACCATGAATCGGTGATCAGCTTCAACATGGACCACCTGGATTTGGCGAAGTATCTCAGCTACGTGCCCGAGGAACTGCCTGCGGTTATTTCTAGTGGGGAGCTTTCAGGCAAGCTGGATGTGCATTTCGTCGAGACCAAACCCACTCCTCAATTGGTGCTACAGGGAAACTTGCAGCTCGACCATTTCGTCCTCTCGACGCATGCCAACACACCGATGCTGGACTTGGCGCATGGCAGCGCCGCGCTGGCCGATGTACAGCCATTGATATCCCGTTACCACTTCAGTGCCTTGCAGCTGGATGGCGCCAAACTCTACTACGATGCCCTGCCGGGGAATCGCACCAATTTCGATGCTTTGCTGGGCAAGGACAAGCCGGCCGATCCGAACGCGAACCCTACCGACGCGCAAATCACTGCGCTGTCATTGCAAAACAGCACACTCGACTACGCTGACCTCACCGGCCCCAAGCCGACGCATCTGCTGCTGGACAATCTGCACGGTACGATTCACGCTCTTTCCACGGTGTCAACGCAGCCAGGCTCGATCGATCTGACATCCGATTTGGCCGGAGGCTCTCTTCATGCCAGCGGCAGCTTATTGATGAGCGCCAGCCGCTTTAGTGGCAAGGTGGACATGAGCAAGGCGGCACTGCAGCCGCTTATGGCTATGGCACCTTCCATGCTCAATGCGGATATTGCCAGTGGCACCCTGGATGGCAACGCACACGTGCAGGTCGACTGGAGCAAAACGCTCGCGTTGACGATGGATAACAGCAAGGTCACCGCCAACGATTTTGCTTTGGAACAGCACCGGCGTAAACCCGTGACATGGCAGAGCTTGACGGCGGATATCCATCATTTGGACTTGGGCAGTAGTACGGCGCAACTCGACGATGTCACGTTGCAAGGTCTTAAGATCGAAGCACGGCGCCTGAAAAGTGGAAAGGTCGATCTAGCAAACCTGATGAAGACATCGCCGTCGTCGCACGCAAAGAGCAAACAGGCAGCAGCACCAGCATGGCATTGGAGCATTACCCAGCTAAGGGTTAACGGCAGCAGCTTTACGCTGCGTGACCCTGGTCTTCCAAGTAGAAGTGGTCGCTTGGTGATTAAGGCCGACGACTTCAGCATGGCAGGACTTTCCGATGACATGCACAAGCCGATCAAGCTGGACCTGAAGGGCGGAATGGGTCGCGGCAAGTTCCAGGTGAGCGGTACCCTGAAGCCGGAGCCGGCTGACGCCAATTTGCGCATTGTCGCCACACGACTCGATGTCGCGCCATTTGAGTCGCTCATTCAGGTGCCGCTGAACGTTCGCATCGACAGTGCAGAACTAAGTGCGAATGGCCGCGTCCGTTACCGTGACCGCAAGCCGGAACCCCTGGTTAGTTATCAAGGGCGAGTCATACTTGGACGTGTGCGTGTTTTGGACAAAGTCTCCAACGACGACTTTCTGCGCTGGAATTCGCTGGCGGCCAATGGCCTGAAAGTGCGCATGGGTGAAGGTGCCCCTCAAATCGATGTGGGCGGTCTAGCCCTCAATGATTTTTATGCG
Source organism: Dyella sp. SYSU CM1112 (assembly GCF_058216415.1). NCBI lineage: Bacteria > Pseudomonadati > Pseudomonadota > Gammaproteobacteria > Lysobacterales > Rhodanobacteraceae > Dyella > Dyella sp. SYSU CM1112. The sequence goes on along the minus strand of NZ_JBZEGI010000008.1, from coordinate 28,785 downwards.
CGCGTCATCGTCAATACGAACGGGCGCCTTAACCTGCAAGACGTCATTTCCAATCCGGCTGAAGCACCCGTTTCCGTGACGCGTGCACAAAATGGCCCCGCTCCAGCAGCAAGCGCTCCCCCTTCACCCACAACGACAATCCATACGCCTGCTGAGCAAGGTACATCGCCCGGCACCACGCCAGTACAAGCAGAAACGATCGCAACGGCACCTCCAGCTCAAATCCACATTGGCCAGATTATTCTGGCCAATGGCAATCTGAATTACACCGATAATTTCATTAAGCCCAATTACACGGCCAATATCACCCAATTAGCCGGCAAGATTGGTGCCTTTGGCACATCCGCTAGTGGCGCACCGGCAGACGTAACGCTTCAGGGGGAATTGGACGACAATTCGCCCGTCAACATCAACGGGACCATCAACCCGCTTACGCCCGTCGCGTTTTTGGACATCAAGGCCAAAGCGGATGATGTCGAGTTGACTCATCTGACGCCTTACTCCGGAAAGTACGCTGGCTACCCGATCATCAAAGGTCGCCTGACAATGGACGTCCATTACCAGCTCGATCAGGGCAAGCTCAACGCCGACAACCACATCATGCTCAATCAGCTGACCTTCGGCGACCGCATGCAAGGCCCCGGCATCGGCCATCTCCCGGTAAAGCTAGCCGTCGCGTTGCTCAAGGATTCGAACGGTAACATCGATATCCATGTGCCCGTCTCCGGTTCGTTGAACGATCCCCATTTCAGCCTGGGCGGGGTGATCTGGCAGGCTTTCGTGAACATAATCAAACGCGCCGTAACCTCCCCCTTCCGCTTGCTGGCCTCAGCAGGTGGAGGGCAGCAGGACCTGGGGTATGTGGAATTTGCTCCGGGATCTGCAGTACTTGATGCACAGGCTCATGCACGCCTTGCCCAAATCGTGGGCATTCTCACCAAGAAGCCTTCGTTGAAATTGGACATTACCGGTAGGGTCGATCCTGCTTTTGATGAGAACGGTCTGCGCAAGGTGACCGTGGATGACATGGTGCAGAAAGAGGAGGCCGACGACATCGGCACCGCGGCAGCCAAAGCCGCACCTGTCAAACCGGGAACCGACGACTACAACAGATATCTCACCAAAGCTTACAAACACGCGAAATTCAAGAAGCCGCGCGACTTCCTGGGACTGACCAAATCACAGCCTCCGGAGGAAATGATCAAGCTTATGGAGGCCAATGTGACGGTCGACCAGGACGCTCTACGCCATCTGGCAGAACGCAGGGCCGATGCCGCGCGACAATATATGCATGGAAAGATCGCAGATGACCGTGTGTTCGTATTGGCTCCCAGGCTCAATGCGAAAGGCATCGACGACAAAGGCAAGAGCACTCGCGACGACTTTGGCTTACATCAGTAGGCTGGCATCCTCTTCCCTGTTATGGGAAAAGGGCTGGATGAACCACGGCGCGCGCTGCTGAGCGCCATCGGCAGGGCGTATCACCAGCCGTGCCTTTGCGTACACGGGAATAAACCGCGCATCACGCGAGGTCCTTCATCACCCGAACATACAAATCTGGCTAATTCCGGGTTCCCCCCGAGGCTTGAAAGTTCGAAAATGGACGCTTTCCCTACAGCGGCACACCCCCATGAGTTATCCCGGCCACGCACGTTTTGCCCAAGAACTTGAATCCATTCGCCAGCAAGGCCTGTTCAAGGCTGAGCGCGTGATCACGTCGCCACAGTCGGCCGAGATCGAGCTTGAAGGCGGTCGCAAAGTGCTCAACTTCTGCGCCAATAATTACCTCGGCCTGGCGGATCATCCCGACGTTATCCAGGCAGCCAAGGAAGCGCTGGACACACACGGTTTTGGCATGGCGTCGGTGCGATTCATCTGTGGCACACAAGATCTGCACAAGCAGCTGGAAAAAAAGATCGCCGAGTTCTTCGGCACTGAAGACACCATCCTGTATGCAGCCTGTTTCGACGCAAATGGCGGTCTCTATGAGCCGCTGTTGGGGGAAGAAGACGCCGTCATTTCCGATGCTTTGAACCACGCATCCATCATCGACGGCATTCGCCTTTGTAAAGCCAAGCGCTTCCGGTATGCCAATAGCGACATGACCGACCTGGAAGCACAATTGAAAGCGGCCGACGCCGCAGGTGCCCGTACCAAGCTGATCACCAGCGATGGCGCGTTTTCCATGGACGGGTTTATTGCACCATTGGACAAGATCACGGCGCTGGCGGCGAAATACAACGCGCTGGTGCATATCGATGAATGTCATTGCACGGGCTTCCTAGGTCCACACGGGCGCGGTTCGGCGGAGGTGCATGGCGTGATGGATAAGATCGATATCTTTACCGGAACGTTAGGCAAGGCATTGGGTGGAGCGCTGGGTGGCTTCACCACCGGTCATGCTGACATCATCGAGATGCTGCGTCAGCGTTCACGGCCTTATCTGTTCTCCAATTCGTTGCCCCCTCACGTCGTCGCCGCCGCCATCAAAGTATTCGACATGCTCGGTTCAGCCGGCGACTTGCGTGAGCGCGTACAGGAAAACACGCATTATTTCCGCGAACAAATGACCAAGGCAGGCTTCGACATCAAACCCGGTGTGCACCCGATCGTGCCTGTCATGGTCTATGACGCGAAGAAAGCACAGGCGATGGCGTCCGCATTGCTTGACGAGGGGATCTACGTTACGGGCTTTTTCTATCCGGTAGTGCCACAGGGACAGGCACGCATCCGCACGCAGATGAGCGCGGCACATACGCGCGAGCATCTGGATCGCGCAATTGCTGCGTTCACTAAAGTTGGGCGCTCAGTGGGCGTGATTGGTTGATACGGTGCTGGGGCTAGCACATGCAAGCCCCAGCAACGGCGCGCATGGGAACACCGCAGTCCATTGCTCCTTTTTCATATTGCAGCTGCATGATGAAGGCACACAACACGCAATAACGTAGCTCTGCGTGACGCCGCAGTGCTACCTACGGCGTGTTGAATGCCGTCCACGCTCATGCCGAGATTGAAGTTGAATGGACTTTGCAGGTCGCGCCTGCGCGGCTTCGCTCGCAGATAAATTCCCGGCAGCGCTCGCATGGCCAGCCAAACTCGTGACTTCCGCTGCGGTCAGGTGCCGCCACTGGCCTTTCGCAAGTTTGCCCAGGGATAAGCTGCCGAGGGCGACACGAATCAACCGCAGAACACCGATACCCTCCGCTGCCAATAGGCGACGGATGTGGCGATTGCGCCCCTCGTCGAGGGTAATTTCCAACCAGGCGTTCTTTTCTCCCACGCGCAGCAACGACACTCGCTTGGCTGCCAGACGCTCGCCTTTATCTGAAACACCTTGAATCAAGCGATCGACCTGAGTCTGGTCAGGAATAGCGTCGATCTGCACGTGATAGGTCTTGTCCACGTGATAACGCGGATCGGTGAGCATTTCAGCCCACTTGCTGTCATTGCTAAGCAGCAACAAACCTTCGCTCGCTTTGTCGAGTCGGCCAACCGGACCCAACCAGGGTAAGCCTGAGTCCGCCAGCAGCTCATATACCGTTTCGCGCCCGCGCTCATCGGCAGCACTCACCACGATACCGCGAGGCTTGTTGAGCACGATGTAGACACGCTCAACGGCAGAGATTGGGTTGCCGTCCAAGCAAATGCGTTGATGGTCGGGATTCGTCGCACGCTCAGGATCGCGCACAGTGCGACCATCCACGCTCACTCTCCCATCCCGCACCGCTTTTTCGGCTTGGTTCCGCGAACACACACCTAACTTGCTAAGCACACGTGCAAGCCCGAACCGAGGGTTCGGAGTAGGTGTGGCAGCATGCCGTATACCTGATTTAGCCATGACGTTAGAAAACTAAAATGATCGGCAAAAGAAAAGCCCGGCATTAGGCCGGGCTTTTCCCTGACAACACGTCGTCCAATTACTGCTGGACCTGCAACTCCGTACGACGGTTGCGAGCGCGACCCGCATCCGTCTTGTTGGTGTCGATCGGGTCGTCCTCGCCATGACCCACCGGCCCTTCCAGGCGGCTCGCGTCGATACCGTGCGAGGTCAGGTAGTCGTACACGATCTTCGCACGGCGCTCCGACAGGCCCTGGTTGTACTTCGCCGTGCCCACGCTGTCCGTGTAGCCGGCCACCATCACCTTCACCTGCGGATAGCGCTTCAGCGTGTCTACCGCCTGATCCAGGATCGCCAGCGAATCCGAGCTCGGTTCCGCCAGCGTCGGCCCTATGTTCGTCTCACCCTTCTTCGGACGGTCAAACTTGAAGTTCACGCCCTTCAGGTCGATCACCACCTTCTGCGGGCAACCATCCGGACCCACGATCGTGCCTTCCGGCAGGTCCGGGCACTTGTTGTCGCACAGGTTCACACCATTGCGGAACTGCTTGGAGCAGTCCGGTGCGGCCGGCGGCGGCGGCGGCGGCGGTGCGGCAGCAGCCGGCACCGAACCCAGCTTCGCCACCAGGCTGAAGCCCAGGTACCAGTCGCCATAACCGTTATGCTGCGGCAGGGTCTTGTCGTCCCAGTCGTAGCGATAGGCCGCTTCCACGCGGAAGGACGCGCTGTCCGTGATCGACTTGGAGATACCCACGCCTGCCTGCGCAGCCGGCGCCCAATCCTGGTTGAGCGGGTTGTGGTGATAGCTGCCCATCACGCCGCCCATCAGGTACGGACGCCAAGCATTGGCATCACCGAAGAAATAGCGAGCCGACACGCCGTAGTTGTTGTTCGCCCAGTTGTTGCCCTGGCCAAACACCGCCGTGTCCGCCTTGCGCTTGGTACGGTCCACGAACAGTTCCACCGCCACGTTCGGGCTGATGAATTTACCGACCGACAGTCCATAGAAAATCTGGCGGCTACGCGTGTGGCGATCAGTGTCGTTGTAGTAACCACCCACCGTCGGGGCAATGTACCAACGGTCGTCAAAACCGTTCGGCCATGCCGGCGCTCCGCTGGTCTCCGTGCTGCTGCCTGCCGCAGCTGCCGTATTGTCCTGCGCGTGAACGGCACCTACGCCGCCCAGGGCAAGAGCAATCAGAAAATATAGGCCCTTACGTTTCATCAGGTGTCTCCTCGATTATTGGTGTTCGCGTCCATTCCACCCCAGACGGAAATCGCGCGGCAGAACTTTAGGTATGCGGGGGGACTTATTCGCTACCTTGCTTGGTGTCCCTAACAGCAAGCGCGCAAAGTGTAGCAAAACCGTTAAGAGATTCGCACGCCAGTCTTTCGTGAGGCATACCGTTTCAGTGAAGCTTTGTTCAGCTATATAACGCATTTGGTTACGTATGAATACGATTTATAACCTGTGCGAATTTTCCATAAAGAAAAGCCCGGCATTAGGCCGGGCTTTTCCCTGACAACACGTCGTCCAATTACTGCTGGACCTGCAACTCCGTACGACGGTTGCGAGCGCGACCCGCATCCGTCTTGTTGGTGTCGATCGGGTCGTCCTCGCCATGACCCACCGGCCCTTCCAGGCGGCTCGCGTCGATACCGTGCGAGGTCAGGTAGTCGTACACGATCTTCGCACGGCGCTCCGACAGGCCCTGGTTGTACTTCGCCGTGCCCACGCTGTCCGTGTAGCCGGCCACCATCACCTTCACCTGCGGATAGCGCTTCAGCGTGTCTACCGCCTGATCCAGGATCGCCAGCGAATCCGAGCTCGGTTCCGCCAGCGTCGGCCCTATGTTCGTCTCACCCTTCTTCGGACGGTCAAACTTGAAGTTCACGCCCTTCAGGTCGATCACCACCTTCTGCGGGCAACCATCCGGACCCACGATCGTGCCTTCCGGCAGGTCCGGGCACTTGTTGTCGCACAGGTTCACACCATTGCGGAACTGCTTGGAGCAGTCCGGTGCGGCCGGCGGCGGCGGCGGCGGCGGTGCGGCAGCAGCCGGCACCGAACCCAGCTTCGCCACCAGGCTGAAGCCCAGGTACCAGTCGCCATAACCGTTATGCTGCGGCAGGGTCTTGTCGTCCCAGTCGTAGCGATAGGCCGCTTCCACGCGGAAGGACGCGCTGTCCGTGATCGACTTGGAGATACCCACGCCTGCCTGCGCAGCCGGCGCCCAATCCTGGTTGAGCGGGTTGTGGTGATAGCTGCCCATCACGCCGCCCATCAGGTACGGACGCCAAGCATTGGCATCACCGAAGAAATAGCGAGCCGACACGCCGTAGTTGTTGTTCGCCCAGTTGTTGCCCTGGCCAAACACCGCCGTGTCCGCCTTGCGCTTGGTACGGTCCACGAACAGTTCCACCGCCACGTTCGGGCTGATGAATTTACCGACCGACAGTCCATAGAAAATCTGGCGGCTACGCGTGTGGCGATCAGTGTCGTTGTAGTAACCACCCACCGTCGGGGCAATGTACCAACGGTCGTCAAAACCGTTCGGCCATGCCGGCGCTCCGCTGGTCTCCGTGCTGCTGCCTGCCGCAGCTGCCGTATTGTCCTGCGCGTGAACGGCACCTACGCCGCCCAGGGCAAGAGCAATCAGAAAATATAGGCCCTTACGTTTCATCAGGTGTCTCCTCTTTACTTAATGAGTAGGGCATTTATCCCGCCAAGCGTGGAAAACCGTCTTACCGCGTCCAAATAACCAAATTACGCGGGCAACGAAATTTCCTGCAGTGGATCGCACCCGGTGTCACGCAGTTTAACCAAAACTAAACAGTTTGCAAAATCAAGACACCAACCCGCCCATGGACAAACCACCACTTTCTGATATTGACCAAGAAGCCCGTCCAGTCGAAACCAGACAGGGCTTCTTGCTCATGCTCCTTAGATTTTCTGCTCACGCTGTCTTTACAACGTGAAGAAATTTAGAAGGTTTAACTCGCGAAAAGGCCCAGGAAGGCATGGATCGGCATGGCATCAAGCTTCGCAGGGTCCGCGGTAATGTCCAGAATGGCCTTAACCTTATGGGCAGGCAGGTGACCGCGCATCGCAGCTTCAAACTTCTTCAGCAGTACAGGGATACCTTCCGCCCGCCGCTTGCGGTGGCCGATCGGATAGTCGATAGAAACCTTCTCGGTGCTGGAACCGTCCTTGAAGAACACTTGCACCGAGTTTCCGATGTAGCGTTTTTCCGGGTCGAAATAATCTTTGGTGAACTGCGGATTCTCTGTCACCACCATCTTCTCGCGCAGCGTATCGATGCGGGGGTCGGCCGCCACGTCATCGTTGTAATCATCCGCGGTAAGGCGGCCAAAGATCAGCGGAACCGCCACCATGTACTGGATGCAATGGTCGCGATCAGCATAATTGGCCAATGGGCCGGTCTTGTCGATGATGCGGCAGCCCGCTTCCTGTGTCTCGATCACCACCTTCTCGATCTGATCGAGCTTGCCGGCCACCTGCGCGTGTAGCTTCATAGCGCACTCAACCGCTGTCTGCGCATGAAATTCAGCAGGGAAGCTTATCTTGAAGAGCACGTTTTCCATCACATAACTGCCGAATGGGCGCTCGAACTCGAAGGGTTTGCCCTTGAACGCCACGTCGTAATAACCCCAGGTCTTGGCTGTGAGGGCGGATGGATACCCCACGACGCCGCGATACACTGCATTGATGGCGTGAGTAACCGCGCGACGGCAGGCATCACCGGCCGCCCAGCTCTTGCGTGGCCCCGTGTTCGGAGCATGGCGATACGTACGCAGCGCACCGTTGTCGATCCAACTGTGGGACACCGCTGTAATGATTTGATCCTTGTTACCACCCAGCATGGCCGTGGCCACCGCCGTAGAGGCAAGACGCACCAGGATCACGTGATCTTGTCCGACACGATTGAAGCTATTTAGCAACGCATAACAGCCCTGGATCTCATGGGCCTTGATTGCATACGCCAGCACATCTCGCACTGTCAGCGCCTTGCCGCCCTCGCGCTGGGCTTGGCGTCCGAGGTAATCCGCCACCGCAAGGATTGCCCCAAGGTTGTCCGAAGGATGCCCCCACTCTGCGGCCAACCATGTGTCATTGAAATCCAGCCAGCGAATCTGCGTGCCGATGGCAAAAGCCGCCTGTACCGGATCCAACTCGTAACTCGTACCCGGGACGCGCGCGCCCCCCGGCAAGGTGGCGCCTGGAACAATGGGCCCCAGATGCTTCACGCACTCCGGAAACTTCATCGCCAGCATGGCCGTACCCAGCGAGTCGAGCAGCATGTAGCGCGCGGTGTCGTAAGCCTCGGTCGAATCAATTCGGTAATCGGCAACGTAATGGGCGATGTCGACCAGCGGTTGATCAGGATCAGGACGCTTGGCAGAGCGGATATCGTGCGCACTCATGGGAGATCTCGTGGGTTAGGAAAACGTACATTGTAACTGGCTGCCCTGTTTAACGCCGCCAACTGAACGCGGCGCCCCCACTCCCGCACACGCAAAAACTTGACCTGCGTGCCCTCACTTCCGAGAATGCTGGTTCATCCCAAAGGGGAGTAGTTCCGGATACGGCCTTCGTATCCGTGCGGCGATCGTCATCACGAGCGACATATCGCTCCGGGCGCCGCAGTGGCCAAGGCCTCGGACGAGACTTTTGCGGTGGTGACGGGCCGGCGCGCGCCCGTCGTCGCCGCTTGAGTCGCGTGCCAAGGAACCCACATGGCTTTCCCCGCGCATCTGTTCTCAGACCTGCTTACCATCGTATTGCTGGACCTGGTCCTGGCCGGCGATAACGCCATTGTGATTGCGCTCGCCGCGCACAACCTCCCCCGCCCAATACAAACACAAGCCGTGCTATGGGGCACGCTGGGCGCCGTTGTCATACGGATAGTCCTTACCGTCTTGGTGGTGTATTTGCTGGGACTACCCGGCCTGATGCTGGCAGGCGGCCTGTTATTGATCCCGATCGCCTGGAAACTGTTGAAGCCCGGGCAAGACACTCATCGATCCGTTGCTGCGGCAACAGGCTTTTGGGCGGCGCTTCGTACGATCGTGCTCGCCGACGTATTAATGGGCCTGGATAACGTCCTGGCTATCGCCGGCGCTGCCAAGGGACATATGGGCTTGGTCGTAATGGGGCTGCTTATCAGCATACCTCTCGTGGTGTGGGGCTCGACGCTGATTCTGAAATTAATCGAACGCCTGCCCATCATCGTCTACGCAGGCGCTGCGGCCATCGCATGGACAGCCGGCAGGATGATCAGCCATGAGCTGCTGTGGCGCCATTGGTTTGATGGGCATAGCTGGATAAAACATTTGCTGGAAATAAGCCTGGTATTGCTGATTTGCGGCGGCCGATACTTGTTCAATCGCAATACGAAAAAGGCCTGAAGGCCTAACGCGCCGCAATGGAAATGGCTCGCCAAGGGCACGCCTGAAGTAAATCGCTGGGGTGCGTTTCCCAGTTCAGATGTGGACCTGGCGTTCAAACCCTCGTTCGGCGCTCAACGCTTTATTTGCTGACGAAACCCCAACCCCGCATTGCGCGCATCGGCGGGCCAACGTTTGCATAATCGGTTTCGGCGACTGAACACCCAACGGAAGGCTCGCGAGTGGCTCGCTAGCTATCGCCCCGTGGGCAGATGCTTACCTTTTTGTTAGTACTTCGATGAGCGAAAGGCAGACAGGTAGATTCAGCGGCCTTCTCAATCCTGGAAGCATTCAGACGAGAATCCCCACGTGGAAGCCGTCATGGAGGCCAACGGCCCATAAGACCCGCGTGCTACCTCCTGCTCGGTGCCGGCCGCAATCTGCAAGCAGATAGCCGGCTCCGAGCCCCGCCTCAGAAACGCAAACGCAGAAAGACCGACGGTCCATCCATTCGCATAGCCAAGGCATCGTTGTAATCGGTATGGCGTTGATGGATTGTGATGCGCGTGTAATCGTACTCGGCACCAAATCCAACGTTCTGCCATGGGAACCACTCCATGCCCAATGCAGCATCGTAAATATGACCGCCTAGATGGCTGCCGTTTTTCTTTACACCTGAAGCGTTGAAGTACATGCGCAGATTATTGCTGAACGCGTGCCGCCAACCCAGCTGCAGCTCCGGCGCCCATGCACTTTCAGTGGTATAGGCCGAGGTGTATCCCGACGCCTGCCCAAAAGGACCAGCATGGAGCGTCGCTTCGCCGCTAATACCCGCATGCACTCGATAATAAGCAGCACCCACGCCTATACCGAACACGTCGATTCCATGGCCGAACCACCATCGATAGGCGGCACTGCCAAAATCAAAATCGATGCGACCGGTTACTGAAGCAGACGCACCGAACGTATTCCCATTGAAGCCGACGGCCGTACTGAGCGACTTAGTGCGCGATTGATCGATCTGGTAGTAGTCGAACGAAAAACCCTGGCTTTCGCCCAGGAGAAAATCAAAACGCGCACGCGGCACAGTCTGATGCGATGGAAAGCCAAGATCATGCTGGAGATTGAGTCGACCCTTGACGTTCGGATTATTCAAACCTGCACTGATGGTCGTGCTTGTATCGGCGTAATAGCCACCGAGCCATAAGCTGATGCGATCGAGTGCAGGGGAAACATCCGGATCTGCGTTATCGGCTGTTGCTGTTCCTGCCGACAAAGCCAGAACGGCGAATACAAAGCAGCGGCAGCTGCGTGTTGAAGCGGCACAACGCATAATGGGACTCCATAGCTCCTTCAACGAAAGCGCCGAAACGACTGCACGGCGTTGCCAAAAAGGACGAAAGCCTTTCGCTTCGGATACTAGGGAGCCAGGTTGTGCACACACCGTGGAAATCGCGGCATTTTTCTGCACACGAATACTGCATTCAACCAAATACACCCATGCAGCAAGAGAATTAGTGCACGGATATCCGTACCTAGCCGCTCGCTGTCGTCAGAACGTCATGGGGACACGCACGATCAGCGTGGTATCGGGTGTATCCCGCGTCACGCCGACACCGAGCGTGAAATTCAGTGTGTGCTTCTCATTGAAACGATAAGAGCCGCCGATCAGCAAGGAGCCAAGCCATACCTTCGTCGAGCCCGGTAGCTTTTGCCCGGATTCATAAGTCGTGCCGATGAAGGTCTGGTCGTAGCCAATACTGAGAGAAGCCTTGTCGTTAAGCGCCATGCCCATGCCGATGCTGATGTCGGCTTCATTGCCCATCTTCACGTTGCCGAGATATTGCGTGCCTCCGAGAAGAATATGTTCGTAGACGTTATGGCGCTCGACGTTGTACAGATAACTGAAGTTACCGAAAAACACCACTGGATCGGAAGGAAACAACCAGGTCAATCCTGGCTGCAAGGTATAGAACCCGGAACCTGTCGGCTGGCGTAACGGCAAACCGGTGCCCGTGAGATTTTGTACGCAGCGTGTCACACAGTCCGTCAGTACCTCAAATGGATCAGTGCCGGTACGCGACTTGAAGCGGAACCACCCTATGTAATAAGCCTTGTCCGCACCGCCGTTATTGATCTGATAGCGAATCGTCGCCTCGACGTCGCCTAAACCCTTGCCACTGGAACTGAATACATTGTTTTCCGCCGTCCCTGTAAGCACCTCGCGGCTTACTGTATCCGTATGCGTGTAAACATACGGAATACGAACCTCCAACTCCAGACGATTGGTGATGCCGTAGCGGCCCGTGAGAATGGCCGTCTGGGTCGTACTGCGCACCTGACGCACATCGATCAGCCCGATCAGAATGGCCGGAATGATGGTGTATCCCACCAAAGCCACGCGATCGGCGGTGGAATAACCGAACTGGTATGTCGGCTCAATGACTACTTTCCCCTTTGGAGTGAGTACGCCAGGCTGCTGAAAAATAGGAGCCACCTCGGGCGGGCGTGAATTTTCTGCTGGCGCCTGACCAACAGGTGCGGCAGGCGTCGACGAGCCTTGTTGCGCCTGTATCGCCGCGGAAGCATCCGGCGAGGGCATCGACAATGCTGCAGCCCCTGCGCCACCGGCCGCGATACTGCCTCCGCGCTGGCTCGCCAATACATCCATGCCCACGGCGTGACGCAGCGCTCTGTAATCCGCTTCTTGCTGCGCAAGCTGTCGCTGCAAAGCCTCGATCTGGCCACGCATCGTCTCGATGCGAGCTCCCTGCTCCGCCAAACGTTGGCGTATAGCTGGCGAGGAGGCATCGTCCCCTTGAGACGACGCGGTGGTGCTTGTTGCCTCTTGCGCAACCGCTAAGCCGCAAAAGAGCATGAGCCCGGCGCAGCCGGCAGCACAAGCCCATGCTTGGGTTGAGGCAACGCGCTTAGACTTCCGTTCCTTCTTGTTCATGCTGTTCTCCCCGCAAAACAGTACCCGCACATGCCCGCATCAATGCGACAGAGCCTGCCATTGTGATGCCTGTAAGCTCTGCTGCAGCCCTTGATTACGAAGGGCATTCAACGCATTGACTGCTACATTCAACGTAGTAAGGCTGCTGATAACTTGGTTATCCACTGTGTTTTGAATAACAGTGGCGGCGTTCGCTTGCGACAGCGACGAAGGAGTCACACTGCTACGTACAGCGGGATTGCTCAACGCGTTTTGAATCACCGTCGCCATATTTGATTGCGTCGCAGGCACGGCGTTGACACCGCTGCTGCCGGCTTGAGCATTCACGGGAACTTGCCCCGCTGCGCTCATACTGGCCGGCGTTGTCGAAGAAGGATCGAAGGTGTTGCCAGGACCAATCTGCACGTTAACTGTGCTGAGTGCCGTAGCCAGTGCCATCGCTTGTTGAGTAGTGATATGCGCAATGTCGGGAATCGAAACGTTGAGATAGGTCACCAAGTTGCCATCGACATATATCGCCCGTTCAATTCCAAACGATATGTTCAACCCATCTCCCAGATCGAAGCCCCCACGTGTATTGGCCAGCCGCTCCATTGGAACCGGAATACCCAGGCCTTCCACCGAGCGGGTAACAGACACATGTTGCTGTGCGTGCGCTACGGCTACACATCCCCACACACCCAATAGGGTGATTACGCGCAACGAGAGACCATAAGACATGACAGGTCACCTCATATATCGCCAGGTCCGTATTTGGATAGGGTGATCGTGTCCAACCCACGACGATCAATCCCTATTCCCAACGGTGCAATCGGCGCATTGCGCCAATCGCTATCAGTATTGAAATGCGCCAGATCGCGTCGGTTATGGATAACGAAAACCAGTCCGTTCTTCCATAACTGGTAAAAATGGGTCAACGGAATTGCACGGGCACCGCGGGCGGGATCGCCCACCAGCACGCGCCCGTAGCGCACACCCTTGATCACCACAAAATGGTGATAGCCGCGGTCTTCAATCAGCACGATCGCGGGTAAATTCGCCCGCTGCAGCTGTTCAAGACTCGCATGAAAACCATCGGCTTCGAAACCCAGACTCGCCAGATAGAGCTTGATATCCAGCAATGAAAAACCTTCCTTGTTGATCTTCTTGCGATCGCCGTGCGAGTACATTTGTTCAAACACGGCCTGTTCATTGACCGGATAGTCATATTGGTAGGTCAATAGCGTTGCCACTGCCGCCGAACCACAACTGAAGTCGTACCTTTGATGAATGGTGTTGCGATACTTCACTTCCTTCAGCGTAGTGATGTGCAACCTGTAGGTTTGCCCGGCGTTATCGTTCAGCGCCATGTTGGCCGCACGCAAACCATGCATCGGAGTACACGCAAGCAAGATGACGATGAGTGATGTGAGCGAAAGCTTCATGGCTTCAACTGCACGTTGACGATCACGCCATCTTGAATGAGCACATTATTGCCAGTGTTCTGGATGACGGTGGGCAAGCCTGAAGCACCTGAAAAGGAGTCACCCGTAATGGAATTGGCACCCGTATTGACTTGCGTAGCGCTATTCCCTGTCACCGCGCCAGTCATCGTCATAGTGTCCTGCACGAGGCCGGCACCGACGTAGTGCTGCAGCGTGTTACCGCTTACCGCGGCGCCAAAGCCATCCACCATCACCGACGGCATTGCAGACCTGTCACCTTTGTTCTGCTCATGGTTCACATGCGATGGATTTGCCGCGAGCGCCCCCCCGGTAATGCACAACAGCACCAGCCCTATGACGGGATTTGCGTGAGCCATGGCATCACTCCAGTTCTGATCGGCGCATCGCATACGACCCTATGCTGGCCAGCGGAATTCACCGCTGGCCAGCCCTGGACGTAGTGGAGCGATGCGCGCTCCACTACACCAGTCGGACAGTTGGACTCAATGGCCGCCTACGTTCAGATTCGCCTGAACCGTAACGCCTTGCTGGATTAAAGCGGCTGCGCCGCTGTTCTGTGCAATGGTGGTGATTCCCGCCGCCGCTGCTGCAGCGCTGTCCATCGTGTTGGACATATCGAAGCTGCCAGCATCCGCCAGGTTCTCTCCGCCATTACCGCCATTACCGCCCGAGGCACCGCTTCCCGCGCCACCCATGCCCGATCCACCGCTACCGCCTGCGCCACCGTTTCCTCCCGCGCTCGCGACCATGCCACTGGTTCCTCCTGTGGCGCTGCTGCTACCACTGGTGGATGTCGCCGAGCCCGCAGTGTTGGAGCCGCCGGTACTCGCGCTGTTCCCTGCAGTGGCGTTGCCACTATTGCTATGCCTGTGGGCATTAGCGTATGCGTCACCGCCATCGCCCCATGCACCGGCGCCGTTTGCTCCGCTACCTGAATAAGCATCGCCACTGCTTGAGCCGGAACCGCCCGCATGGCCACTACGCGCATGGGAGTCGCCACCGTATCCGCCGGCACCGCCGTCCCCGCCATAGCCCTTGCCTCCAAAGCCGTTGCCACCACTGCCACCCTTGCCACCGTTGGCATTTCCATTGTTCACGGCAGAATTACCGATGCCCCAGACGGAAACATTGCTCACGGCCCCATTAAGGTCGGTCTTTGCAATAGCCTTGCTGGTATTGAATGCATCGCTGACCGTGGAGGTGGCCGTTGCACCATTGTTCGCCGCCGAAGTCCCCATCCCGTCGCTGTAGACGTCGCCGGAATTATTGCGATCGTCACCGCTGGTGGTGATGGTCTTGGTGTGGGTGCTGGAGTTGTTGATCTGACTCGGATCTTGGCTGTTATGTGCCATAGCCGGGAGAGCAAGTCCCAAGCCAAGCGTCAATGCCGTAAAAAGAAGAGTCTTGCGCATATGTATTCCTCCCGGAACGAATGCAATAACCCCCTGGTTTTTCACCTCATGCAGCTACTGAATGAGGCAAACCGCGTGCCACGCCGGCAAAAGCGCATCAGAAATTAAAGCAACGAGGCAAATCAATGGATTGCGTCCGTCGCATCACTCACGTGCAAAGGTGGTGAAATGTGAAAAGTGCAACGCGCATGAAACAACGCGAACATCACAAACCTCGAACACGCTTTGTTTGCCGCTGTGTGCCGCAAAAAGACCGCGCATTACACGAGCCGCCCGCCTGCATCACTCATGTATCGCTGCTGCAACACCTATGGATAAAAAAAGCCGTAAAAAAGGGCCCGAAGGCCCTTTTTTATATCCACGACACCTAATCAACGATCAACGCTTTTCTATTGGCGTATAGGCGCGGTCTTCCGGCCCGGTGTAATTCGCACTGGGCCGAATGATCTTGCCATCTTCACGTTGCTCGATAACGTGTGCACTCCATCCGGATGTGCGCGCAATGACGAACAGCGGAGTGAACATGGCCGTCGGCACACCCATCATGTGATAGGCGCTGGCAGAGTACCAATCGAGGTTGGGGAACATTTTTTTCTGCTCCCACATAAGCTTTTCGATACGCTCGGAAACCTCAAACAAGGTGGGGTTGCCACCGTCCGTGCAAAGCTTGCGCGAAATTTCCTTGATGATCTCGTTACGCGGATCGGACACCGTATAAACAGGGTGGCCGAAGCCGATGATGATCTCCTTGCGTTCCACGCGCGCACGGATATCCGCTTCTGCGTCTGCAGCATTGCGATAGCGGGCAATGATGTCCATGGCCACTTCATTCGCGCCTCCGTGCTTGGGACCGCGCAAGGCCCCGATCGCGCCGGTGATGGATGAGTACATGTCTGAGCCGGTGCCGGCGATGACGCGTGCTGTGAAGGTAGACGCGTTGAACTCGTGTTCGGCATATAGCACCAACGAGCGATCCAGCGACTGTGCATGCAGTTCACTCGGCCTCTTGCCGTGCAAAAGATGCAAGAAATGCGCTGCGATCGACTCGTCCTCTGTTTCTGTTTCGACGCGCTTGCCGTTGTGGCTGAAGTGGTACCAATACAGCAGCATCGAACCAAAGCTGGCCATCAGGCGGTCGGCGATGTCGCGGGCGCCGGTAATGCTGTGATCCTCTTTCTCAGGCAGCACGGTGCCCAGCACCGAACAACCGGTGCGCAGCACGTCCATCGGATGCGTGGCCGCAGGTAGCAGTTCCAGTGCGCTCTTGATCGGCGCCGGCAATCCACGCAGGCGCTTGAGCTTGGCGCGATAAGCATTCAACTCGGCCCAGTTCGGCAGCACGCCATGCACCAGCAAGTACGCCACTTCTTCAAAACAGCCCTTGGCTGCCAGATCATGGATGTCATAGCCACGGTAGTGCAGGTCATTGCCACTGCGGCCAACCGTGCACAGGGCTGTATTGCCCGCCGTCACACCCGACAGGGCAACGGATTTCTTCGGCTTGGGGGCGGTTGTGGATTGTTCGCTCATCGGTAGTGCTCCAGGGTGCGATACATCAGTCGTGACCGTCAACGAAACTTGGCCACTGGAAATCAGGTCGATTTATTGCTTGTCGGCAAACAGCGCATCCAGCTTTTTTTCGTAATCGTGATAGCCGATGCGCTCGTAAAGTTCTTCACGGGTCTGCATCATGTCCACCACGTTGCGCTGATGGCCGTCGCGCCGAATTGCTTCATAAACCGTTTCCGCCGCCTTATTCATCGCGCGGAATGCAGAAAGCGGATAAAGCACGATACCGACACCGGCGGCACGCAATTCATCGACGCTGAACAGCGGCGTTTTGCCAAACTCGGTGATGTTGGCAAGCACCGGCACCTTAACCGCATCGACAAAGCGCCGATAAGTCGGCACATCGTAGGCAGCTTCGGCAAAGATGCCATCCGCGCCTGCTTCGACACATGCCACCGCACGCTCAATGGCAGCGTCGACACCTTCCACCGCAATAGCGTCAGTACGCGCAATCAGGAAAAAATTGGAATCCGTCTTGGCATCCGCAGCCGCCTTGACGCGATCGGCCATCTCAGCCGCTGGCACGATTTCCTTACCCGGGCGATGGCCACAGCGCTTGGCGCCCACCTGATCCTCGATGTGACAAGCGGCAGCGCCGAACTTGATCAAGCTTTTCACCGTACGTGCAATATTGAATGCACTCGGTCCAAACCCCGTATCGATATCTACCATCAGCGGCAGATCGCAGACATCGGTAATGCGACGCACGTCCGTCAGCACGTCATCCAGCGTATTGATACCCAGATCCGGCAAGCCAAGCGACCCTGCCGCGACACCACCGCCGGAAAGGTAAATAGCCCGATATCCCGCCCGTTGAGCGAGCAACGCATGATTGGCATTGATCGCCCCAATCACCTGCAAGGGATTTTCGGCAGCGAGCGCAGCGCGAAAACGGGAGCCAGCAGAATCAAGCTGAGTCATCGTGGTTCTCCAAAACAGTAAATTGTAAGTGATTGCTCACTACGGCCATGTCGCGGCGCAGTACCTGCCCGCCGAACGCGCAGGAAACACGCGACAGATCTTGCGCGCCGCCACCATGCCAATGACATAAGCCAGCCATGACAAGTACTAGTGACGTCATGAAGGCGCATACGACAAGGACCGGGCCATCCACCTCCCAAATCTTGTGGGGTAAGCACACTGTTTGCCAATTCCAACGGGACATGGGGAGGCGCGTAGGCGATGGGGATGACTCCACTTTCGCACGCCAAAATATGTTGATCAATCTTGATTGATAGGATCAATATATATACATGCGTACGGATTACCTTTCTGCCCAAGTGGCCGCAGCGAAGCTTGGCGTCAGCCTTGCCACGCTCTATGCCTATGTAAGCCGCGGCCGAATCGACTCTCGTCCCGCCGCCGACCGCCGCAGTCGCGAATACAGCGCCAGCGATGTCGAGCAACTGATCGAACGAAAGCAAGCTGGCCGTGGCGCAGCTCAAGGGGCCGCACACAGTCTTGCCTGGGGCTTGCCGGTGATGGAAACCCGAATCTCGCTGATTCGTTCGCACGGGCACTACTACCGCGGCGAATCGGCCATAGCACTGGCAAAGGGCGGCAGCACGCTGGAAGACGCAGCTCGACTCCTGTGGGACTGCGGAGATTACGATCCGTTTGCTGTCGCGTTGCCGCATCAATGGTCCGACGCCATAGCGCTGTTATTGCAACAACCTCATCTACCTCCGCTTGAAAGGACCCTCGCTGCATTACCACTGCTCGCCCTTGACGCGACTCACGCACACAGCACGAATCCACGTCATCGTCGCTACGAAGCGGCGCGATTGCTGCGTGGAACAGCAGCGCTTTTATGTGCAACCCAATGGAACACTCAGCCGATACATCACGTGATGGTTACAAGCTGGCATAAGGATGAAGCCAACTTGTTCGAACTGGTACGTTGTGCCCTGGTATTGTGTGCAGACCACGAACTGAATGCATCGTCCTTTGCAACGCGCGTGGCTGCGTCGACCGGAAGCAGCCTGCACGCCGCAGTGTGCGCAGGCTTAGTGACGCTCTCCGGGCCGCATCATGGCGGCGCAGTTCGACGGGCGCACGCCTTCATTCAAGAGATACTGCGCGAACAAAAACCTGCTGAACGCGTGCGCGAGCGACTTCGCCGCGGTGATGTCCTGCCCGGCTTTGGGCATCCGCTCTACGATGAGGGTGATCCGCGCGCGAAGGTTTTGTTGGACGCTTTGCATGCGACGCATCCGCGTCCCGCGAAATTATCGGCCATTCAGCAGCTCGTTGACACGACGCAATCACAATGCGGTCGGCGACCCAACTTGGATTTTGCACTGGCCGCTATTGCTTCGGCCTATGACCTGGACGCCGATGCTGCGCTTTCAATGTTTGCAGCCGGCCGCATGGCGGGCTGGCTGGCGCATGCATTGGAACAACAGGAAGGCGGTAACTTGATTCGCCCACGCGCCAGCTACGTAGGCCGAATCCCGCAACGCGATGACTGAGTCCGGTATCGTCGGCTGCTGCATGTCTTCGCTGCAGAACAGTTATTCGCTGACCTGCACCGCCTTCATCATGGACAACAAATGCTCGCTCGCGAAACATTATCGGCGCCACTAACGCAAAAACGCCCGCTCGGGCGTCTTTGCGTTAGTGGCGGAGAGAGGCATCCATATCGCTCCATAACCTATTGATGTATAAATACTTTTCTAAACTCCATGAGTATTTATACCAACAGAAATACCAACGCACGCTCTGATATGCCCGCCTACCTCCCACGTGCATAAGTAAAATCGGACCTCAGTAGCAGCAACGGGCCACCCCTGGGCGCTCGAAGGCATAAAGCGCGACGGCATGGTCTAGCTGTAATGACGATGTCGTTACAGCATGGTAGACTAGGCGAAACACAGGAGCCTGCGCCATGTCCACCACCACCGACCATCCCAAGCGGGAAGCGCTCAACCTTCGGATCAAGCCCGAGGAACGAAGCTTGATCGACCGGGCGGCCAAAGCGCGAGGAAAGAACCGCACCTCGTTCGTGCTGGATGCTGCGCGCGCGGCCGCCGAGGAAGCGTTGTTGGACCGAACCAGCATCACGGCCGACGCGAAGGCTTACGCTGCCTTCCTGGCCCGCCTGGACATGCCGCCGCGGCCAAATGAACGCCTGCGTAAAACCATGCAGACCCCTGCCCCCTGGGAGAAGGTGTGACCCTTGCCGCGCCCGAACCGCTCGGGCCGCAGCACGATGTAGAGCCCTTTCAATCCGGCGTCGAAACACTGGACACCTGGCTGAAGCGGCGCGCCCTAAAGAATCAAAGCAGCGGGGCATCCCGCACATTCGTCGTCTGCGAAGGTGCTCGCGTGGTGGCCTACTATTCGCTCGCAGCCAGTGCCGTGACGGTTGAGGCAGCACCGGGCCGGTTCCGGCGCAATATGCCGGACCCGGTTCCTGTGGTGGTACTCGGCCGCTTGGCGGTAGACCAATCGCAGCAAGGGAAAGGCATCGGCCGCGCTCTCGTGCAAGATGCCGGCCGTCGTGTCCTGCAGGCCGCCGACGCGATTGGCGTGCGCGGTCTGCTGGTGCATGCGCTCTCTGCCGATGCCAAGGCGTTTTACGAACGGCTCGGCTTCGATCCGTCGCCGCTTGACCCATTGGTGCTGATGATCACGCTGGCCGACCTACAGGCAGCGCTGTGATCTCGCCTTCACTAGTAAACCAAGGTTGTGGGTGAATGCCCCCGCCGCTACGCGCAGGCGACACCTTTCCCTCGCAGCAGCCACCTCATCATTTTGCAAGGCTTAAAATCGAATCAAGCGTTGAATCGACGTATTTGCCTTTCTCATCCATCGTCAGGATCTCAAATCCATTCAACCTACTGTTCTTAGCAAATGAGAACGCTGCCATTCCGCGTGCCGCGATGTGACCATCACGCCGCTCAACGATCCAGCGATACCAAAATATCGAGGTGCCATCCTCCCGTCGTTCGATCCGATCGGGGTCTCCAAGCCCTCGCATCAAACGATTGCTTGGAAGACCCTGTCTATTATAGGAAGCAAAGCGACCCGGGTCGCCAATGGTTGAGCTATAGGCGGGCCAACCGACCGACAATGCCAGCGCCGCAATGCCCGTTATGACCACTGCACGAAGCCCAGGTTTTATAACCTGTCTAGTCGACTCGGATGAACTATCGCGCGAAACACTAGCAACAGCGATCATTGCCCCTCCTCTTGAATTTTAGTTCGAGAACACTCTTCCTCTTACCGCGCCCTCTTCTGTTCCAACCACGACGTTTTGCTGTCCGCGAACGCCGTATCCGGTAATCTAAACTCAGTCTGGTTCAACTTCTGAGCGCGTCCACAGTCCCACCCGTTGATTTTGCGCACCGCACCGTCCTCACGACGTCTCATCGAATAGCCCCTGGAATGCCCCGGAGAAAAGTACCGGTGCATGTACTCGATGATGGACCGCAGATGGCCGTGCGGCGCGACGAAATCAATGATCCAGAGGTTGCCACCTTCATTCCATTCGCTCAAATGAAGGGAAGCGTCGTTCGAGGACAATATGCGTCGCTCAACATCGGCAGCCAGATAGGCCCAAGTCCAAAAACAAATCGGACGTGCGGCGTCGTCGAAGCCGAACCGAATCTGTTCATGAGCGATAGCGACCATGATATTCGAGACGATGTAGCCACTATGAATAGAACCACGCAGATCGGCTTCCGCTAAAAGCCGCGTCGCAATGCCAAGCTTTTCAAAGAAATGGTCCATAGTTCAGTGCGCCGGTGCCATCGCCGCCATGTCAGGCAGAGATAGCCCCAACAGCAGACTCGCCTCTGACACATACGGAACGGTCGAGTCATTCAACGAGTAGCGCGTTGCGCTTTGTCCGCTCACCCTTTGCAACACCAAACAGTCTTGCCTGGCGTCAAACAGCAACTCATTTCCGCGGTCTCGCCACAGAAGCGTACGGAAATCGCCAATCGGCGCGAAAAGAACCATCCCGCGCCAACAGAGCTCGTCGACGTATCGCTGGATATCATCTCTGCCAACCACACCGGCATCGAAATTGCTCATCAATTCGATATTGTTCGTTCTCATGCCATCGCGCGACAACTCTGGCATGAACACCAATTGCTTTGCCATGTGAAGTCTCATCATCCTTCCGAGAGCATGAACGCTCACCCCTTCCTTTTCCGCCTCTTCAGCGATGACTCGAGTCGCTCGTCTGTAGACCTCAGCAAACATCTCATCCTGCGCACTGACATCGCCAGAATTGGACCGGGAGTCATCGCCCCTCAAAATGTCAACGCTCATGAACAGTCGTAGCAGATGCTCCAGGTCGTTCGGCCCCAAGACACGAAGATCACTCTGTGCCGGAAGCACCACTCCGCGGCGTTTGCGTACATGGCTGAAAAGGAGTCCCGCCAAGAGCCTGAGTTCGCTCCTTGAAGACACTTTGCTAATCAAATGCTCCGGAAAACCACACAAGGACAGCAATGATCGGTGCAGTGCATCGCGGTAGGAATCAAAGTACCCATCAATAAACACTTTTGACTTGAGCTTCCTGCGACCTTCGCTGAACGGAAAGTATTTATTGATATAAAAGCACAGGCTGTCCACGATTTCAGCGGGTTGATTTCGCTGTCTCCAAAACGTCGGCAAATTATCCGGAAGTTTGTAACTGCGCGAATCGAGGTAATGTGGAAATTGACACGCTGTCCCGAAATCAATATACCGACCATCCAGACAAAAATTGGCGGACCCGAGCGCACCGTGAACTAATCGCTTGGACTGCGAGACGGCGATCTGGGCCGCGAAGCGACGAAGCATTTCCTGCAGACCGCTTTCCAACGCCTCACAGGCATCATGCTGCGAAAGCACAGATCGATGCCGAGGCTGGGGGAGAAGTGTGGGCAAGTGGAATATGGCAGCTCGCACCCGTTCCGTATCGTCGTTGACGCGCCCCACCGGTTTTAAACTGAAATGGACAGATCGCTCGAAGTGCGCAGGACGAATCGCCTGGTCGCGCACTATCAAAACGCGCGGCGCCTGCCCCTTTTCGCCAATCTCATGTTCGAACCAGGTTTTTGTGTTGGTAGCGATGAGTGCCGGTGATTCGACTGCACCATAAGGAAGGGCTGTCTGAAACAGACGGCTCCATATCACCTCCTGTAGCCCATCACTGAGCGCGACGCCGCCATGGGAGTGCCAAAAAAAGGACTCAGTAGGTTGGCGATCAAGCAACGGGGTACGACCGATGCCCTTGATTTGCCACCGTCCAGCCGCACCGCACCGACCACTTCCGCCGTGCCGCGATACGCCAAGCCCTCCGTAACGATCGGCATGAAATGTCCGGGTCTCCTTCCCGAAACCGTCCCGATCAAGCTCGGAGGGAACTGCGAATCCGAACTCACCGACGATCCGCTCGGCTGATGGCCCGAGAATCTCATCTCTGTAAATCAGCGATGCATGACTGAGCCGCCGAGCCTTGAACGGTACAAAGGACTCCGACGGAAGACGAGAAAACGCCCCGTCCTCGACCGTCGCCGGACAGGCGCCAGATGATACGCGTTGCGGTCTCTCGCGCGCTCGAGCAGCGTCGTCCCGTGAGGTCATGGACACTTTTCTCTTCGAAAGCAGCAGAACAGGGTGACCGTGATACCGTGGCATCACGGTCACGGTTGCAACGTCGGCTCAGATATCGACCAGATCACCTACCGTCACCGACGGGTCGAAGACGGTGAAGTTGGCGTTCACTGCAATAAACTCACCGTCCGCACCATCGTCATCCCACCCGCCCACGTAGGCGCCGTAGTTCACGCCGCTCTGTGTCGTGTTTGGATCGAGCGACACGTGATGGTGGTTATTGATGTCGTTAAGCAGATTCTGCATGGCCTGCGCCGGAGTCGCTTTGCCTCCATTGTCGTACGCATGCCAATCGATGTGATTCCACTGGATGACGTTGATGTATTGCGGCGGATCGTGCTCGCCAATACCACTGTTCTCAAATGTGGTGTAGTCGTGTTCGCCCTGTTGAAAGAGTGTGCTGTTGACATCCGCGAGCATCGCTGCCCAATCGGTATCCTTGAACGCCGCACCCACCAGGCCGGTATCCAGCAGACCTTCCGACCCCAGGTCCAGTGCGGATTTCAAGCCATTTTCCAATTCGGCTTCTGTCACACCGCTATCACCGCCACCCCCGGAGCCCCCGCCGCCACCACCGCCGCCGCCGCCTCCACCGCCACCTGGAGGTATAAGTCCTCCGGCGATATATTTCAGTTCTTCTGCTCGCACTGCTCTCATTTCAATATCCTTCTGTCAGATTGCACACGATTGGTTTAAGCACTCTTCCTACGACTTGCACCGAAGCCTGCTGAAGTCTTCGGTAGACAGCCCCTTCCTCACGGTCGGGCTCTGTATGAAGCGGCCCAGCCGACTGCGAGTCTGTGCCGAGCATGTGTCCGCGCCTTGATTGAGTAGCCAAGCCGCGGCCTTGAACTGATTTCCGCCAAGCGCCGTCTCTAGGGGCGTGCTGGGCACATTGGCCTGAACTTCGATAGCAGCGCGCTGCGACACATCGGCACCCAATTTCACCAGCGCCCGCATGCTTTCAATCTGCCCGCACTCGGCAGCACCAATGAGCGCGGGCGCGTCGGCCGCCTTTACATTCGCGCCCGCATTGGCAAGGGCCTGTATGGTTGATACTTGCCCAACCATCGCCGCATCGTAGAGCGCCTTATTCAAGGCTTTGAGGACGCTTGAATTTTCCGTCGCTGAGGGTTCGTTTCGCTTTAGTGCGTCCACAGCGGCGCGCACGCCGTTGACGTCCCCCGTCATTGCAGCGAACTCCAACGCACCGTTAACGTCCCCCTTGGCAGACGCTGCTTGCGCTTGTTCCTTCATCGCCTGTGTGAGCGCAGAACAAGATCCGGCAAATGCGCCTCCACTCACCAGCATGGTCAGAGAAACGACCACCCACTTCATCACTACGTGTTTACGCATTTCTTCCTCCATCGGTTAAGGCCATCACAAGCAGCAGGAGCTAATGCCATCCGCCCGACTTGTATCACGCGATTTCCACTTCCGCAGAAGCTTCCACTTGCGTCTCCACTACCTTTCCATCCAGAAATACAAACACTCGTTTAGCTGCTCGCACCGTTTCTATGCGATGCGCGATAGCAATACGCGTCACGTTTAGCTTTTCGATTTCCTCATTAATCTTCATCTCGCGCGACGCGTCCAGATGACTCGATGCCTCATCCAAAACAAGCATTTTTGGTTTGCGATAGAACGCTCTGGCGAGATGCACTCGCTGCTGCTGGCCGCCGGAGAGCGCGGAACCCATATCGCCCACGAGCGTCTGATATCCCATGGGCATTCTCATGATCTCATCGTGCAGGCACGCTTGACGCGCCGCCACTTGAATCCGCTCGGGAGTCGCGTGTTCGTCGTAAAAGCTGATGTTGTCAGCAATCGAGCCGGCGAAAAGGGTGTCATCCTGCATGACACTACCGATCATCTTGCGATAGGCATCCTTCCCAAAGTGCCTGATATCGATGCCTCCGACCATTACGGACCCCTGCTGCGGATCGATGAGGCCCAGCATGAGGCGCACCAACGTACTCTTTCCCGCCCCTGACGGGCCTGTAATGACCACGGACTCACCAGCTTTGATCTCAAACGAGCAATTGCGAACCACCCACGGATCACCGTCCGCGTAGCGAAAACTCACGTTGTCGAACTTGATGGAAGCCTCCGGCACGACATCCGCGTAGCTTCCCTCGCCGAAACTCTCGGTTGGACTGAGCACAATGTCTGCCAGGCGCTCCCCCTGCAGGCGGGTCAAACGCAGTTGGACCAGATAATCGATCAAGCTACCCGCGCGCCCGGTAAACTGATCCGAGTAAGCCACAAAGGCCATCAGCATACCTGCGCTGAATTGCGATTTCAGAGCAAGCCATGCACCCAGCCAAAGAATGACAATACGTTGCACGCCGCTGGTTACACTGTTCAGTGAGCCAAACAGCAGATTCAACCGCTGCACCGCGATCGAGGTATTGACCGTGTCGGCCGTAGCATTCAAGTACCGCGCCGTCTGGCGAGCGGTCTGTCCATACAGTTTGATGGTCTGTGCCCCCCGGACAGATTCGATAAGGTGGCTTTGCTGTTTAGCGGCGACCACAATTTGGCTCAGATTGGATTCGCGATACACACGAAAATACAGCACTCGTGACATCCCATAGAGGGCCATTGCCAGGATCGTGATGGCGGTGAGCATGGGACTGTAGAGGGCCATCACGGCCAGCGTGAAGATCGCCATGATGCCGTCCAGAATCACGCCGACGAACTGAGTGGTCAGCGTTCGTTGGATGGCGTCCACGGCTCCGAAGCGCGACACCACATCACCCATGTGACGCTTTAGAAAATATGCCTGTGGCAGGCGCAGCAAATGTTGAAAGACGTTTCCGGTCCATCCCAGAGTGATGTTGGCGTTGAGCCACATGACCGTCCAAGTGCGGACCGCCGATACAGTCACCTGCAAGAACAACAGCAATAGAAAGCTCAAACCCAGGAACGTCAGAAGATCATGATCGCCGTCAGCAAGCACCTGATCCACGATCATCTGTAAAAACTGCGGAGTGAGCAGCGCAAAGATTTCAAGTGCCAGCGCCAGCCCGAAGATTGTCGTCAGCGCCTTTCCCAAGCCGTGTACCGAACCGGCAAGGGCTCTGAGGGACACCGGGGGATCGGGGCGCTTCCTTTGAAAATTCGGCCCCTTGGTCAATTCCAGCGCGATACCGGTGAAATGCAAACCGGCTTCGGCGAACGAGATCGTCCGTTCCCCTACAGCAGGATCAAATATGGTGATGCTTCTGCGCTCGACTTTCGCAAGCACCACAAAGTGGTCCATATCCCAATGCACAATGCACGGGGTTGAAAGAAGATAAATCTCATCGATCTCCGCCCGTATCGGGCGTGAAGAAAAGCCGATTTCCTGTGCCATTTCGATCAGCCGCGCCAGATTCACGCCCTTCAAGGACAGGGCAAAACGCTGTCGCAGATGAGGTAACGTGACGTGGTGTCCGTAATAGCCGGCAATCATCGCAAGGCAAGCTAGGCCGCACTCGGAGGCCTCGCTTTGGCGGATCAGCGGCAGACGCCTGGCACGCTTGAACCGCAACATCGAGGACAGTTCGACCGAGCCCCCGAAATCGCCGGTTGAGCCTCGACCACCGGTCACAGCTTCGGAATTCGTTGGTTTCATCATCCGGCACTCGCCCAGCGACGTCCCATGCCAAAAAGAGGCTCGAAGATCCATTCAAAAATACGGCGCTTATCGAGAAGCAGGTCCGCGTCCAGCAGCATTCCGGGTTTCAATGCTTCGGGTTTGCCGTAAGCCTGGACCGCCTGGGATTGAAGCGCCACCACGATTCGATAGAGCGGTTCCGGCGGCGCCTGACGACCCAAAGCCGTCCCAATTTCTACCGGCGTCAGCGCACTCCTGGAGACATCCACAACCGAGCCATGCTGGATGCCGAATTTCTGATACGGAAACGCTTGGTAATGCAGCACGACGGGTGTTCCTACGTGAACAAAACCGATAGCGCTGCTCGGAACGAATAGCTGCGCCTGTAACGACGACCCTTTTGGCATGACGGACATAAGTGTCTGTCCAGGCGAGACGGACTGACCAGGCTTCGCTAGCACCGCTG
This sequence comes from Dyella sp. SYSU CM1112, assembly GCF_058216415.1. Lineage (NCBI taxonomy): Bacteria > Pseudomonadati > Pseudomonadota > Gammaproteobacteria > Lysobacterales > Rhodanobacteraceae > Dyella > Dyella sp. SYSU CM1112. Next base: position 1,477 of record NZ_JBZEGI010000008.1, on the reverse strand, counting down.
TTACCAGGCCATCTTCGGGTGTCGAAATGATCGACTCCCGATCAGCTTCATTTTGGGCGAGCGTCGCGGTGTTTTGCTCGATCTCCCGACGCGTCTCGTCAAGCTTCCCTTGCGTGACTAATGGAAGTTGCGTCAGTTGGTCTTGAACGCCCTTAAGCTGCTGTAGCGACTCGGTACGCTGCCGTTCGAGCGCTTTAACCTGCTGCTCGGCATCCATCTCTTGCGTGCGCTGTTGCTGGATTTGCAATGCTGAAATGTAGCCTTTAGGACCTAAGCTCTCGATCCGCCGCAGAAGGTTTTCTTGGTCGGATGCTTCTCGCTGCTCGATGCCGATTTGATCGCCGACCTGCTCAATCTCTCGTTCGAGCATGCGCTGCTGCATTTCCAAGTCGGTCCGCTGTTCGTCTGCCAGACGCTGTGTATTCTTAAGTTCCTCGGACAACTGCTCTTGCTGGCTACGTAGCGTTTGGCTGATATCAGCCGAGGTGTTCCCCATGGATTTGCTACTTCGTTCTCCGGAAAGAGATACGAGCGCATCACCCTTTTTTACGAGGTCGCCGTCAAACACCTCGACGGACGACACCACGCCGGTGCTCCGGGCGGTGACATTGATAAGGCCCGCTTGAGGAATCAGATTTCCATCGACGTGCTCGCGCCGAGTGTAGGTTCCAAGTAGAAGCCACAGCAGAATGCTCCCACCCATCACTAGCGCAGCTGCTGCAGACAGTTGAAATGAGAGCGGAGTGGCCAAGCGGACCGCCCCAAATGACTTAGCAGACTTCGCCTCTACGACCTGTTGCCGAAACAACTGCCGCTCCATGTCCCTTTCCCCTGTTGGACCGCGCTGCAGTGACAATATGCCACTGGTGAAAGCGATGTGCATTTCGCAATGCAAGGCAGGTTTTTCTGACTTCCTTGTAGTCCTTTTCCTACAAGCAGGGCGGCCATTGCCCTGCGAAGCCCTCGGATGCTGCCATTCGGCGAATACCCCGTGTTTATACATCCACCGGTGATGCGGAGCCGCACCAAGCGCCCGACGAATTGAGGGTGCGCAGCCCACGCCGCTAAAAGATCCGCACTCATTGCGCAACGGAGCAGCCGCTGCGAGCGTGAGGTCTCACCTTGGCTCGGTCATGCCCGTTCAAGCCAGGCAGGGCTACCTGCGCTGACAGGAGCAAGCATCGAGCGGCCACGCCGCCTCCGATGATGCATGAGGTCAGCGCTGTGCCGCCGCGCGGTGCCTTGCAATAGCGCCCTCCTGATACTCGTCCTCGCCTATTTTTCTCCTGCAAGACGTCAAGTAGTTTTTAGGCAGTACGAAGTCGGTATCGATCAACATATCGAGGCTGTCACGCGTGTTCCCGTTGGTGATCCATAGCTGCGCATAAGCATCGTAACGACGCCGCTGCATGCTACATGCACGAGCAAGACACTTGGCATTGCCACATTTTCTCGACCCGCGTGACGGGATTTATCT
>NZ_JBZEGI010000089.1:0-309 GCF_058216415.1 Dyella sp. SYSU CM1112 | reverse complement strand
GCAGGATCGAAGTGCACTTCGATGCCATTAGCAGTGACCACGATATCGTGGTCGCTGGCGGGGGCTAGCTGGAAGCCAGCGCTGTGATCAGGGCCGATTTCGAGCTGCAGGGCTACGCCTTGCGCATCAGCCGTGCCAGCGCGGATAGCTTCGGCAGCCTTGTCGGTAATGGTGATTTCCGGTGGGGTGCGATCCGGTGGGGTCGCACCGAATAGCTGATGCAATTCGCCGCTGCCATACATCTGCCGGATGATGTCGGCCCCGCCGATCAGCTCACCATCGACATACAGCTGCGGAATGGTCGGCCAG
>NZ_JBZEGI010000088.1:0-314 GCF_058216415.1 Dyella sp. SYSU CM1112 | reverse complement strand
CAGGAGTATTAAATACTCCCAAAAACCCGTGACCAAGTGCTGACTAGAGCCCTCACTTAGATATTCAAGAATATCTTACTTAAGCTTTAATAGTTGATAGCCCTCCGGTTTTAAGTCGACGACAATATTTCTTTTATCTGTACGTATTTTATCTAGCACCTGGATAAAAAGCGCCGTCTTGCCGGACCCTTTCCTACCCACAACTAGATTGACTTCACCACGAAGAGCTCTCTGATACTGATCAGTACGCAGATAGTAATGACCCAGCGTGGTCATCTCATTTTCTGCTGTGGGATCCCCAATAACCAACGATT
>NZ_JBZEGI010000087.1:0-316 GCF_058216415.1 Dyella sp. SYSU CM1112 | reverse complement strand
CCTTCTTTGCTGCCGAGGCCTTCTTCGCGGCTGCCTTTTTGGCAAACCGCCCCTTCTTGACCGGCGCGGCGGCAAAGAAGGCGACCGCCAAGAAAGCGGCGGTAAAGAAAACGGCTAGCAAGAAAACCGCAGCAAAAAAGGCCGTGGCTAAAAAGACCACGACCAAGAAGACTGCGTCAAAGAAAGCCGCAACGAAAGCCTGAGGTCAAAGGCTCCCTTTATTTCTCAATGGGGCCGCCAACGGGCTGGCACGTCACTCAGGGAGCGGTCCTCCGATGACCAGGCGCTTCACTCTTGCCGATCTTCCCGACGCTGC
>NZ_JBZEGI010000086.1:0-327 GCF_058216415.1 Dyella sp. SYSU CM1112 | reverse complement strand
CCGCCGCATATGGCCGTTGAGAATCCGGCCCTCACGCCGGTGCCAATGCCCAATGCCGTAACGACCCAGGCAAACCCTGTCGCGGCAGCACCGCCTGTGCCGGCATTGCAAGCTATCCCGCTGCCGGCCAAGGTGGCACCTACCGTCAACCTGCAAGCGTCGTCGGCCAACTTGTTGACACCGAATGTGTCGCGTACAGCCGAGCACGTTGGAGGACCGGTGATGCGTCCCCAAGAGCCGCCGCAACTCGCCACGGCGCCGCCTGTGCCGACCACTACGCCATCGACGGCCGCCAAGCCTGCTGCGCCGGCATTGACGGTAGAAGCA
>NZ_JBZEGI010000085.1:0-328 GCF_058216415.1 Dyella sp. SYSU CM1112 | reverse complement strand
TCGCGCCATCCTCGCCGCGCTGTGGACGCGGTATGCGCAGGTCAGCCGCACGCTGCTGACCCAGCCGGTGCGGCTGAGCCTGGAAGCGTCGCTGCGCGACATCACGCGCGTGCGCGCTGACGCCTTGCAAAGCCATGCCGTGCAGCGCCAGGGGTACGACACGCTCAAGGCGTATCTGATGCTGGCCGAACCGGCTCGCACCGATGCGGCCTTCCTCGCCCCGCAGATCGCCCGCGCCTGGCCGGTGGTGACCACCATGCCACCGGGCGCATGGCAGGACACCGCGCAACGCCTGGCGGCGTTTTATGCCGGCCATCTCGCCGCGCAT
>NZ_JBZEGI010000084.1:0-333 GCF_058216415.1 Dyella sp. SYSU CM1112 | reverse complement strand
CGCCTGGCCGAAACCGGCCCAGGCCGAACCCAGGCTGGCGGCGGTCAGCGACGCTTCGTCCCGCACCTGGGTCAAGGTCGATAGCTTGCCCTGGAACACCGCCTGCGCCAGGGCGCGCGCCATGGCTTGCGCATCGTTGCTGCCGCCGATCTGCTGCAAGGTCAGGCGCAGCGTGGTGGCGGCAGTGAGATAGCTCTGCAAGCTCACGCCGTTGAGGGTGGACGGTGCACGCGTGGCATCCGGGTCGCCCGCGGGTGGCCCCATCAAGGCGAGCACGGGGCCGAAGGCGGTATCCAGCGGGTTGCGGGTGACCGGCGTGAGCGCGGGCGCGTC
>NZ_JBZEGI010000083.1:0-335 GCF_058216415.1 Dyella sp. SYSU CM1112 | reverse complement strand
AGTTTGCGGGTCTGCTGCAGGATTTGCGTCAGGGCAGCATCGTCGACGCGAACGGTAAGCGTCAATCGCGATACGGCGGGGTCGGCCGTGGCGGCCAAGGTGAGCGTATCGATGTTATGTCCGCGTGCCGCAAACAGGCCTGCGACGCGAACCAACGCGCAGGCTTCGTTCTGCAGAAGGATGGAGAGCGTGTGTTGCATGGCCTGGTCCTGTGGTGGGTCTCAGCGGATCGTGATGGTTCATAAGCTGTCGGACGCGGCGGCTTCGCTGGCTTGCGCTGTCGTGCGCGAGGGAATGAAGTCGCCGGTGATCATTTGCGAGTAATTGGCGCCCGG
>NZ_JBZEGI010000082.1:0-335 GCF_058216415.1 Dyella sp. SYSU CM1112 | reverse complement strand
GCATGTAATGCGGGTTCTTGCACCCGATCACTTTGGACGGCTGCACGATGCTCTTGCTGTGTGCATTTTCCGGCCGAGGACTGCCATCCGGATGCGGATATGTCACGCCGCCCTCCAGCGGCCCACGGCGCAGATAGTTTTCCAAGACGCCGCCAGCCGGTTTCTGCTTGTGTCCGGATGAGCCGAACATCACCCAATTGACACCTACGCCTGGGTGATCCGCGTAATCGGCCAAGACGTCAGGCAGCAGCCTGGCCTTGGGTGAAAACAGAAATTCGTCGATATCGATGAAGGCAAGCCATTCGGTTTCGCTGCCGTGTGTCTTGATGCAGTGC
>NZ_JBZEGI010000081.1:0-339 GCF_058216415.1 Dyella sp. SYSU CM1112 | reverse complement strand
TGCTCAAGCGTATCCAGGACCAAGCGCTGACACACAGGCCGGCTGCAGCGATATTCCAGATCCGCAGCGTGACAACATCGGGTCTTTCGGATACCGCTGCGCTGGTGTAACGCGATCAGCATGCGCCATCATCTCCCCCCTACGCCGCAGTAGGGGAAGAAAACGCGCATCCAAACCTTGCGATGACGAGCTGTCATCAATCAAGCCAAAGGCACCGTGGCACATGCATGCTTTGAACGCCGTAGAATCAGTCACGAAAAACCCGAGGAAATTATCTCCTCGGGTCGTATAGCCAAGATCCCGATACCCGAGTTCTACTCAGGAATTCAGAGGCTTCTG
>NZ_JBZEGI010000080.1:0-351 GCF_058216415.1 Dyella sp. SYSU CM1112 | reverse complement strand
GCAAACGTACGCTGTGTTGCCGGCTACGTGACCACGGCGTCCGGCGAACGGCTTACCTTCGCCATCATGCTCAACAACTTTGCTCGCCAGCGCGGCGATCCAAGCCCAAGCCGTCATCTCGACGCGATCATGGAATTGCTCGCTGCATTCCACGGCCATCCTTAGATTGCCAGAAAGGCTCAACGCCTTGTCAGGTCCTTTTCGATCTTCTCCGGGGTGTCATTGGGCGCATAGCGTTTGACCACATTCCCCACGGAATCGACCAGGAACTTGGTGAAGTTCCATTTGATCGACTCGCTGCCTAGCAAACCTTTAGCCTGTTTCTTCAGCCACTGGTAGAGCGGATGCGCG
>NZ_JBZEGI010000007.1:0-248316 GCF_058216415.1 Dyella sp. SYSU CM1112 | reverse complement strand
CCGATCTGATCCGCCCGCTTCAACTCGTCACAAAGAAAAAGGCGCCCTTCTTGCGAAGGGCGCCTCCTTGGCCACGGCAGCTAGTTTTGACACAGGCTGAGGAGGGCGGGCTTTTTTTGTGGAAGCATGCCATGGAGGCAAAAGAAAACCCGCCAGGAGGGCGGGTTTTCTTTTGAGGCGATCAGGTCCCGATGTTGCCGGGATGAATCGTCTTCAGCAGATCATTTGATCTTGCCTTCCTTGTAGATCACATGCTTGCGGACAACCGGATCGTATTTCTTGAATTCGAACTTGTCCGGGGTGTTCTTCTTGTTCTTCTGCGTGGTGTAGAAGTGGCCGGTGCCGGCTGAAGAGATCAAACGGATCTTGTCGCTCTTGCTCTTGGACATGGCTCAACGCTCCCTTAGATCTTTTCGCCGCGGGCACGCAGGTCGGCGATCACGGCCTCGATGCCCTTCTTGTCAATGGTACGCAGCGCCTGGTTGGAGACGCGCAGTTTTACCCAGCGGTTTTCGCTGGCGACCCAGAAGCGGCGCTCATGCAGGTTGGGCAACCAGCGGCGACGGGTCTTGTTGTTGGCATGCGAGACGTTGTTGCCGGTCTGCACACCTTTTCCGGTGACTTGGCATACACGGGCCATGATGACCTCCGTAATTACATGAATCACCCGTTAGCCAGGGTGACATCGGCCCAGCGGCGCCGTGCGCCACGCGATGCTGGAGAGTATTGCTTTCGCCGTTGCCGAGAAGTCCGCATCGCGTTGCGGAGGTACCCGTATAACCGGGCCGGCTTGGGCGAGCCGTGCATTATCCCAAAAAAAGGGGCGGGTGCGCAATGTTTGAGCAGTGGGAGCCGAAAGGCAGGGGGGAGAAAGTGGTGCGGCGCCCTTGCGAATCCTGCGTGGCGGCAATCGGGGATGTATGGAACAATCCCACCTCTTTGCGCTTCGCATGCGCGTCTTTTCGAACTTGAGGGATACCCATGGCAGAAATCATCGCCAACGGTCAGGCCAATGGCCCGGCCAACCAGCCGCAGCTGATGCTGCAAAAGATCTACGTCAAGGACGTGTCCTTCGAAGCGCCTAATGCGCCGCAGATCTTCCAGGAAATCGGTGAAATCACGGAGGCGCCCCAAGTCCAGCTGAACCTGTCGCAGCGTGCCACCGGCCTCGGCAATGATATCTATGAAGTGGTGCTGACCCTGACGCTGACCTGCACCATCAACGAGCGGACCGCCTATCTGGCAGAAGTGCACCAGGCCGGCCTGTTTGGCATTGCCGGTTTCAGCGACGAAGATCAGGCTGGCATCATCGGCAGCTACTGCCCGAACCTGCTGTTTCCGTACGCCCGCCAGGTAATCTCCAGTCTGGTGCAGGAGGGTGGTTTTCCACCATTCTTGCTGCAGCCGATCAATTTCGAGGCGCTTTACGCTGAGCAGCAGCGCCGCACGGGCCCCGGCGGCGAAGCGCCCATGCTCAACAGCTGAAAGCCCTCGACACAGACTTTGACATGACCGACCAGCCCGTCCTGGCTGTTCTCGGAGCCGGCTCCTGGGGTACCGCCCTGGCCACGCTGGCTGCGCGTAACGGCGTGCCCACCCGGTTATGGGGCCGGAATGCTGACGCCCTGACCGCGATGGCGGCCACGCACCGGAACCAGCGTTATCTGCCTGATCTGGAACTGCCATCCGGCCTCGCCTTTGAGCCCGAACTTCCGAAGGCAGTGCAAGGTGCCGCGATCGTGCTGATCGTGGTACCCAGCCATGCCTTCGCCCATATCCTGGGCGAAATCGCCCCGCTGCTCGATCCGGATACCCAGATTGCCTGGGCGACCAAGGGCTTCGAGCCGGGTACCGGCCGTTTTCTGCATGAACTGGTGGCGGAAAAGTTGCCGGGGCGTGCCGCTGCAGTCATCACGGGCCCTTCCTTTGCACGTGAAGTGGCAGCCGGGATGCCGAGCGCAGTGACGGTGCATTCGGAGAGCGAAGACTTCGCGCAGCGACTGGCCACGCTGCTGCACGCGCCAAACTTCCGTGCCTACACCGGCAAGGATGTGCTGGGTGCCGAGCTCGGCGGAGCAATGAAGAATGTGCTCGCGGTAGCCACCGGCGTGGCGGATGGCATGCAGCTAGGCCTGAATGCCCGTGCCGGCTTGATCACGCGCGGCATGAACGAGATGTTGCGTCTTGGCGTGGCCCTGGGGGCACGTCCTGAAACTTTGATGGGTCTCTCCGGCCTGGGCGATCTGGTGCTCACTTGTACCGGGGACTTGTCACGCAATCGGCGCCTGGGCATCGCCCTGGGGCAAGGTATCGGCCTTGAAGAAGCGATCGCGCAGATCGGCCAAGTGGTGGAGAGCGTTGTCACTGCCGACGAAGTGGTGCGACTGGCCGACAAACATGGCCTGGACTTGCCGATCAGCAAAGGTGTGCGGGCCGTACTGCACGGCGAAGTCACTCCTGTCGAAGGTCTGAAAGCGCTGATGGCGCGCGAGCAGAAACCGGAATACCCGAAGGGCTTGTTCGGAACGCACTAAGCATCTGCTGGCGATCTTCACGTCGTTCGCGCTGTGTTCAAGCGCGGATTTGCGACCCTCATTCGAATCTGCTTGCGGCGCGGACCCGGATCGCTGCTAAGCTCAAGGTTTTGATCGCTCCAGGGATCGCATGCGTATGCACCTACCGGACGAGAAAGAGCACGGCGATCCTTCCGCCCAGCACGATGAGCGCGAGGAAAGTCTGCCGGGCGTGTGGCGCAAGCTGCTGGCGAAGCCCGCTGCAGCGCTTGTGCACGAACACGTCGTGCTTGGTTTCTTCTTCGAGGTGATTCCAGAAGACGGTGCGCCTTACGCAAGGTTGGATGCCGCTCCGGTTTTGCTGGTGCCAAGCGAGCACGGACGCTTTACCCGTCCCGCACCGCTGGAAAGCAAGCTGCTGCTGCACACCAATCTCACCTTGCATGAACAACGGCTGGCAACGGCCGTGTTAGGTTTGCCGCAGGCGCTACGTAAATCACGCAGCTATGCACGACTGACCGGTCACGTCGGCAATGCCTTGCTGGCGGAGATGCTTGATACGGCGCCCTGCTTCCTGGGCGGTCTCGCTGGCTTACGGCTGTCGCGTGGTAAATCGCACCAACTCAACTGGCACTGGCAGCTCGAACAGGACGGCAGCCAGCGTTTGCTACCGGCTTTGCCGCATAGCCAGCGCCTATTGCGTGTGGATGGCTTGTGGTACCTGGATGCCGAACGTGCTGAGCTGGGACACCTCGAAGCAGATCCGGAAGAAACGCATTGGTTGGATCTGCCGCCGCTGAAACACGAGTACAGTCGCAACCTACGTCTTGCCTTGCCGTCCAGCCGGCTCGCACATCGTGTGCCGTTGCCGCAGGTGTTCGACGAATTGCGGCGCGCCGAACTTGCGCCCAAGCCGGTGCTGACCTTGCATGCGCTGACACGGCACGCACGACTGGCTGCCGGCACGCCGCCTCTTGCGTATGCCCGGCTCGCGTTCGATTACGCCGGTGAGCGCCTGCCTGGGCGTGGTGGCGAGCCCCTGGTGCGCAGAGTGCGTAATGGGCAGCTGGTGGAAATTGCCCGGCGGCGTGCAGAAGAACTCTCCGCCATGGAGCAGCTCGAACGTGTGGGGCTCACGCTCGGTGTTGATACCGAAGGTCTGCCGTGGGATCTCGCCGACACACTGCCTGAAGATGCGTGGCTGTTTCCTGGCAAAGGACACGCTGGTGCGCTTGAAGTGAACACGCCGGCGCGCTGGTTGGCGCTGCGTCCCAAACTCGAGGCGGACGGTTTTCTGCTGGAGTACGCGCCCAGTTTTCCGTTCGAGGTGCTCGAAGGTCCGGTGCGCTGGTATGGCCATGCGGTGGAAGACGCCGACGATCACGCGTTCGATCTGGAAATCGGTATCGAGGTCGAGGGCAAGCGTCGCAATCTGCTGCCTGCCGTCGCCCAGGCGCTGGCGGAGCACCAGCTCAATCTGAGCCCCGCACCCAATGAACCGGAAGATGCCGTGTGGTACGCGCCGGTCGACGAACGCCGTCGCGTGCCGGTGCGCTTGAAGGAGCTGCGTGGCCTGTTGGCGCCGCTGGCAGAATATCTGGAGAAGCCCAAGAGGAAGCTGCACTTGCCGCGGGTGCAGGCAGGGCGCCTGGAAGAAATCGTCGAAGCATTGCCGACCGGCGGCGAGTTGCAGGCACCCGAGCAATTGCGTGGATTCACCGCCCGTTTGCGCGATGCGGCCGAACGCGCAAGCGATGCCGTGCCGAATGGATTGACCGTTGAGTTGCGGGCGTATCAGCGAGAAGGCTTGCGTTGGTTGAACGCCTTGGCGGAGGCGGGTGTCGGCGGCGTACTGGCTGATGACATGGGCTTGGGCAAGACCCTGCAGCTGATTACGCATCTGCTGGCGTTGAAGGAACGCGACGCCTTGCAGCAACCGGCCCTGATCGTGGTACCCACCAGCCTGATTCCCAATTGGCTGGCGGAAATCGCGCGCTTCGCCCCATCATTGCGCGCGCTTGCCTTGCATGGGCCGCAGCGTAGCGGTGATTTTTCACAGATCGTTTCGCAGGACATTGTGCTGACCAGCTACGCCTTGCTGCCACGCGACGTGGTGACGCTGCGCAAGCAGCCGTTTTCGCTGATCGTGTTTGATGAAGCGCAGCAGGTAAAAAATCCGCGCACCCAGGCACGCCGTGCGGCGCTCACCTTGCGTGCTCCACGCTGCATTTGCCTCACCGGTACACCACTGGAAAACCATTTGGGAGAGCTTTGGTCGCAGGTCGATCTTTCAGTGCCTGGACTGCTTGGCGACGAAGGCGCTTTCCGGCGGCATTACCGTGTGCCGATCGAAAAGCAGCATGACGAAGAGTGCCAGGCGCGCCTTAATCGACGCCTGGCACCTTTCATCTTGCGCCGAACCAAGGCGCAGGTAGCATCGGAACTGCCGTCCAAGACCGAGATTACCCGTCGCGTGGTGCTCGATGGGCGGCAACGCGAGCTATACGAAAGCCTGCGTCTCTCGCTGGCAGACGAGTTGCGTGAGGTCATTGCGCAGCGGGGTATCGCGCACAGCGGCATCGTCGTGCTCGATGCGCTGCTGAAGCTGCGTCAAGTGTGTTGCGATCCTCGCCTGGTGAAACTGGAAGCGGCGCGCGGGGTGCGTGACTCGGCCAAGTTCGAGCTGTTGATGGACATGCTCCCCGCGCTGCTAGCCGAAGGGCGCAAAGTACTACTGTTCTCACAGTTCACCGAAATGCTGAAGCTGATTGCCGGCGAGCTGGAGCGGCGCCGCATCCGCTATGTGATGCTTACCGGCGAGACACGCGATCGCGCCGAACCTGTGCAGCGATTCCAGGAGGGCGACGTGCCGTTATTCCTGCTTTCGCTCAAGGCGGGTGGCGTGGGATTGAACCTCACTGCCGCCGACACGGTGATCCATTACGATCCCTGGTGGAATCCTGCGGCCGAGGCGCAAGCCAGCGACCGCGCGCATCGCATCGGTCAAGACAAGCCTGTGTTCGTATTTCGGCTGATTACCTCCGGCACCGTCGAAGAGCGCATCGAGGAGCTGAAAGCGCGCAAGGCCGAGCTTGCCGAAGCCGTGCTCGAAGGCGGCGGTACGCGCGAAAGACTCAGCTTCGATCAGGCTGACCTGGATGCTCTGCTGGCGCCCGCTTGATGGCAGCTTCGTCGCCGAAGAACGCGGTGGCGTGATCCTCAGTTGCCTGTTTGCCAGGCATCCGCCGCTTTTCCCTGCGCTACGGCATTGCTGCAAAAGAATAAAGCGGCAGCACACGCCAAGATTTCCGCCAATCTTGTCATCATTCCGCCCCCTGCAAGATGTTCCCCAATGGGCCTTGAACAGATGACGGTTCGATCCGATGAGGCTCAGTCGCGCGCCGCAACCTCGTCGATATGCCGCAGCAGGTCGGCTGGGTCATCGTACACGCGGAAGGCACCGGCCCGTTGCAGTTCATCCTGGCCGTATCCGCCGGAAAGCAGGCCCACGCCCAGCGCACGAGCCCGCTGTGCGGCCAGCATGTCCCAAATGCTGTCACCCACTACCAGGGCCTGATGGATATCCACGTCCAAACGTTCGGCAGCGGCGAGGAACAAGTCTGGATCAGGTTTGGCATGGCGGACCATGTCGCGTGTCACCACTGGCACTTTGTCCGGATCCACGCCGAGTGCGGCAAGGTTATGCGCGGCTGTTTCCATGCGTCCACTCGTGGCGATCGCCCATGGAATCTTTTCTTTGGTCAGAAAATGCAGCAATTCGCGGGCGCCTGGCAGGGGTCGCACCGAGCCTTGCGTATGATGCCGATTAAATGCTTCGGCGTGCCATCGCTGCAGGCGCTGGATGCGTTCTTCCGTGATATCCAGTCCCGTTTCTCTTAGCAGGATATTGGTGAACAAGCCGCCGCTCATGCCGATCTTGCGGTGGATGTTCCATACCGGCAGCATCACGCCTTCGCGGTCCAGGGATTCCTTCCAGGCCAGTACGTGCTGATACACGCTGTCGATCAGCGTGCCGTCGAGGTCGAAAAGGAAGGCCGTATTGGAGCGGGACATGACGGATTCCTCGTTGAATGGACGATGTCGGGCCGGGTTCGTCGTGTTAGTGGCTAATCGCGCGGAGGCAAGGTGCGTCCGGAGTCCAGCACGGCTATCGCTGCCGCACCGAGAAGACCCGGCTCGGGATGCGTGATGGCGATCGTCGGCACATGCTCCATTGTGTCGCGGAAGCGGCCCTTGGCTTCAAAGCGTTCCCGGAAGCCGCCGTGCTGCAGCCATGGCATGAGAATCTTCAGCACGCCGCCAGTGAGATAAACACCGTCCCAGCCACCCAGGCTGAGCACCAAATCGCCGGCCACGCTGCCGAAAATCCCGGCCAGCGTTTCCACGGTGCGCACGCATAGCGGGTCACCGCCATCGGTCGCACGCGCGGTAATGTCTTCCGGCGTGTAATCCTGGGCGGGTTGTCCGGCGATGTCGGCAAGGGCCAGGTACAGATTTACCAAACCATTGCCGCAAATCATTCGCTCGTTCGAGACACGGCCGAACCGAGCATTGAGCCGATGCAGAATTTCCACATCCTCGGCGGTATGCGCAGCGAAGCCTGCGTGGCCGCCTTCGGTTTCCAGCACGATCCAGTGCCCCTCGCGGAACAGCAGACCGGCGACACCAAGCCCGGTACCCGGACCCATTACGACGAAAGTCTGTGACGATCTGCGGTCATGCTCCGGTGGCAATGCCTGCCCCACCGGTTGCAGCTGATCTTTTTGGAGTAGCGGAATCGACATGCCTTGAGCGGCAAAGTCATTCACCAGGCGTGCGCCCTCGAAGCCGAGTTCGACCTGCAAGCCATGCGCGGATACTGCCCATGGATTGTTGGTGATCTTGACGGTCTCGCCATTGGCGATGCGCCCTGCCGCGGCAATGATCGCGTGCGAAGCGATATGGCCGGTATCGGCGAAATATTGGCGGATCGTATCGGCGAGCGTATCGAAATCCTTCACGCGATAACGCCGCACGCTGTCCATCAGCAAAGGTGTGGCAGACGCAGTGTCGGCGAGCGCAAAACGGACATTGGTGCCGCCGAGATCGGCGAGCAAGGTAGGTGACGTGATGGAACGATCCATGGGCAATCCAAAACAGCGAGCCTGACAAGACTGCCCGTTGTCGCCTCATTCGTCCAGCGCTGGCGGCCTTGAGCGACGGTGTTATGTGGTGACGTTCGCCTCGCTCCAGCAAAAGCCGGGGCGAGGCCCGCCAAGGCAGATGAAGTCGTTACTAGCTTTTCTGCGCGGTCAATGCGTTGAGCAGCCATTGACCGTTGGGACTGCCTAGACCGGTACAGGCATCCCAGCCCGGCCCTGCCTGATAGGCACCATTGTTTCCCTGCGTGATATCGCGAAACGCGGCTTCGCCGGCCCGATACAGCGCGGGGTGCACATCACCGACGGCAGCACCCAGTTTTTGGTTGAGAAGAGCGATCAGCGCTGCCCAGAGCGGAGCGACGGCACTGGTGCCGCCGATCACTTGCGACTGACCGCCGATCAGCACCTCATAACCCGTCATCGGATCGGCATTGCCGGCGACGTCGGGAACACCACGCCCAGACTGGCCGTTGGGCGAAGCCGGAACCTGCGACCCCTGCTGCCAGCTGGGAAGGTCGTATTCGACGCTGACGCCACCACCGGTGGCGCCTTCGTTGCTGGATGTTTCATTCCAGACCACCTCGCTCTGAATGGTCTGGCCATTGGCTACCAAGGTGGTACCACCGCACCCTAGCGAATAGGGGCTGGATGCCGGGAAATCGACATGCGGCTGACCGTCGCTTTCACCGTCGCTGGAGCCACTATCACCAGCCGCCACCGTAACGGTTACGCCAAGCGCAGATGCGTCCTGCAGAGCTGTTTCCATGGCAGCACGGGACTGGGTATTCCAGCTGTCTTCCGGGCCGCCCCAGCTGATGGAAATCACCGAAGGTTTGTAGGTGGTGTCGTGCGCAGCCTGGGAAATGGCTTCGTAGAAACCTTGATCGGTGTTAGGGGCGAAGTACACCGCAATCGTTGCGCCTGGGGCGAGCGCGCCGGCCACTTCGATATCCAGCATTACTTCGTCGTCAGCGTCGCCACCGCCGGGCTGGTTCTGTCCACCGCTCACAGAGACAGCCACGATTTTCGGCGGCGTAGCGATACCTAGGTTCGAGAAGTATTGATTGAGGTCGCTGCTGGTGTAACCACCTCCCAGCTCGATGATGCCGATGGTTTCGCCCGAGCCATCAGCGCCGGCGGGAAAGTTATACAGCTGCCCTAGCTGCAAGGGTGTGTAAGTGGTGCTTGGCTGCGCATGGGGCTTGCGTACATGTGGACGCGCAACCGGGCGGCGATCGAGGCCGAGCACGGCAATAGCTTCAGGAGGCAATGTAGGCGCATGGCCGCAACCGACGAATGGGGTGGATCCATCGAGCTGGTATTTGCCGAGCGCGACGCCGAATGCTTGTTCCAGTGCGGCCGGTGCGCCGCGCAAATGCAAGGCGCGACGATGGGCGGCACAGCCCGTTTCGGTCAGGCCGTGACGCTGGGCGAAGCGCCGTACATTTTCCAGATCGGCAGGATCGGCGCCGAAGTGATCACCGAATTCGCCGCGCACGAAGCGGGCAGCATGCGGCCAATCCGCGGGTGTAGGGGGCGTTGCGGAGCGGCGGCGTAACACGACAGTCACATCGATTGGCGTCGTGCTGTCATGCGGGCCGAGATACTTCATGCCTTCGGGGGTGGTCCAATGCGACCTACGCTTGGCGGGTTGACTCATGGCGCGACTCCTGACGAGAGGGGCATGTGCCATGAAAGATGGCACATAAAATGTGTCGAACTCGCGCACGCGCGAATCGACGTTCATCTCCTGTGCGTATTTTTCCGCTTGTCTATCTCACCCGATGAGTCGCATGTACGCGGCGCCCTGCCTAAACCTGCACATGCCGGTGGCGCTACAATGGGACACATAAATTCCTCGCACGAGATCGATTTATGAACTTCCCCTCGATCCGTATGCGTCGCATGCGACGCGACGCTTTTTCTCGTGCATTGATGCGCGAACATACGCTGCTTCCCACCGACTTGATCATGGTGGCGTTCGTGATCGACGGTGAAGGCAAGCGCGAAGCGGTGCCATCGATGCCCGGAGTGGAGCGGCTGTCCATCGATGGCTTGTTGGCGCTGGCCGGTGAATGCGTGCAACTGGATATTCCAGCGCTGGCCTTGTTTCCTTCGCCGGGTGCATCCGTGAAGACCGAAGACGCCGCCGAAGCGTGGAATCCGCAAGGCTTGATGCAACGCGCGACACGCGCTTTGAAAGCGAAGTACCCGCAATTGGGTCTGATCGGCGATGTCGCGCTGGATCCGTACACCACGCACGGCCAGGATGGCTTGATCGACGAAGAGGGTTACGTGATGAACGAGCCGACTGTCGAAGCGCTTATCAAGATGTCGTTGGCACAAGCTGAAGCCGGCATGGATTTTGTCGCGCCTTCAGACATGATGGACGGCCGTATCGGTTCGATTCGGGATGCCTTGGAAAACGCCGGTTACATCCATACGCGCATTCTTGCTTATTCCGCCAAATACGCGTCGGCTTTCTATGGTCCGTTCCGGGATGCGGTAGGTTCTGCAGCCAATCTTGGCAAGGGCAACAAGCACACGTATCAGATGGACGTCGCCAACAGCGATGAAGCCTTGCGCGAAGTGGAACTGGATATCGCCGAAGGGGCGGACGCCGTGATGGTGAAGCCCGGGCTGCCGTATCTCGACGTGTTGCGTCGCGTGAAGGACGCGTTCGGCATGCCGACGTTCGTGTACCAGGTCAGTGGCGAATACGCGATGTTGAAAGCGGCGGCGCAAAAGGGCTGGCTTGATGAACGTGCCGTGGTGCTTGAAGCGCTGACGGCATTCAAGCGTGCCGGCGCTGATGCGATTCTCACGTATTACGCCATCGACGCCGCACGTTGGTTGCGCGAGCGTCACGCTTGATCCGGAATCTGTTTCCCGGTCTCCTTGCCGTCCTTTCCGCGCTGGTGGCGCTGGCGGCAAGGAAACATGAGTCGTCCACGGTGTGCGTTTAGGCGTATTGGGCGATGCCATGCCCGAATGACCAATTTTCCTTCGCGGTTTCCAGCAGATTGATGAGGACGTTCTCGGGACGCACACCTGGATCGGCGGCGAGTTTTTCCGCCACGCTCCGATAGAACGCCTGTTTCTGCGCAACAGTGCGTGTGTTGTTGCAGGCGATCTGGATGATGACCAAGTCATCGCTGCGCGCAATGCCGAGATAGTTCGGGTCGTAATCGAATTCATCCGCATCGTGTTGGCCGACCAGGATGAAGCGGTCGTTTTCCGGCACGTTGAAAGCTTCGATCATGGCAGCATAAATGCCATGGCGAAGCGCGGCGATGTAGGCGGAGGATTTACCGCGGCGCAAGTCGATGCGAACGAGAGGCATGGGGATACTCCTTCAGCGTCAGGCTGTTTTCGAAGGTTGAGAGACGTGGCCGATTTGATAGTGATCCACGTTTTTGTCAGGAATGATGGGGACGCCGCCCCATAATCTGAAGCGCGTGACCGTCCAGTCGGTCGGGCTGAACGCACTGATGGCAGCGAGCGCGCCATCAGCAATAGCCGCTTGCATGCGTGTATGTTCCGTGTCGTGCACAACGCTCAATGCCTCATGCGCAAGGATCGCTGCGCTTTCGCAAGTAGCGTGAGTGGCGACGGAAAGATCGGGCGCCATTTCCGCATGCCATACCGACCACAGGCGTATTGCCGGCCGTCCGAAAGATGCCGTTACGCCGGCAAAGCCGGCCCCGCTGAGAAAGGCGTTCATGCCTGCCGTGTCGTGCCATAGGTAGAAGGGTGCGTAGCAATTGTCCCGGCCAGCATGAGGAGAGGCGTGGCGATCGGCATAGAGGTAAGCCTTGAACGCGAGTCGTGGGAAGCCATCGGTGAGGTGCCCTCGCTCGGCAATGCGTTGACGAATGATCCCCATGTCGTAATCGGCGGGCAGGGCAATGCGGTATTGCATGGCGATCATGGTGCTGGGCTGCTCTGAACGTGATGGATGGCGCCAAGCCTAGTCCGAGAGCATAATCCTGAAAATCGGGAAATTTTGGACTTACAATTCCAAAAAACGGGATGGTGCAATGAGCCGTCTTACCTTCGATCTCGACGTCATGCGCAGTTTCGTGACTGGCATGGAGCTTGGCAGCTTCGCCAAGGCGGCCAATCGGCTTGGCCGTTCCACATCGGCCATCAGCGCCCAGTTGAAAAAGCTGGAGGAGCAGGCAGGCACATCTTTACTGCGCAAGGCAGGGCGGGGCATGGCGCTCACCGAGGCGGGCGAAGTCATGCTGGGATACGCACGTCGACTGCTTGAATTGAACGACGAGGCCGCCAGTGCCGTGCGTGGTGTTCAACTGGAGGGACGTGTACGACTTGGCATGCAGGAGGATTTCGGCGAGAGCGTGCTGCCCGAGGTCCTTGGGCGCTTCAAGCGAGCCCATCCCAAATTGCGCGTGGAGGTGCACATCGCACGCAACAGCACATTGCTGCAATCGCTGGAAACAGGTCGGCTCGATCTTGCCTTGGCGTGGGAGACGGAACCACGCGCAGCACCTCGGCGGCATATCCGCAGCTTGCCCATGTGTTGGATCGGGAGTGACACCGGCGTGGCTCCGTATGAACCGGGTGAGCCAGTGCCCTTGGTGATGCTGGAAGCTCCCTGCCTGATGCGTACCGCGGCGATCGACGCCCTGGATCGAGCCGGTCTCGCCTGGCGCATTGCGTTTACCAGTGCGAGCCTGGCGGGAACCTGGGCGGCAGTAAAAGCAGGACTGGGTATCAGCGTGCGCACACCGTTAGGTTTGCCGCCCGATTTACGCACGATGGACGCTTCAGCGATGAAGTTGCCTTGGTTGCCGGAATTGGGATTGGCGCTTTATCACAGCGATGTTGAGCTGACACCGGCAGTGGCGCGGCTGGCGGAGCTCATCGTGCAGCGTGTCGGAATCTAAACGACTTTTGTTGCGTCGCCGGGCGGGCGCTCAATGGCCGGATGGCGGCGTGAGCGTAATTTCGTAAATCAACGGCCAGCATTTGCCGGTGACAAACAGGCGGTTGTGCCTTGCGTCGTAAGCGATGCCGTTGAGCACGTCGTTGGAAGGATCGGGGGTGTCTTCAGGCTTGGGTCCCAGGCCCGTGAGGTTGATCACGCTGATCACTTTCCCGCTTGCCGGATCGATCTGGGCGATCGCATGGGACAACCATACGTTGGCGTAGATCTTTCCTTTCACCCATTCCAGTTCGTTGATATTGGCGAGCGGCTTGCCTTCGGCGGTCACGTCAATCTTGCCGACCTGCTTGAGCGTTTCGGGATCGAGGATGCGAATGGTAGGTGTGCCATCGCTCATGTAGATGCGATGACCATCATCGGTCAGTGCCCAGCCTTCGCCGGGATACTCGAACTGGCCGATGCGCTTGAATGTTTTCAAGTCGTAGATGAAACCGTGATGGGATTGCCAGGTAAGCTCGATCAGCCGGTTCTTCCATGCCACGATGCCTTCACCGTAGTCCGGCGGCGGAAGCTTGACCTGCTGCAGCACCTTTCCGGTCTTGATGTCGACCTTGCGCACCGATGACTGGCCCACGGTACCGGTGGCCTCGTAAAAGTAGCCGTCGCGGTAGAAAAAACCCTCGGTATAAGCACCCGCGTCATGCGGATAGGTACGCACGATCTTGTACCCATACACCGGAATACCGGTTTGACCATGAGCGGTGGATGTCAGCAACAGGGCGAGGACGGCAAGCAGGCAAAAGATGGATTTCATGGCGCCGGATCATCCCATGTCTGGCGCCGTTTCGTCAGCAGCATGCTTTTACGGCATCGCATGAAATAATCGCCGCAAGGCGACGAGATGGTGGAGCGAGCGTGGGCAGTCATCATTTTCTGCAGACCGCGGTGGTCTTCCTGCTGGCCACGGTGATCGCCGTGCCGCTGACCAAGCGGTTCCGGCTCGGGGCGGTGTTCGGTTATTTGCTGGCGGGCATCGTGATCGGTCCGGCCGAGCTGCGCCTCATTGCTGATCCGCGCGGTGCCGGCGATATCGCCGAGTTCGGGGTGGTGCTGATGCTGTTTGTCATCGGCCTCGAGCTTTCGCCAAAACGATTATGGGTGATGCGCAGGGCAGTCTTCGGCACCGGCCTGCTGCAAGTGCTCGGCTGCGGCATCGTGATCGGTGTGATCGCTCATCAATGGTTCGGGCTGGCCGCCAGTGCCGCAGCGGTTGTCGGGGGGAGCCTGGCCTTGTCTTCTACGGCATTTGGTCTGCAGATTCTCGCCGAGCGCAAGGAAGCGGGATCGGCCTATGGAAGACAGTCGTTCGCCATCCTGCTGTTTCAGGACCTCGCGGCCATTCCTCTGATTGCCGCCATTCCGTTGTTGACCTCTTCGACGCCTCATCATGGCGTGGACCCACTCGCGGTACTGCGCACCGTGGCGGTAATCGTCGCCGTGGTGATCGGTGGCCGCTACTTGTTGCGGCCGATATTTCGCATCGTGGCGCGTACCGATTCGGTGGAAGTGTCGACCGCGACCGCCTTGCTGGTCGTCATGGGGACGGCACTGTTGATGGAAGAGTTCAACGTATCCGTCACGCTTGGCGCTTTCCTGGCGGGGGTACTGCTTGCGGATTCGGAATATCGCCACGAGCTGGAATCGAACATCGAGCCCTTCAAGGGATTGTTGCTCGGCTTGTTCTTCATCAGCGTCGGCATGTCCATGCAAATCGATTTGCTACTGCAGGATCCGGTATTCGTGCTGGGCCTTACCTTCGGACTGTTGCTGATAAAAGGTGTGTTGCTGTGGCCCCTTGGCCTGACCCTGGGCGGTCTTCATCGCCGCGATGCCATGCGTCTTGCGGTGCTGCTTGCCAGTGGCGGCGAATTTGCCTTCGTGGTGTTGCGCCAGGCAACCGAGCGAGGCCTGATCGACCAGCATCAAGGCAGCGTGCTGGTGTTGGCGATTACGCTCTCCATGGGGCTTACCCCACTGCTGGTGGCCGTCACCGGCAAGTTGCTGGGGGCGAGCAAAAAGGAAGCACCCGCCCGGCCCTTCGATACCATCCATGCTGATCGGCCCCGCGTGATCATTGCCGGGTACGGTCGCATGGGCCAGATCGTCGCCCGCGTGCTGCGTACGCGCAGGATCCCGTTCGTGGCGCTGGATCACTCGGTCGAGCAGCTTGAACAGGTGCAACGCTTTGGCAACAGCGGCGACATCTTCTACGGAGACCCGGCACGTCCCGAGTTGTTGCGCGCCGCCCAGGCAGACAAGGCAGAAGTGTTCGTGTTGGCGACCGATGATCCGGAGTCCAGCTTGCAAGTCGCGCGTGTCGTGCGGCGGCAATATCCGCATTTGAAAATCATCGCACGCGCACGCAATCGGCAACACGTGTGGCGTCTGATGGATCTGGGAATCGAGGAACCCGTGCGGGAAACCCTGTATTCCAGCCTGAAGATGAGTCGTCAGGCGCTTGAGGCGCTGGGGGTGACCGCGGAAGAAGCCATGGCGGAAGTCGAGCGTTTCCGGCACCGGGATGCAGAGTTGTTGAAGGTGCAGTACCTCGTCTATGACGACGAGGCTAAATTGGTGCAAACCACGCGCGAAGCCTTGGAGGATCTCGACAGGCTGTTCCAGGCCGATGCGGAGACCACAGCGACGCCCACCGCAAAAGGATCAGATGCGGATACCCCTTTGATCGGAGAGCAATAGGAGCAAGAACGTGCGGTAAGTTGCCCGTAAGTGATCGATACGCATCATCGCCGTTCATCCGTCGCAGGTCGCGCATGCCCATACCCCTCCGTCCACTTGTTATCCGGTTCGGCCGTCTGGGCGATACCTTGCTGCTACAACCCTTACTACGACGGCTGCATGCGCGTTACGGACAGCCATGCAGTTTGCTTGCAGCAGGCCATTACGCCGCCGAGCTCTATCGCGGCCAGCCCGATGTAGCGGAAGTGATCGCCTTATCGTCCCATCATCGGCCGTTGCCATTGAGTCTGGAGCAATGGCGAACGATCCGCGTGCTACGTCGCATGCGAGATGTGCCGATTTATGTATGCGAGCCGCAGGCGCGCTCGTTGGCGCGTATCCGGTGGCTGCTGAAAATGGCCGGCATTCCCGACCAGCATTGCGTTTACCTCAACGACATTCCACTGGCGCCGGGTGGCCATTGGATCGAACACCTGCTGCAACTCGCGGATGCGACGCCGGTCGCCTTCCGTGATCGCTATGCGAGCGTGACATGTGCAACAAGCGCCGTGCCCGAATTCGTCGTGAGTGGGCCGGACCGCGCCGATTGCGATCGATGGCTGGCCGAACGCGGATTCTCGGGTCATCCCCTGGTGCTGTTGCAACCGGCGAATAAGCGCACGATGCGCTGGAACGGTGTGCGCAAGGCCAGCGACGACGACAAGGCATGGTCCATCGACAACTGGTGTCGCGTCATTGATGCTGTGTTTGCGCCATTACCGCAGGCACGCGTGCTGCTCTGTGGATCGCCGGCCGAGGCGGGTTATCTTGCCGGCATTCGCGCGAGGGCGGGCCACGCTGGCGTGGACGTCGTGGCAAAGGAGTTGCCCTTGCCGCGCCTGAAAGCATTGCTGGCCGTAGCGCATAGCATGATTTCCGTCGACACGGGGCCTGCACATATGGCGGCTGCCATGGGGTGTCCGCTGGTGGTGATGTTCGGTTCGGTATCGCCGAGTCACTGGAAACCACGCAGCAGCCATCCTGATGCAGTACTTGCATTAGGTGGTCCGCCAATCAGCCGGCGCGTCGACGCCCTCACACCTGGGCAGGTAATCGAGGCATGGCAGGCGCTGCCATCGCGCGCAAGCGTTTCGAAATCGGCGCCTGTTCACCGTGCCGAGCCGTAGGCTGCGGCAAGATTTGCCGAGGGTTCTTATTGCTCCGAGGCAGGCTGGCGCAGTGTTTGCCGGACACTGGGAACCACACCGGCACGAGCGGTCAGTTCATGCGCAATGTCAATCAGGCCGAGGTGACGGGCCACATCCGCTGCAGTGCGGCCGAAGCTGTCTGCAGCGTTGCGATCCGCGCCGCGTGTGAGCAGGATACGCGCCGGCGCCAGTAGCGCATGCATAGCGCATGCATGCAGTGCAGTAACGCCTCGCTGATCGGCATGTTCGATACGCGCGCCGGCATCGAGCAATACGGGCAACAGTGCGCCGATATGCGTTGCATCGCAGGGACTGCCGGGGCGCAGGTGTGCACCCAGCAACAGCAGCAAGGGACTCTTGCCTTCGGCATCGACGAGATTCGGATCGGCCTTGTGCTTTAGCAGTACATCGAACAGCCGGCGTGCGCGCAGACTGTCGTTTTGTTCGAAGCCGAATTGCGAGGCGGCGTGCAGTGCGCTGTGCCCACGCGCATCGACCGCGTTGGGATCGGCACCGGCCTGCAGCACTTGCTCAACGATTTCCGGATAACCTTGCACGGCAGCGATCATCAGTACCGTCGCATCATTCGGCAGGCGCTGATCTACCGCTGCGCCGCGTTCCAGCAGCAAGCTCACCAATGCCTCGCGTCGCGCGGCTACTGCCGCTGCAAGAGGTGTCATGCCGTGCTGAGTGCTGGCAGCGATGTCAGCACCAGCGTCGAGCAACGACGTGGCGACGTCGCGATGACCTGCTCCACAGGCGTGGAGTAGCGCTGTGGCACCTTGTGCATCGCGCGTATCGACCGCGAAGCCCAATTCCAACAGTCTGCGCACCGCCACATTCGCACCGCGCGTGGCGGCGTGAACCAGATCATCGGCACGCAATGGGCGGCGCGGACGGGGCCACTCATTCCAGTCCAGCCAGCGCTCCAACTCCGGGTGTTCCAACGCGAGGCCAAGCGGCGTGTTGCCGTTCGCGTCAGCTGCTTCGGCGTCGGCACCGTAGGCAACGAGCGCACGTACCAGTGGTTGCGCGTCCGTGCCGTGCTCGATGGCGGCGAACAAGGGCGTACGCCCTTGGGTATCGCGGCTGTTCGGATCGCAGCCACGTGCGAGCAGTGCCTGGAGCAGGGTCACGTATCCCAGTGCGGCAGCCAGATGCAATGGCGCGCGACCACACTCCTCGACTCCGAACGGGTCGGCTCCACGTTCAAGTAAGGCGAGCGCGAATGCGTCTCCTTGCACGACGCTGGACGAAAAACGCCCAAGCGCCTGAGCGAGCAGTCCGGCACCGGCGGGGCTGCTGCCTGCATCCAACAAATCCTCAATGGCTTCGCTGCTCGCCGGCAACAACGGCAGCAGGGCGTCGAACAAGCGGCGCCCGAGGGGTGGCAGCAGCGGTTGTTCGGAATCCGGTTCATCGACGAGCTGAGCCGGCAAGCGTGCTTCTGCTTGCAAGCCATGATCAAGCAACCATAACCGAGCCGCGCCCAGCCCCGGCTCGGCAAGCTCCAGATACAACTGCGCCAGTTGCGCTTGCGACCAATCGCGTACACGCGTGGCGAAGCTGGACACAATGGCCCAGTGGCCGAAACGCAATGCGTCGAGCAGATGCGCGGGGGTGTCGGCACCGTCGGAAATAGCATCGAGATCGAGGCTGGCCGGCAGTGGCGTATCGGGATCCAGCAAAGCAACCAGATCCCAGCGTCCGCTTGCTGCCGCATGGTCGAGTGCACTGCGACCGTCGTTGCCTGGGGCCTTCGGCTCAGCGCCAAGTGCCAGCAGGGCACGCACGGTTTCTGTCTGTGCATCCGGAGACTGGCATGCCAGCGTAAGGGCATCGCGTCCATGGTGGTCGCGTGCATTCACATCCGGCTGTGCTTCAGCGAAGAGCTTTACCACCTCTACCGCACCGGCGCGCGCTGCCTCCATCAATGCAGTGTTGCCATATTGATCGACCAGATTCACATCGGCGCCCGCCGCCCGCAAAACACGCGCAATCTGCTCGTGTCCTTCGGCTGCGGCGGTCATCAGCGCGCTGCGTTGGCGGGCATCCACGGCATTCACCGCGGCACGCTGCTTGAGCAACATTCTTACGCCGGCGGCATCGTCGTCCGTGATACCCGCGGCAGCAATCAGGGCCGGCTCGCCATTCGCCGGTGTAGTCTTGGCGCCTCGCTCAAGCAGAAATTGCACTACTGGCCAATTGGCCGCCCGGCAGGCAATGGCCAGCGGACTCGCGCCGGCCTTGTTGAGTGCGTCGATCGTTGCGCCGGCATCCAGCAGCATGGCGGCAACCGTCGGCTCGCCGCTGAGCACAGCGCCGTGCAAAGGCGTATTGCCGTCAGCATCGGTGGCCAGTGGATTTGCGCCATTGGCGAGCAGCGTCATCACCGCATCGGCGCGGCCGTGCCAGCTATCGCGGGTAGCGGCAAGCAGGGGCGTCACGCCGCCGTTGGCGCGGTTGACATCGGCGCCTTTGACAATCAGCGCGCGTAGCAGCCGTGTATCCGGCAATAGCGCGGCAAGCATCAAGACCGGGCGCTGGTCGCGATCTTCTGCTGATGGCGAGGTGTTCGGGTCGGCGCCGGCCTCGACGAGTGCCAGGGCGCGCGGAATATCGCCGCTGCGGGCGGCTGCGAGCAGCGCCAAGGCTTGTTCGGGCGTGCCTGCGGTGCGTTCCTGCTCGTTGAGCTGAGGCGGCTCCGCCGCCGGAGGCGATATGGTTTCGGTGCCTGCTGTTTGCTGCCGCCGGGGGCGCCGGCTTTCGCATAACATCACGCGCAAAGTGCGGTTGGCGATCACCAGGCAACCCAGTGGCACAAGCAGCACGGCATACAGCACCAACGCAGCCGTGCGCATCTCGGACGGCAATACCCCATAAAGTCCGCTAAGCGCGATCGCGGCAAATGACAGGACCAGCAACGAGAGTGCGCTAGGCAAGAAGTGGCTGAAAAAATGCTCCTCGCGCGCCAGATGGCGACCAAAGGCAACACTGCGCGCCGTGGCGGTAAACAACCAGGAGCTATCGCCCTGACCATGCGCAGGATAGGCATCGTCCCACACGTAGACCAGTGCAAACGCGGGCCACAGGCGCCACAGGACCATCAGCCCAACCACCAGGGCGGCCGCGAGCAGCAGGCTGGCGCCCAGTGTGGGGTGCTGGGTCAGGCGCAGCATCGGCCACGCGATCAGCAGAAAGACGAGGGCGACATAGCACGTAAACATCGTCAGATGAGCCATGCCGCGTCGCATGACCGTGCGGATGAAATCCGGCTCCGGATCGAACCCGATCGCATGGCATACCGCTGCCATCGTCAGCGTATTCGCCAGCAGCAGCGGAATCAGGGTAATTGGGTGCGCGCCGATGGCGGCGATGCCCGCCATGATCAGACCTGGAAGAAACCAGACGAGAGCACTGAGCGCGGAAGAAGAGTGGCGCGATTTGATAGGTGGCATGTCAATGAGTATAGGAACCGGAGGCGCGAGAGACGGTAATCACTTGTTAACAACTATCGCGCGACGGTTATTCGTCCTGACGCCTGGGCGTCGATCCTTGCTCCGGCGTATGGGGCGCGACGGCCAAAGTCTCCTGCGGCGGCAACTGCAAATGCCATCCTTGATTGCGTAAATGCTGCATGACGATTTCGGTATCCTCATGCGGTAATCGGCGGTCCGAATGCAGTTCAACTTCCAATGCGAAGCGCAGGTCGCCAAGCAGCAGGACGAGCGATGCCGGCAGGATGTCGAAATGATCCCGGCGATCCAGCCACAGGTACGTGTCGGCTTTGCGCTGGCTGGCATAGACGAAACAGTGCATGGCAGTGCCTGTGGAAAGACGAACGGGGCCCGAAGGTTAGCAGCACCTGCCGCTAGCGTCGTCATCAAAGCGCAAACGAGCTGAACCTCATTACAGCATGTACAAAGTTTGGCGCTGCAGCGTCATGCTGCACCGCTCTACCACAGGGCTCTCGTGTTCTTTCCCTGGGCATGGTTTCGGGGTTTTCCCGCCTCAACGTTTTCATGCTGCACCTGCACTTGCATGCCCCGATCCGAGTCGGCAGAGTGCCCGCCTGGGGTCTCAAACGCGCGTATGAATTTTTGGCTCGCGGGGCCCCGCTACGACCCGAGCCGCCGGGGGTTTACTCCGCGGCAGCCCCGGCCTCCATGGCCCGACTCGTCATCAAAAGAAAAGCAGGAGCAAACGATGCACACGTCCTTTCGTAAAACCGTCCATGGTGGCCGTCCGTTAGCGCTCGCCGCTCTTGGTTTGGCCGTTGCCGGCGCGTTGGCTGCACCGCAGCAAGCCCATGCCAGCTCCTTCCAGTTGAAGGAAGATAGCGCGCAGGCCATGGGACGCGCTTATGCCGGTTCCGCCACAGCGGGCGGTGACGTTTCGGTGGTGGCCAACGCCCCCGCGGCCATGAGCGATCTGAAGGGCACTTATTTCGAGGCCGACGTCACTGCGATCAATTTCAGCGCCACCTTCAGCGGCAGCGCCCATGATGTTCTGGGACAGCCTATCAGCGGCGGCAACGGCGGCGATGCCGGCACGACGATGCCGGTGCCGTCGCTGTTCTTCGAGACGCAGGTGAGCAACCGCTGGCACGTCGGTGCCTCCGTCACCGTGCCATTCGGTTTCAAGACCACCTATGACAATGACTGGGTCGGTCGCTACAACTCCATCTATTCGAAGTTCGAATCCATCGACGGCACCATGTCGGCCTCGTTCGATGTCACCGATAATTTCAGCATCGGCGGCAGCGCTATTGCACAGCACACGACCGCCACGCTGTCCAACGCGATCAATTTCTCCAGCGTAGCGCTTGGCCTGGTCGGCCCGGGTACGGCATTGAACCTGCCGCCTGCGCAGGTATATGGCCTGGTGCCTCCCGGCAGCGACGGATTGGCCCGTGTCACCGGCAGCAGTTGGGCATGGGGCTGGCAGTTGGGCGGCTACTGGAAGATCGATCCGCAGGATCGCCTGGCCGTCAACTACCGCTCCAAAATCAGCCATCGTTTGCAGGGTACGGCCGATTTCAATGTGCCGCAGAACGTTTCCACGCTGATCGGGGTGCTTGCTCCGCAGCTCGGCTTGAGTTCCAGTGCATTGCCGTTCCAGAACACCGCAGGCACGGCGATCTTCACGACACCTGCCGAGGCTGACGTCAGCTACTGGCATCAGGAAGACAAGTTCGGTTTTGGTGCGGATGTGGACTGGACCGAATGGGATGTGTTCAAGAACCTGACGGTGAATTACGCCAACCCCGCACAGCCGGCCAGTACGCAGGTGTTCAACTGGCATAATTCCTGGTACTTCGCCGTGGGTGGCGACTATTACCTCACCGACAAGCTCACCTTGCGCGCGGGCTTCGGCTACGACACCACGCCGACGTATGCAGGTACTCGCGATCCGCGCGTGCCGGATGAAACCCGCAAGCTGTTGTCGGTCGGTATCGGTTACAAGGCGACCGATCACTTCTCGATCAACGCCTCGTACGCGCATATCTTCGTCAGTCAGGCAGCTATCGATGGCGTCACGAGCGCCACCGGCGACACGCTGGCGGGATCATTTGACGATTACGGCAATTTGTTCGCGCTGTCCGCCATCTACAAGTTCTGATCGGCGCCAGGTAATCAGCTAAAGGCCTCCCCGTGAAAGCGGGGAGGCTTTTTGTTTGGGTAGCTCAACAGATGGTTGCTGTCTGCCTGGCTGCTCCTGTAACCACTGCATCGCAGTTCAAGACCGTTTGTCACTCAACCCCTTTTTAGCAATAGCTCCAAGAGTTGTCGGAAACGCTTGCCATAGGGTGGATTGAGCAATCCGGCGCCATTGAGGCGTGCCTGCCGGAATACCGGTTTCATGTGGGAAAACGTGCGGAACCCAGCTTCGCCGTGATAGCCGCCCATGCCGGATGGTCCGACACCACCGAACGGAAGATGATGCTGAGCGATGTGATAAAGCGTGTCATTGAGTGTCACGCCGCCTGCGTGGGTACGATCAAGCAGCTGATCGATGCGCGCTTGATCCTCTTCGAACAGGTAGAGCGCAAGCGGTCGCGGGCGATTGGCAACGTACGCCATCGCTTCGTCAAAGGTGTCATAGGGCACCAGCGGCAGCAGGGGGCCGAAGATTTCCTGCTGCATGACGGCCATGTCATCACGTACATCGATGAGAAGCGTTGGCGTGAGCAGCCGCTGTTCGGGGCGATCGGCGACTGCGCTGAGCTTTTCGCTGCGGGCACCGGCATGCACGGCGGCGTCGCGCCAATCGATCAGGCGCTGATAATGCCGATCGGTGGCGATGCTCGCGTATTGCCGATTATGGGCGAAATCCGGGTATAGCCGCTCTGTCACCGAGCGGGCGGCTGAGATGAAGCGTGCGACGTCCACGCGTGGCACCAGCACGTAATCGGGCGCTATGCAGGTCTGCCCTGCATTGAGCAGCTTGCCGAACACAATGCGTTCCACCGCGTGATCAAATCGTGCCCCTGGACCAATGATGGCGGGCGATTTGCCACCCAGTTCAAGGGTGACGGGCGTGAGGTGCGCGGATGCCGATTGCATGACCTGATGGCCAACCGCCGTCGATCCTGTAAAAAGCAGATGATCGAACGGCAGCGCGGCGAAGGCCTGCCCTACGGATGCATCGCCATGGATGACAATCACTTCGTCCGGCTGAAAATGGTGTGCGACGAGCTTGGCGAAGAGATGCGAGAAGCGCGGCGTATATTCGCTCATCTTCACCATCACGCGGTTGCCTGCCGCGAGTGCGTCCACCAATGGCCCAACGGCAAGGAATAGCGGATAGTTCCAGGGCACGATAATGCCCACCACACCTAATGGCTGCGGGCGTAATTCGGTGCGGGCCGGCAGAAAGGCCACGCTCGCCCATCCACGCTTCGGTTTCATCCACCGGCGGCCGTGGCGTAACGCGTGACGGATGGCTGACAGGCTGGGAAACACTTCCAGCATGTCCGTTTCTTCGCGCGGACGGCAGCCGAAGTCTGCGCCGATCGCTTCGGCCATTTCCTCGCGATGCTGGCGCACCAATGCATCCAGCGTGCGTAAACGACGTGCGCGTGTTGCCCAATCGGGAAAGGGTTCGCGTGCCAGCCCCATGCGCAGGCGCTGCAACTCATTAGAAAGGTCGAGGCGGTCTGGCTTGTTCATAGCACCCGGAGTTTGGACCGCCATGCACACCCTTTGCGCGCAGGAGCGTGATGGCGGCCTATCGACGGTCAAAGTCACTGGTCGCGCCGCTGCTGCTGGTCATGACGTTGTGAGTCATTGGCTGGTACACAAGCCTACTCTTCAACGCAGGTCGAGGGTATGGCCATCGGGGCGCCAACGATGTGTCGGACCGACGTGCCGCCGCCGCTGGACAGCGCCATCCTCGGCAACCGCCGTTGGGAAGGTGCCCAGTGAGTAAAGGCCCTGAACTTGGTGCGTGGCATGGCCCTGTCGTTTACGCGGCGGGATTCCAGGTACGACGCATGGGATGCGCAGGTGCACTGGCCCAGCTCGGGAGGGATTTGAAAACTTTTTCAGGCTGTCTTGCTCAGATATCGCTACTGCCGCTCAGTTCCATTCTCTACCTTGAGCCTGTATCAACAGGGTAGGAGATACATGTGAGCCCTCGCTGGGTTGGACACTTGCTTGAAAGTATCGCCACCCGTGGCATGAGCGTGCCTCGCCAGCAAGTCACGGAATCATCCGGAAGCAGGGAACGCCGGACAGACCAATCTCTGCGAGATCGTTCTCTCGCTGCACCCCCGAAATCACAGCGTATCTGCCTTGGCATTGGTGACGGCCGCGTCTATCGGCAGTAGCGTTTTGCCCATAGTGCCCGGCATAGGCGCGTCGCTTGCTGCCGGAATGCGGTACCTTTCCCGGCGTGCCGCGCGCAAACCCGTAACAGTGAATGGCAGACGTCGCAGCACTATGCGTGTAGTCCGGGTTGCATGGGAAATGCTCAACGGAGGACATATGGCGGGTACGCAAGAGTTGGATCAGTTCGTGCGGGACGCTCTGTTGAAGGGGTGTTCGCGCGAAAGCATCGAGCAGGTATTGAGCCAGGCCGGGTGGACGCAGGAACAAGTGCGCAGTGCGTTGGCCGCGTACGCTGAGGTGGCCTTTGCGATCCCCGTACCGCGTCCGCGTGCTTATTTGTCGGCCAAGGAGGCGTTCCTCTATCTGGTCATGTTCACCACGCTCTACATCAGTACGTACTACTTCGGACGTCTCTTGTTCGAACTGATCAATCGCCATTTTCAGGACATGGCGATGCCTTACGGGAGTTGGAGCACGGGGAGTATTCGCTGGTCGGTGGCGGCGATCATCATTGCTTTCCCGATCTTTCTCATGCTCTCTACCATCATCGGCCGCGAACTGAGTCGGCAGGCGATAAAGCGGCAATCGCCGGTGAGGCGATGGCTCTCATACATGACCCTCTTTTTTGCAGCGAGCGTGTTGATCGGTGACCTGATTGCACTGGTCAATAGTCTGCTGGGGGGTGAAACCACACTGCGTTTTACCCTTAAGGTGGTAGTGGTCGGCGCAATTGCCGGCACGGTTTTCGGTTACTACTTGCGGGATTTGCGCCGCGACGAGAGTGAGGCATGAGCAGCCTGACGGCCGGAAAAGCGCTGGCGATGATCGCTACCGTGGTGATGGCCGGCGCGGTAGCAGGCGGTCTCTATGTGCTGGGCCCTCCCGCACATCAACGCCAACTGAGGCTGGACAGCTATCGCGTTTCCGCTTTGAACATGCTTTCGATAGCCATTCATGCATATTGGGTGCAACACCGCTCACTGCCGGCGTCGCTGGACGATCTCGCGATGCAGGACAGATGGATCAAAGATCCAGTGACTGCGCAGCTGTACGTGTATAAGACATTGGACGCCGCTACTTACAGCTTGTGTGCGACATTCGCCACAGACAATCGAGCACATCGGACCGGTGACGTGCTGCCGAGTCCTTACGGTCCAATCCAAGGTTGGCAGCATCCTGCGGGGAAACATTGTTTCCGTTTCCTGGCGGAAAGCCAGCAAGGCTCTCATAAATAAATACCGCGCCAGGAGATCGCGCGGTATTTATTGTTTTGGCGGCTTGGCGTCAGCGGGCGCCACCGCCTGCGTATAAGCGTTCGCCCGTCAACCAATAGGAATCTTCAGAGGCCAGGAAGACGGCGATCGATGCGATATCGTGGGGCTGGCCGATGCGGCCCAGCGGCGTGCTGGCCAGCGCGTACTGCTCGAAATCGCCACCGATGACACCGGCGGTATGCGTGCCTTCCGTTTCGACCATGCCAGGGTTGAGCGCATTCACACGGATCTTGCGGGGCCCCAATTCCTTCGACAGCACGCCGGTAATCGCATCGACGGCCCCCTTGGTTGCCGTATACACCGCACTGTTCGGCGGCACGATGCGCGAAACCAGAGAGCCGACATTGATGATGCTGGCGCCTTCGCCAAGGTGCTTCACGGCGGCCTGCGTGGTCAGCAACAGCCCGCGAACATTGACATTGAACTGGCGGTCGTAATGTTCTTCCGTAATCGCTTCGATCGGCGCGAATTCATAGACGCCTGAATTGTTGACGAGGATGTCGAGGCGACCGTAATGCTGGATCGCAGCATCGACGATGGACTGTGCGTCAGCGGCCTTGGACACGTCGCCCTGCACGGCAACGGCCTTGCCGCCTGCTTTTGCGATCTCAGCGACCACCGTGTCTGCACCGGTCTTGCTGGATGCGTAATTGACAACAACTGACGCGCCCTCTGCGGCCAGCGCCTTGGCGATGGCTGCACCGATGCCCTTGGATGCGCCGGTCACGATCGCGACCTTACCTTTCAGCTTGCTCATGTGTGTATGTCCTGGTGGTGGGTAGATAAATCAGTTCTAAATTCCAGTAGTTCGTAACTTATGAACTATAGAACAAGAAATCAAGGGGCTGGTAAAGTACCCGGCATGAGGCCACTGATTCACCCATCCATCGAGGACATCACGGTCGAGGGTATTCTCCATGCCTTGTCCGACCCGGTGCGCGCGGCGATCTATGCGGAACTGGCGATTTCCAGCGGCGCTACCTGCTCGAACTTTCTGAAAGTCAGCGATCGTGACATCCCCAAATCCACCCTTTCGCAGCACTTCCGTGCGCTACGCGAGGCGGGTTTGATCCGCAGTGAACGGCAGGGTGTGGAGATGCGTAACACCACGCGTTGCGTAGAAATAGAGCAACGTTTTCCGGGGTTGATCACGACCATCATGAAGGCACACCAGCTCCAGGCGGCCAGCCGCATGCGTGTTACGAAGCGAAAGCAGGTCGGCGCGAAAGCAAAAAGCGGGTAAGCGTGGCGGTGGGCCAAGGGTGTTCTGCACATGACAACTTCACGCGGATGAGTCGTGCGTGCGACGGCGGCATCCACACTTTACTATGCTGTCATTATGCGGCTGCGTGGATTCGCTAGCTTATGAACGAAAGCGCGATTGCGGTCCAGGCAGGTGAGCTGGTTGCCCTGCGTCTCTTTGATATCGCTTACGCGATCGATCTCGTTCGAGCCGAATCTACGTGGCTTGAGCATGGTGAGGGAGCAATCAGCCGCACGCGTTTTTCCAGCACGCCGACCAAGGCGGTTGCGTTCGACATACCGCCGTTGCGCCTGTCTCTGGGAAGGACGATGCTGAAACTTGGGCCCGGGGATGTCGCTGCCGAACTATCGGTCCGTTTGTACGATTTTGGTGTAGCGGCGCTGGCTGTTCGCGTAGGTGTGGCGAACATGGCCTGGGACGATTTCGTTACGCACTTCAATGCGCTCGATCAGGCGGTGGGGCCGCATGCGCCGGCCACATTCTGGACGGACCTGCTAAACCACGTGAGTGAAGTGATCGCCCCTGCATTGGATCGCCCATCGACCGATACCCGTCTGCAGGAAGATTACCTGCTAGGTGTAGTGCACGCACTGGATAGGCCACTGAATGCGGCTGCCCTCAATGAGCAGGTGGATTTGCTGGGTCTTCTTTCGGGAGAAACAAGGCCGTTATCTTCAGCATCGCGGCGGGACTTGCTGGCGCGCAGTTTTTCCTATTACGCCGATGATCTGGTGGTGCTGACGTGGGACCGTGCTTTTATCTACGAACCGCGCCGCGATTCCGATGTGGCGGACGTGATCGAAGTGGCCAACGCCCAGCTTGTGGAATTCCGTTATTACGACACGCTGCTGGACGATGAATTGCCGCGGATGTATGACCGTGTCGAAGCAGCGCGGCACGTTGTGTCACTATTCGCTTCACGTCGCTTCGCTCACCTTGCGCGCAACTTGTACAAGCTGGTAGCGGAGGTGACGCAACTTACGGAAAAAGTCGATAACGCGTTGCAGGTCACCGAGGATGTTTACCTGGCGCGCGTCTATACCGCTGCCCTTGGCTTGTTCAGGGTGCCTGCGCTCAGTGCATCGGTGGATCGTAAGCTGGCCATCATTCGTGATACGTATGCGGCGCTTTATGCCGAAGCTTCCAGTCGCCGCTCGGAACTGCTGGAGATCACTATCGTCGTGCTTATTGTCTTGGAAATCCTGGTGTCGTTGACGTTGCATCACTGAGTTCGCGCCGAGGCCCCGAACAGGCTGTACGTATTTTAAAACAACGACAACATGCCGATTCAGCGCGTGAGGGCACGCCAGGATTCGCGGCACACCAATCGGTTGCCATCTGGATCAATCGGCGCCCACCCTATTATTGCGTGGTCTGCGTTGCGCTTGCGCGGGACATCCGCTTCCACTGTTCGATCCAAATGCCGAGGTCAGTCACGCGCTTGGTCTCATTGTCTTGCATCGACATGCCGACGGCAGCGCCAGCAACGTGACTTGATGGATCTATCAGCATCAGCGTGGGATAGATGCTCACGCCCAATGTGTCGATCAGCGACTGGCCGTTATACAGCACAGGCCAGGTCAGGCCGTGCTCGCTCGCAAACCGCCGCCCGGTGGCAGCACCTTCATAAGTAATGGCGACGAAATTCATGTCGCCGTGTGCATGGGCATAGGCATTGAGTGCAGGTACTTCGGCGACACAGGGTGCACATTCGGCGAAAAAGAAGCTGAGCAACGTGTAGTGGCCGCGAAAATCACGCAGCCGTCTCACGCCGCCTCGCAGCGATGGCAACTCAAAGGGCGGGAAGGTATCGCCGCGTCCGAAAGCAAAACGTCCCGGCTCGCCCGCGTGAGCACCAGATGGACGCAGGCGCAGTACGGCCATACCGGCTTGGTCGTCGCGAGTGATGCTGTAACTGCGGTGTCCTTCCCACAGTTGTTGTGCGAACGCGGCATAGTCGAGTGACCTGCCGACGTCGTCGAGGTAGTGCACCTGCGGCTTGGCGCCCAGATGAAGCGAGGTGAGGAAGTTTCGTTCGGTTTGCGAGGGAGTTGCGGCGCGTGCGATCGCCGAGAGGCATATCAGCGACAACCAGAATAATGGGCTTCGCATGCAACGCTCCGGGCACTTAACCCCATGGCGAAATCAAAGGGTATTTATTCCATCCCTTCCCTGCTGCGCAGAGGGAAGGGATGGGAGCTTGCGGGCTATTACTCGCCAATCGTCAGTAATGATGCATTGCCGCCTGCTGCCGTGGTGTTGATGGTGAGCGTACGCTCGCCAGCGAAGCGCAGCAGATAGTGCGGGCCGCCCGCCTTGGGGCCGGTTCCGGAAAGGGATTCGCCACCGAATGGCTGCACGCCGACCACCGCGCCGATCTGGTTGCGGTTGACGTAGCAATTGCCTACACGTGTATGACTGCGAATGTATTCCACCGTGTCGTCGATACGGCTGTGGACGCCGAGAGTAAGGCCATAGCCGGTGTTGTTGATGGCATCGATGACTTTCGGCAGATCGTTGCCTTTCCAGCGGATCACGTGCAGCACGGGGCCAAAGATTTCGCGCGTGAGCACGTCAAGCGAAGGAATTTCGTAAGCGCGCGGGGTAAAGAAGGTGCCATGCGATGTGGTAGCGGGGTCCAGCGTCGCTTCGGCAATTTTTTTGGCTTCCTTGTCCATGCGCGCGGCATGGTCGGTGAGGATCTTCAGGGCATCGTCATCAATGACCGGCCCGACGTCGGTGGAGAGCTGGCCCGGATCGCTCACCTTCAACTCAGCCATCGCACCGGCAAGCATGCCAATCACTTTGTCAGCAATGTCATCCTGCACGAACAAGACGCGCGCAGCGGAACAACGCTGGCCCGCGGACTGGAAGGCGGAGGCGATAACGTCCTTGACGATCTGCTCGGGCAACGCGGACGAGTCGGCGATCATCGCGTTCTGTCCGCCGGTCTCGGCGATGAGGGCGGCAATCGGTGCATTGCGTGCGGCGAGCGCGCGATTGATCGCCCATGCCGTTTCGGTCGAGCCGGTAAAGGCCACGCCTGCCACGCGCGGATCCTTGGTCAATGCGGCGCCGACCACGGCGCCGTCGCCTGGCAGGTACTGCAGCACCTCAACCGGTACGCCCGCTTCATGCAGCAGTTTCACGGCAACGTAGCCGATCAGGCTGGTTTGCTCGGCGGGTTTGGCGATCACGCTATTGCCGGCGGCAAGTGCAGCGGAAACCTGGCCGAGGAAAATCGCCAGCGGGAAATTCCACGGACTGATGCAGACGAACACACCGCGCCCGTTGAGGAACAGCTGGTTGCTCTCGCCGGTAGGGCCAGGCAGTTGCTCGGGATGACCGAATAGCTTGCGTGCCATCGCTGCGTAGTAACGCAGGAAATCGGCCGCTTCGCGAATTTCCGCGATCGAGTCCGGCAGGCTCTTGCCGGCTTCGCGTACGCAGAGCGCGATGAACTCGCCGCGGCGCGCTTCGAGCTGTTCGGCGGCGTGTTCCAGAATCGCAGCGCGGCTGGCAGCGGGCAGGCGATCCCAGTCCGGCTGTGCGGCGACTGCGTTGGCGAGCGCCTTGTCGACCAGGGGGGCGTCGGCGCTCACGTAGCTGCCCACGACTTGGCGACGGTCGGCAGGATTGGTGACCTGCACGGTCGGACCTTTGCTCTCGCCACCCGGCACGAGCGGGGCTGCGGTCCATGGACCAGACTTTGCGTTGACTGCCTCGGCGAGGGCTTTCAGTTCGTTGTCGTTGGAAAAGTTGACGCCCATGGAATTCTTCCTGGATACAAAATTTGAATGCTGCGGAAGCGCAGCATTTTCACCGAACAGATTGACCGGCAAAGGAATGCGCGGATGCGGAATGGAGGCGAAGCAGCGCATCGTTTCGCAGGGATCGGCCACCAGCTCGCGCACCGGCAAGGTTTCATCCACCACGCGATTGACGAAGCTGGTATTGGCACCGTTTTCGAGCAGCCGGCGGACCAGGTAAGGCAGCAGGTCTTCGTGCGTACCTACGGGGGCATATACACGGCAAGGTACGTTGAGGTTCTGTTTGCCGATGACTTCCGCGTAAAGATCCGTACCCATGCCGTGCAGTCGCTGGAATTCGAATGGACGTCCGCGCGCGATGTGGTACACAGCGGCGATGGTGTGGGCATTGTGCGTGGCGAACTGCGGGTAAATCAGTTCGCTGCCCGCATCGAACAATTTATGCGCGCAAGCCAGATACGACACGTCGGTATTCGGCTTGCGCGTGTAAAGCGGGTAGCCGGAGAGCCCCAGTTCCTGCGCACGCTTGATCTCGGCATCCCAGTACGCACCCTTGACCAGGCGCACGTACCAGCGACGTCCGGAGGCGCGCGCGGTTTCGATCAACCAGTCGATCACGAACGGCGTGCGCTTTGAGTACGCTTGCACCACGATGCCGAGACCGTTCCATCCTTGCAGCGACGGGTGCGCGAACACGTCGCCGATAATGTCCAGCGACAATTCGAGACGATCGGCTTCCTCCGCGTCCACCGACAGCGCGATGCCTTGCTTCATGGCCAGCTGCGAGAGTTCCAGTAGCTTGGCCGTAAGATCGCCTCGTGCGCGCTCGCGGTTCGCCACTTCATAGCGTGGATGCAGCGCGGACAGCTTCACCGAGATCGACGGTGCATCGGTGTGATTGGCGAAGGGGCCGCGCGAACCGATCGCTGCGATGGCCTTGCGGTAATCCTGCTGATACCGCTCGGCGGTGTCGGCAGTGAGGGCTGATTCGCCGAGCATGTCATAGGAATAGCGATACACCGCGTACTCGGGCTTGGCGCAGCGATCGAGCGCATCCGCGATGGTCTGGCCCATCACAAATTGGTGGCCCATGATGCGCATGGCCTGGCGTACCGCCAGACGGATAGCCGGTTCACCGGCGCGGCCGACCAGACGACGCAATGCACCGGTGAAATCGTGGCGGGTTTCCTCAGCCAGGTTCACCAGCTTGCCGGTGAGCATCAGACCCCAGGTGGAGGCATTGACGAACAGCGATTCGCTTTGCCCGAGATGCTTCTTCCAGTTGGCATCGCCCAGCTTGTCGCGGATCAGCTTGTCGGCGGTGGCCTTGTCGGGAATACGCAACAGCGCTTCCGCCACGCACATCAGCAGCACGCCCTCCTCACTGGAAAGATCGTACTGGCGCATGAAGGATTCGACGGCGCTCTGGTCCTTGGCTCGGGCGCGCACGCGCGTCACCAAATCGGCGGCGAGATCGATCACTTTTTCGCGTTCGGCCGGCGGCAGCGTGGCCTGCACAAGCAAGTCGTTGACCGCTTCGGTTTCGTCGCGCAGCCAGGCGGCAGTGATACGTGCACGGGCTGGCTCGGCGCCGGTCGGCAATTCGGGAGTAAGAATCGGTTGGGTCACGATGGCGTGGCGCGTTGGCGGGGACGGTAGGGAATTGCGAATTGTACGGCGGGGTGCCGGGTGCACGCATCCGGGACGTTGCTGGCTCCGTTCCCCCTACTTTTTTGAGGGGAAGGACGGTTTCTTGCGAAAAGCGAGCCCGTCTGTGGGCGGCATCATGACGATGAAGAGGGAACGCGACCGCATGACGATCTCGCCGAAGTGTCCCTCATGCAGAGCCCCGGATCGCATTCCAGGCAACCGCTCTGCCATGAAAGGGCTGGATGCGGCACTACTGCGACATTTTGTAGCAATCAAACGGAGGGGCGTGCCGTCAGACGAGGCTGAGGCCATATCGCTTTGGCACACGCGCTAATGCGTATTGGATGTCTTCGTTGCATGGCGTTGCACACGCTGCACCTGTCCTTGCCCGCTCTGACGGCGCGGCCTATGATCGGGAACGTTCCAGGCACGCCGGACTTCCATGATCGTGCTTCGACCAGCCCTCGGCGGCCTGCCGTACGTGACGTTGTGGCTTCGGCCCAACCGCGTGCTCAGCCGACGTGGTTTGCGTCGCCTGATCCTGGTGCTGGCTGCGCTGGCGTTGATAACGGCAGGTCTGGGAGCGTGGCAGGGCGATGTGTTCGCCCCGCTGTTCGCCCTGATCGAGGCTTCCGCCATGGCCATCGCGCTGAGCGTGGCATGGCGGGCCGGCGACCGCAGCGAACGCATCACCCTCGACACTACGTCGCTGGAGGTGCAAATCCTGCCAGGTCGCCGTTGCATGCGCTTCCAGCCCTATTGGGTGCGCGTGCTGCTGGAGTCAGGGGAGGGGCGTTACCGATTGTTGTTGTCGTCGCACGGACGCAAGCTGGAGGTCGGAGCTTTTCTCAACGATGAGGAACGCACCGAGTTATTCCGGAAACTCAGGGCGTTGCTGGCCGATATACGGGCGCAACGCGGGTGGGGAGGCTCTGACTGATTTTGCGTAGGTAACATGCAGGCAGAGCGGGTGGCACTTACGCAAAATCAGTCAGAGCATCCCTTTCAACAAAGGTGCAAACATGACAGTTGGCGGCATCGGGAAGCACAGCATCGGGTTCAGGGGTTTCAAGCACTTCAGGCATGCGGCCAGGGCATTGGCGACAGGAGCCCTCGCTTTGTTCGGTGCTGCCGTTCAGGCGAATCCGAAGCCCGACCAGCTCAATCTCACTCCCGGCGTGACGACGTACTCTCACGTCCCATACATGCTCAACAACGTTGCGTTGGGCGTCTGCGTCGTGATCGGTATCTTGGTTTTCGGCGCGATGTTCATTGCGATGTTCCGGTTCCGCAAATCCCGCGGCGCGGTGGCGGAGAAGTGGTCGCACAACACTACGATCGAGATCATCTGGACCACCATTCCTGTCATCATCCTGATCTCCCTGGCGTGGCTCGCGACGGACGGCTTGCGCAAGTTCTCCAATACCACCGGCGCGCAGATGACGGTGAAAGTCACCGGCTATCAGTGGAAGTGGCGGTACGACTACATTGACTACCTCGGCAAGCCGATCAGCCATGTGGGCTTCATGTCCAAGCTGGATGACCAGAGCAATGCCACACGCCAGCTGGATTCGGGCCTCGACCCTTATGCCGTGAAGGTTGGCAATGAGGAGACCTACCTGCTGAATGTCGATCATCCGCTGGTGGTGCCGATTCATACCAAGATCCGCTTCGTGATTACCGCGGACGATGTGATTCATTCTTGGTTCGTACCATCGTTCGGCTGGAAGATGGATGCGATTCCCGGCGTGATCAATGCAGCATGGACGAATATCAACACGCCCGGTGTTTATCGTGGCCAATGTGCCGAATTGTGCGGTCAGGACCACGGCTTCATGCCGATCGTGGTGAAGGCCGTGTCGAAGGAAGATTTTGCCAAATGGCTGGCCGAGCAGGAGAAGCCGTCGACACCTGCGCCTGCGCCGGCATCGACAGCAGCGGCTCCCGCACAGGCAACGGCACAGGTGG
This sequence comes from Dyella sp. SYSU CM1112, assembly GCF_058216415.1. NCBI lineage: Bacteria > Pseudomonadati > Pseudomonadota > Gammaproteobacteria > Lysobacterales > Rhodanobacteraceae > Dyella > Dyella sp. SYSU CM1112. The sequence goes on along the minus strand of NZ_JBZEGI010000007.1, from coordinate 214,030 downwards.
CATCCACCCATCCGACCCAAGGTTGATATCCGAGGCTGCCCAGGCAGTTCACGACAACGCATTCATTTAGGTAGAGGTTCAAGGCCATGGCGCACGAAGCCACCCACGACCACCACGATGAACATCATGGCGAGCATCACGAACACCTGAATTTCTTTCAGCGCTGGGTGATGTCCACCAACCATAAGGACATCGGTACGCTTTACCTGGTCTTCTCGCTGCTGATGTTTTTTATCGGCGGCAGTTTCGCGATGGTGATCCGCGCCGAGCTGTTCAAGCCGGGTATGCAACTGGTACAGCCGTACTTCTTCAATGAAATGACCACCATGCACGCGCTGGTCATGATCTTCGGCGCGGTCATGCCGGCTTTCGTCGGCCTCGGCAACTGGATGATTCCGCTGATGGTCGGCGCGCCGGACATGGCGCTGCCGCGCATGAACAACCTGTCGTTCTGGATTCTGCCGTTTGCCTTCGCATTGCTGCTTTCCACGCTATTCCTTCCCGGGGGCGGCCCGGCAGGTGGCTGGACCATGTATCCGCCGCTGTCGCTGCAGAGTGCGTCGCTGGCTTACGTAGTGTTCGCGATCCACCTGATGGGCATAAGCTCGATCATGGGCGCCATCAACATCATTGCGACCATTCTGAACATGCGCGCACCAGGCATGGATCTTCTGAAGATGCCGGTATTCGTATGGAGTTGGCTGATTACGGCTTTCCTGTTGATTGCGGTGATGCCGGTGTTGGCGGGTGCGGTGACCATGTTGCTCACCGATAAATACTTCAACACGCACTTCTTCGATGCAGCAGGCGGCGGCGACCCCGTGCTGTTCCAGCACGTGTTCTGGTTCTTCGGCCATCCCGAGGTCTACATCATGATCCTGCCGGCGTTTGGGATCATTTCGGAGATCATTCCCACGTTCGCGCGCAAGCCTATCTTTGGCTACAAGGCAATGGTGTTCGCGATTGCCTCGATTGCGTTCTTGTCGTTCATCGTATGGGCGCATCACATGTTTGCGGTGGGCCTGCCGCTGGGTGCCGAGATCTTCTTCATGTACGCCACGATGCTGATTGCGGTGCCGACCGGCGTGAAGGTCTTCAACTGGGTCGCCACTATGTGGGGCGGCTCGATGACGTTCGAGACGCCGATGCTGTTCGCCGTGGCATTCGTGATCCTGTTTACGATCGGCGGATTCTCAGGATTGATGCTGGCCTTGGTGCCGGCGGATTTCCAGTATCACGATACCTACTTCGTGGTGGCGCACTTCCATTACGTGCTGGTGACCGGAGCGATCTTCGCGATCATGGCCGCCACGTACTACTGGATTCCGAAGTGGACCGGTCACATGTACAGCGAGACCTGGGGCAAGATCCATTTCTGGAATTCGGTGGTGTGGGTGAACGTGTTGTTTTTCCCGCAGCATTTCCTGGGTTTGGCGGGCATGCCTCGTCGTATTCCGGATTACAACGTGGCCTTTGCCAATTTCAACATGGTCAGCTCGATCGGCGGTTTCCTGTTCGGTGCCTCGCAGCTGATCTTCCTCGGCGTCATCATCCATTGCGTGTGGTTCTCGAAGAAGAAGGCCACCGATCGCGTATGGGAAGGCGCCAAGGGTCTGGAATGGACGGTGCCTTCGCCGGCACCGCACCACACGTTCGCCATTGCGCCGGTCATTCATGACGAAGAGCTGGCGCACGGGCATGTCGAGGATTGACGCTTTGTCCAGCCATCACGTCCTTGATGAAAGCGGCTCACTCCCCGAGCAGGGGAGGGTGGGGTTCGCCCCGCTGGCGAGAGAAGCTACCCTCACCCGGCCCGTCATGCTGGGGAAGGGGCAAAAGCCGCAGTCGCGTGATCTGCTGTTGGACCATCAAGCGTTGGAAGCGGGGCAGGCACGACGGTTGCGCCGTGCCCGGCGTACGGCTGCAGTGGTTGGCATCATCGCTTTCGTGGTCTTTGTCATCTCGATCATGCAGATGCTTTGGCTGCAACATCATCCACAGGCACACGCGCAGGCAGTAAAGGAAGCGCTCATGCAGTAAGCCCGTTGAGGCGGGTACGTAGGTCACCAGGAACATCTACGGGATACACATCATGGGTCAGCAGCACGACATTTATTACGTACCGAGCAAGAGCCAATGGCCGATCGTGGCCGCGGTGGTCATGTTTCTCACCGTGTTCGGCGCCGCACACTGGCTCAACGCGGAGCCGGGCGAGAGCAGCTTCGGCAAGACGATGCTGCTGATCGGCTTCGTCGGCATCCTCTGCATGTTCTTCGGCTGGTTCCGTTCGGTCATCCGGGAATCCCTCGCTGGCCGCTACAACACCCAGGTAGACCGCTCATTCCGCATGGGCATGATGTGGTTCATTTTCTCCGAGGTGATGTTCTTCGGGGCTTTCTTCGGGGCGCTGTTCTACATACGCATGTTTTCGGTGCCATGGCTTGGCGGCGCGGGCCATGGCGTGCTGACGCATGAATATCTGTGGAGCAATTACGCCGCCTCGTGGGGCGCCGGCGGCGGTAACGGGCCGGCCCACATTGGTGGCAGCTTCCAGACCGTGGCGCCATGGGGGCTGCCGCTGCTGAATACGCTGATCCTGCTCAGCTCCAGTGTCACCGTGACGATTGCCCACCACGCGCTCAAGGCAGGGCACCGCGGCAAGGTGTTGGTATTTCTGGGATTCACCGTGCTGCTTGGCGCGACCTTCCTGTTTTGCCAGGCGCATGAATACATGGAGGCTTATAAAGAGCTCAATCTGACGCTCGGTAGCGGAGTGTACGGTTGTACCTTCTTCATGCTCACCGGCTTCCATGGCCTGCATGTGACGCTGGGCACCATCATGCTGGCCATCATCTGGCTGCGTGTGCTGGCCGGCCACTTCAACAAGGAACACCATTTCGGCTTCGAGGCGGTGGCCTGGTACTGGCACTTCGTGGACGTGGTGTGGCTGGGCCTCTTCATGTTCGTCTACATCCTCTGACCGGCTTCGTCGGAAACGAAAAAAGCCCGCCGCAAGGCGGGCTTTTTCATGCAGCTACGAGGCAGAAAGGTCGCAGCCCACGCTCCGGGAGAGAGGGCCGGCTACACTTACTGGCCTACACCGTGCGGGTGAATCCAGCCCATCCGGATGCCGACGATGACCATGGCGATCAGCAGCAGGGAAAAGCTGATGCGCCGGGTGAGCGCCCATACGGTGCGTTTGCTGCCCTCTTTGTCGGTCATCATGAAATACAGTGCCTGGCCGAGGTTGAACACCACCACCAGGAACATGATCACCAGCGCTACTTTGTAAATGGTTTCCACGTGAGAATCCCAAGCAGGCTCGACATAGCCAGTATAGCTATCCGTAGCGAGGCCGCTGCGTGAGTGGGATGCGCCGTCCCGCCTGGTGGTCTGTGCTGCTGACCATCGCTGGTGTGCTTGTTTTCGTGCGTCTTGGCACCTGGCAACTGCATCGCGCGGAGTATAAGGATGAGCTTCTGCGTCGGTATGCCGCAGCGGCCAGCGCCCCGATGCAAGCGTTCGATGCGGTGGCCGATCACCCCCCGGCGGATGCTTATCCACGTGTCCACGTGCAAGGGCATTACCTGACCGGTCGCCTCTATCTGCTCGACAATCCCAAGCACGACAGTCTTGGCGGCGCGGAGGTTTACGCGCCTTTCCAACCGCTGCACCAGTCGAAATTGCTGCTGGTGGATCTGGGGTTCCTGCCTGGCAATGGCACGGACCAGACGCCGCAAGTCCCGCCATTGCCCACGGATGTACAGACCTTGCAGGGCGTGTACCAGCCAGCGCCGGGTGCAGGCTTCGAAATGGGGGGCGATGCGCTGGCGCGGCAGACGCATTGGCCGAAAACGACCATCTATCTCGACCCGAACCAGATTGCAGCCGATTTGCATGCCACGCTCTACCCGCGTGTCCTGGCGCTGGATGCCGATCCCGCGGCCATCTATGTGCGCGTGCACACGCTCGATCTTTCCTCTATGCCGCCGGCACGGCATCGCGCTTACGCCTTCCAGTGGTTTACGTTTGCCATTGCAGCGGTGGTGATCTTTGGGGTGTTGCATCGTAAGAAGAAACCACGGGCGATGCGTGATGATTGAGCGCTCTTTCTTCTCTTTGGCACGTCTGCTCGCCGTTATTGCCTTATTCCTCGAAAGGGTGACGGGGCGCTATGGGACACCCGCACTTCTTTATAGAGACCTTGCTTCGGACAAGCATGAATAAGTCGATGACTCCAAGCCAGCGCGCAAGCCGCTTGAAATTTCTGCTGGTGGTATTGGTATTTGCTGCGCCCATCATCGTGGCAGCCTTGCTCAATCTCGGCGGTTGGCAGCCCGGGGGCAAGGCTTATGGCGAGCCCATCATGCCGCAGCGAAATTTCCAACAAGAGCAGGTGAAAGTCCGATTGACTGACGGCCGCATTTGGCCGTGGCGCGATAGCTCTCCGCGCATGACGTTGATCGCGCTTGTCGGGCCGGGTTGTGCATCGCATTGCGTGGCGGTGCTTACCAAGATGGCTGCCGCCCGCATCACCCTCAACAGCAATATGACGCGCCTTCGTCTGCTCTACTTGGGACAGCCGCCTCCGGATGCTGCGACCAATGGCATGGAGAACTATTGGGCGATAGGGACGGATGTGGATAGCCGTCTGGCCACGTATCGCCCGACTTCATCCGATAGCGTGAGTGCCCTGCTGGTGGAATCCGACGGCACGGCCCTGGCACGGTATCCTGTGGGATTCGATCCGAGCGGTTTGCGCAAGGATCTGCAGAAGGTAATCCATTAATGGCGCTGCGCACTCGAAAGATCATTCCCTACCTGGCCATCCTGGCCGCGGCGTTCGCCTTTGGGCTGGTGATGTTTGGCGCGTTCGTGCGGCTGTCCAATGCAGGCTTGTCATGTCCTGACTGGCCGACCTGCTACGGCAAGGTGACATGGCCACAGCATGCGCAAAGCGTGCTGGCGGCGGATGCTGCATTCCCCGGGCGACCGTATGAAGCCGCCAAGGCGTGGCGTGAGCAGGTGCATCGCATGTTGGCGGGCACGCTGGGCGTGCTGGTACTGATACTTGCATGGCTGGCAGCGCGACGTGATCGCCTGGTCACCTTGGCGATTCTGCTGAGCGCCATCTTTGCTACGGCGGGCGTCGCCCTGTATCTGCATGAACGCAACGGGTCGTCGGGCTTGGCGTTGCTCGCGATTCTGCTGCCGATAGCGGGCACCTTCTGGTTGCGCGAACGCGCGGCATTAAAGATGAGCGTGCTCACGCTGGCGGTGATCATTTTCCAGGCCATGCTCGGCATGTGGACGGTGACACTGTTGCTAAAGCCGATCGTGGTAATGGGCCATCTGCTCGGAGGCATGTGTACTTTCGGTCTGCTCGCCTATGCGGCCTTGCGTTACAACGGCATCGGCGCGCCGGACAACCGTTATGCATCGCTGCGCAGGTTTGTGGTTCTGGGCATCGTCTTGCTCGCCTGCCAGATCGCCCTGGGCGGTTGGACATCGGCCAACTATGCGGCCCTGGCTTGCGGCACCGATTTCCCGAAATGCCTCGGGCAATGGATGCCGCCCACGGATTTTCATCAGGGCTTCGTGCTGTGGCGCGAAGTCGGCGTGAATTACGAAGGCGGTATTCTGGATATGGCAGCACGCAGCGCGATCCAGATCGCGCATCGCATTGGCGCGCTGGTGGTGTTCTGTTATCTGGCATGGCTCTCGTATCGATTGGTGCGGAGTGGGTTCCAGAACGGCGGATTCGCGCTGGCCTTTGTGCTGGTTGTGCAGGTGCTGCTTGGTATCAGCAATGTGCATTTCGGGTTGCCGCTGCCGGTGGCCACGATGCATAACGGCGGCGCTGCATTGCTGCTATTTACGCTGCTGGCAAACTTTGCGCGGTTGCAGACATGGCATAGCCATGCGGTGGAGCCGCTCTGATGATGCTGGCTCGTGAATATTTGCAGTTGACCAAGCCGCGCGTCGTTGCGCTGCTGGTGTTTTGCTCGGTGATCGGCATGTTCCTCGCTGTGCCCGGCATTCCGCCGTGGCGCGCGCTGGTGTTCGGCACGCTCGGCATCTGGATGGCGTCGGGGTCCGCTGCTGCGTTCAATCATCTGATCGACGAACGCATCGACAAACTGATGGCTCGCACGGCACGTCGGCCTCTCGCCACGGGCACGCTGACGGCACGGCAGGTGCTGGTGTTTGCGGCAGTGCTCGGCGTGCTTTCGATGGTGATATTGGCGGCACTCGTCAATGTGCTGACCGCTTGGCTTACCTTTGCCGGCCTGATCGGCTATGCCCTGGTCTACACCGCGTATCTGAAGCGCGCGACACCGCAGAACATCGTGATTGGCGGCCTAGCGGGAGCCATTCCTCCGGTATTGGGCTGGACGGCCGTGACGGGTGCGCTGCATCCTTTTCCGCTGCAGCTATGCCTGATCATTTTTGTATGGACACCGCCCCACTTCTGGGCGCTGGCGATCTTCCGCCGTGACGATTACGCGCGTGCGCAAATACCCATGCTGCCGGTGACGCATGGCGTGCGCTACACGCGCTGGCAAATCCTGCTTTACACGATTCTGTTGGTGCTGGTAAGCCTGCTGCCCTCGCTTACCGGGCATAGTGGCTTGATCTACCTCGGCGGCGCGGCCGTACTGGGCGTAGGCTTCCTCTATTACGCCATCCGCCTGATGAATCCGCCAGATGAATACTTCGCGATGCGAGTATTCAAATACTCCATCGTTTACCTCATGGCCTTGTTTGCTTTTCTGCTAGCGGATCATTGGCTGGTGTTGCCTGCTACATTTTTCTCGGGCGCTTCGTGATTTATGGAAATTTTGTCATGAGAAGTCGGCTTTGGGGCAGCCATGAGTGCTAGCGAGAAGACATTTTGTGAGCGGATTTGTTCACTGGAGAGTTGCCACAAGTTTGTGGCAACAATTGCGAAAGATGAAGCCGATGCTGGTTGGAGCGCCTATATGCGAGGAGTTCAGCAATATAGCCAGCGGAGTATCAGTTTTCCGAGGCATGCCCGTTGATCAGGATTGCCCATCTTGGGCGATTGCTTACAAGTTAAGGGATGCCAATACGAGAGGCGCACTAGCTGTTCCTGCGCTCTATGCAGCGGCTATAGCCGGGGGGTATTTGACTGTCCGCAGAACCTGTCTGATGTACTCGTTGACTTGCCTTGTTGTTTGTCATTGAGCAAGGTTACGATAATACGCAAGGTAATCATGGACCGTCCCGTTGGACTCAACATGTTCAATGTTGAGCCATTTCACCCCGCTTAGCGAAGATCATGGTTGATATAAGCCAATACAGCTTTAGTTATGAGGACGTTGTTACCGCGCTCATTAAGCACCTCGATATCAACGATGGTCTTTGGGCGCTCAATTTTAACTTCAAGTTCGAAGCGAAGAATTTTCGTAAAGAAACGAATAATTCCGAGGTGACTCCTGGCTTCTATGGTCTTATTCAGCACGTTGGCATCTCTCGGGTGACAAAAAGTATTCCAGGTCTGACTGTCGATGCGGCAAAGGTGAATCCGAAGCTGGCACGAGGGGCGCGCAGCAAGCCAAATTGAACTGAAGGATTGAATTTAGTTTTCAAAGTGAAGTTCTACAATCCAACTAGTATGTGAAGGCAATACGTTTCGTGCTTTCATCTCGAATGTTCAGTCACGCAAAGCAGGGGTTGCATGATGGACGGCCAAACCAGCACGCCACGGGCCATGGCACCTGGAGCACAAAACAGAGGCTTGCGATCACGGACAGTGGCCGTCATTGCGCGATCTTTGTTTGCTACCCTGCTTTTGGCGGGTGCGATTGGATCTGCGACATACGTGTTGTCCAATACGCTCACCACACGCGGAGACGAGGTCTCGCCATCGGATGCTCAGGCTCGCCTGGAGGCTTTTCAAGCGCTGGCCCCTCTGAACCTGACCGTTGTCGCCGACAGCGACCTCGATAAGGCCCTGCAAAGTATGCATCTCGATCCAGCGGCGGCAGAGGCGCTAAAGACTGATTTAGGGGTTAAGGTCGCTTCGCCGCTGAGTGCTCCCGCATCGGGAGACTTGTCAGGTAAACAGCAGCAAATATCCCAGCCTGCATCTGCACAAATGCAAACCAAACGCCAGCAACTGGTCTGGATCACTCTTTGGGATACCGATGTAGAGGATGGTGATGTGGTCCGCATCGATAGCCAGGGCTATTCCCGCACCGTGCGCCTGACCAGCAAGGGCGATACCTTCGCCGTGCCTGTGCCTGCCGATGGGGTGATTAAGGTAACTGGAATCAGTGATGGGGATGGTGGTGGTATTACGGTGGGGTTGGCCTCTGGGAACGCCAGAGCGATCTTCCCGATCATGAGCGTAGGGCAGGAGCTTGGACTCAAGGTGAGGGCGAACTGATGCGATGGCTCACTTCACTGGCCACGCGGCTGATGCCGGTGGCGTTCTTGCTGATTACCGCAATAGCTATTGCTCAATTTTGGTTGCAGCATGCGCCTAACGGTCATGCTTTAGACAGCTATCTAGCCAGCACTACCGCTTTCTTTCATACCTACTCGTGGTGGGAAGCAGGTTTTGCATTTGCCTTTTGGCTAGTGTTCCTCATGGGATATTTTCGCGAACGTCAGCGTGTCGCGTATCCCGATATAAGTGATGGGGGCTGGATCATGGACATACTCGACCGTTTGACGAACCGCTCGGTACTCGAAGCTAAGCTTTCCGGTCAACCTGATGCCATCTTTATCGATGCCGAACAATTGGCAATTACGCTTAAGAGCAAGGTTATCGGCCAGGATGCTGTCTGCGACGATATGGCGGCGCAGATCCGCCGTCGTCTCGCCCTCAAGCAACGCGGCAAGCCGGTTGGCGTTTTCCTGTTCGCAGGTCCGCCGGGGACAGGTAAGACCTATCTCGCCAAGTGCCTGAGCAATGCTCTGCAGCGCAGGCTTTTGCATTTCGACATGACGCAATTTTCAAGCGGCGGCCATGGCGCTACGCAATTGTTTGGCTCCGCCAAAGGCTATGTAGGCTCTGATGCCTACGGAAAACTTACCGCTGGACTGCGCGATGCACCGGATGCCGTGGTCTTGCTGGATGAGATCGAAAAAGCACATTCCGACGTGCAAAAGAATTTTCTCACTGCCTGGAACGATGGCTTCGTGACTGAAGCATCGGATGGCAAGCAGATATCGACCACGCAGGCGGTTTTCGTTTTGACTACCAATGCAGCTACCGATTCACTGCAGTCACTCAGCGATCTGCACGCCAACGACCCGGATGAGCTGCGCCGTACGTCCACGAACGCATTACGTGAATCCGGCTTTGCCCCCGAGATCATCAATCGCCTGGACCGCATTTTTGTTTTCAAACCGCTTTTGGGTCTTGATGTGGCACGTGTTACAGCGCTTGAGATCGAGGCGATGATCAAGAGCTATGGACTTGACGTCAGCCTGGGTGGCATTGACCCGGAACTATTGTTCGAGATGATGCGACGTCAAGGACGGTTAGGCACGGCAGCATCCGCGCGTGATCTGGTTCGCATTGCGGAAGAATCCATCGCCGATACGCTGATCGAAGCAAAGCAAAAGGGCTTTACTCGCGTATCGCTGGTAGCCGTGGACGGTCGCGTTGTGGCGAGAGCTGAATCGTGAGTTTCATCACTTCGGAAACTCGTTTCCGTACCTTTAGCCGATTGTGGCAACGTGCACCGTTTTGGCGCTTGTGCGGCTTATCTGCTGCCGTATGTACCTTGATATTCGTTCTTTTTTTTCATGCGGCACCGAATCGCTCAGCTTCGGTATATACATCAGGCCAGGCTTCGTACGTATCGCAGCCGGCCCCCAGCGCGCCTGCGCCACCCCCAGTTGCTGTTGCTCCCACCGCAGATTCGAATTCAGCCCATCAGCTTGCATTACCTTCTTCTCCATCGAAGATACAGACAGCGAATCTTTCTCTAGCAACGCCAGGCAATTCCTCTAGCGCTGCGGGTGATCTTGATAATGCACTCGGTGGTCGAACCTATAGTGGCTCAGTCAATGTCGATGGTTATAAGGTGCCGCTACCTACCGGTAAGTGGGTTATTCTTTCGAATGTTCACTACAAGTCGCCGCGAGCAGCAGGTGAACTGGTGTTTCTCGGCGAAGTGAAAAATAAACGACTTGTCGGCGGCGCACGCATCACTGCCTTGCATACGGTAGGCCAGCCTGCGGCGGGGTTTCCTCCAAAGCTCAGTGGATGTTTCGGTGTTAATCACATCGATCTGTACGTAGACTCTGAAGCGATGGATGCAAATGGCCATCAGTCGTGCTGGCTCGTCGATAGTTTCTTCACGCCACCACTACAACAGTGGGCAGACCGCGCGACAAAAATTGATGCCCTCGACCGGGCCGCAGGTGGTGATTTGGCTGCCAAGGGTGTCACTTACCCTCAGGATTTCGTGAGGATCCGGATGACACGAACCGAACCTTGGGGCTTGCTCGAGGTTGCCTATCTATTCAGCCCTGAAGCTGGGGGTATCAAGTCAAACGACGCTATTTCTGCGGCTGATACGGATTGGACTCGGGGGAATATCTCTCGCTATCCGGAAAAATTGGCCTATATAGAAAAGATGAAGCAATGGGCCACACAATTCTGGCCAGTCTTTAAAGGGGCTTTCGCAACAGGTACTCCGAAGTAGCGTGGGCCAACTCTCAGTTGTTCTTTCCTTCGAGGGTTCTGTGGGCAAATCGGGCTTATCGGAGTCGATCGGCTCACCGGGAAAATTTTGTGACCAAGGCTTGACAGTTTCGCACTGCAGCAAGACAATTCACGCGCCCGCCGGCGCACTCAATGGCCGATAGGGCCTCTGTCCGAACTTAACCAAGGCATATGGACGTTTACCCTAGTCGCAACGTCGACATCCGCGAGCATCGGGTGCCGGCATTGCATAACAAGCTGATCGTTCGCGGCAACCGCCAGCGGTTGGCCGGCGCTTTCCTCGACTAGGGAAGTCCGGCCCGCTCCTAACGGTGCCGTGAGCACCGTATTAAAGGAGATGGGCCAATGAAGCTCCTTCGCGATTTCTTCCGTTTTCGCTCCACGGGCGGATTCCCCCTGGCCGGCCGTCGCCAGAGCGTGCGTCCTAACTTCACCGTGACCGTGCCGCAGCCGCTGGAGAAGGCGGGTGACCGGGTGCCGGCCATGGACCGCTCCCACGAGCTTCCCCTGGCGGATGTGCCGCGCACGTCCCGTCATCTTCATTTGGTATCAAGTCACTGATGCGTCATCCACGGTTTCATAAAGGGTGGCCTCCGCCAGGACCGTATTTCCGGTCCGCGAGGCGCTGCCCTGGCCGTGGACTGTCCTAACGGAGACAGGCCACCCACAAGCTCGCCTCCGTCGCTGCAACAAATGAATCCACGGAAGCGAGAATGATGAATCGAGTGAATCCGGCTGCTAAGGTCAAGACGGCGGCGCCCCAGCGTGTGGCTGCCGCGCAGGATGCGTTCCGCGAAAACGAAGCGCTGCTGGCAGAGCTGGAAACCAGCCATGCTGGCCTGGACGAGGATCAGATCACCGAACGGCTCGACCGCGACGGCATCAACGAGGTGTCGCACGAGAAGCCGCCGCATTGGTCGGTGCAACTGCTGCTGGCGTTCAAGAATCCCTTCATCGTGGTGTTGTTGATCCTGGCCGTGGTGCAGGTGTTTGTCACACCAGACGATCTGTCCGGGCCCCTGATCATTGCCGTGATGGTCGGTATCAGCGTGCTGCTGAGCTTTACGCAGGAATACCGCTCCTCGCTTGCCGCGGAAAAGCTCAAGGCGATGGTGCGCAACACGGCCACGGTGACGCGTCGCGCCTCGGATGGGCATAGCGAGCGAATCGAAGTGCCAGTCGGTGAGCTAGTGGTCGGCGACATCGTGCATCTCGCCGCCGGCGACATGGTGCCCGCGGATTTGCGTCTGCTCTCCGCCAAGGACCTGTTCATCAGCCAGGCGATTCTTACCGGCGAATCCCTGCCGGTGGAAAAAGCAGGGCCGGCGCAGGCACATGCCGTGGAAAGTGGTGCGCACGGCGCGCAGCAAGGCAATCCGCTGGATCTGCCTACGGTGTGCTACATGGGCACGAACGTAGTCAGCGGTACGGCGACAGCGGTTGCGGTGGCCACGGGTGCGCGTACCTATCTCGGTTCGCTGGCCCACAGCATTGTCGGCGAGCGTGTGCAGACCAGCTTCGACCGCGGCGTAAGCAGCGTGAGCTGGCTGTTGATCCGCTTCATGCTGGTGATGGTGCCCATCGTCCTGGGTATCCAGTGGTACAAGCACGGCTTTCTGGAAGCATTGCTGTTTGCGCTCTCGGTGGCCGTCGGCCTGACACCCGAGATGCTGCCGCTGATCGTGACCGCGAACCTCGCCAAGGGCGCGATCGCGATGTCCAAGCGCAAGGTGGTGGTAAAGCGCCTCAATGCGATCCAGAACTTCGGCGCGATGGATGTGCTGTGCACCGACAAGACCGGCACGCTGACCTTGGACAAGATCGTGCTCGAGCGTCACTTGGACCTGGACGGTGAGGATTCCGACGATGCGCTGGAATATGGTTATCTCAACAGCCATTTCCAGACAGGTTTGAAGAATCTGATGGATAAGGCAGTACTGGCGCATCGCGACCTCGAACCTATCGTGGCGCGCTATCGGGTCGTGGATGAAATCCCGTTCGATTTCCAGCGCCGCCGCATGTCGGTGGTACTTGCCAACGGCAACGGCGAACACTTGCTGGTATGCAAAGGTGCCGTGGAAGAGATGCTTGCCATCTCAACCATGGAGCGCCGCGGTGACCACATCGAGCCGATGACGGACGAGCGTCGCCGCGACATCAAGGCGATGACGCGCCGGCTCAACGAAGATGGCTTGCGCGTATTGGTGGTAGCGATCAAGCGGCAGCCACCGAGCAATCGTGCTTATGGTGTCGCCGATGAAGCTGAACTCACGGCGGTCGGCTGCCTGGCTTTCCTCGATCCGCCGAAAGATACGGCTGCCACCGCGATTGCCGCCCTTCATCATCACGGTGTCGAGGTGAAGGTAATCACCGGTGACAATGAGGCGGTGACGCGCAAGATTTGCCGTGAAGTCGGCCTGGATGTTGAGCACTCTGCGCAGGGACGCGATATCGAGCCGTTGGATGACCATGCACTCGACGAATTGGTGAAGCGCACCACCGTGTTTGCCAAGATGTCGCCGTTGCAGAAGGCGCGCGTGGTGAAATCATTGCAGCGCCAGGGCCATACGGTTGGCTTCCTGGGCGATGGCATCAATGACGCGCCGGCCCTGCGCGAAGCGGACGTCGGCATTTCCGTCGATACCGCCACCGATATCGCCAAAGAGTCAGCCGACATCATCTTGCTGGAAAAAAACCTGATGGTGCTGGAAGAAGGCGTGCTCGAAGGGCGCGTCACCTTCGGCAACATCATGAAGTACATCAAGATGACGGCCAGCTCCAATTTCGGCAACGTATTCAGCATGCTGGTGGCGGCCGTATTCCTGCCATTCCTGCCGATGCTGCCGCTGCAGGTGCTCGTGCTGAACCTGTTGTATGACATCTCACAGTTGTCGATTCCGTTCGATCGCATGGATGACGAATACCTGCGCAAGCCGCGCAAGTGGGATGCGCGCGATATCGGGCGTTTCATGGTGTGGATCGGGCCCGCAAGTTCCGTATTCGACATCACGACGTTCTTGCTGTTGTGGTATGTGTTCGGTGCGAACAGTGCGAGCCATCAGGCGTTCTTCCAGTCGGGCTGGTTCATCGAAAGCCTGCTTACGCAGACCTTGGTGGTGCACATGATTCGCACCCGCAGGATTCCGTTCCTGCAGAGCGTGGCCGCGGCGCCGGTGCTGGCCTTGACCACCGCAATCATCGTGATCGGTATGCTGATTCCGTTCTCCGGCCTGGGTGCCAAGCTGGGTATGTTGGAATTGCCAGGCGTCTACTTCGGCTGGTTGGCCGCCACGGTGTTGGCGTATTGCGCACTCACGCAGGTCATGAAGCTGCTCTATATGCGCCGCTATGGAAGATGGTTGTAGGAAGTTGTTTCGAAACCACCGTGCTGGGCATGTGATCCGGCTCGGTCCAGCGGCAACGCTTTGCGCACTACGGTTTCTGGATCACTTCCAGGAGCCAGGGACGCGTCATTCCGCATCTTTGGGTGGCGAAACGAGGACATTCGTTTCGCTCCTTGTCCGAGATCGACCGGGATCCCCGCATTGGCGGGAATGACGGCTTCGCGCCGTCGTGCATTCAACGCTACACATATATTTCAGGGAGCCCGCCATGAACGGTACCTTCGTTCTCTTCGATATCGCCGGCTACGTCGCTCTGCTGCTATGGGGCACGCACATGGTTACCAGTGGTGTGCTGCGTGGCTACGGTAGCGCGTTGCGCCGTTCGCTCGGCCGCTTTCTGGGAAGGCGGCCGGCGGCGTTGTTGTTCGGCGTGTGTATCACGGCGCTCCTGCAGAGCAGCACCGCTACCGGCATGATGGCGACTTCGTTCGCGGCCAACGGTTTTCTCGGCCTGGCGCCGGGGCTGGCAGTGATGCTGGGCGCCAATGTCGGTACCACGCTCATTGTGCAGGTGATGTCGTTCAACATTGCCTTGATCGCGCCGATATTGATCTTGCTGGGGACGGCCTTGCATCGCCGTAGCGATGACGCGCGCTACGAAAATCTGGGGCGTGTGGGCATCGGCCTCGGTTTGATGCTGCTGGCGCTGCATCTGCTCGTACTGACCATGGCGCCCATGGAGAATGCCCAACTTCTGAAGACAGGTATGCAGGCCTTGTCAGACGAACCTGTCATGGCATTATTGCTTGCCGCTGTGCTCACCTGGATGTGTCATTCCAGCGTTGCCGTGGTGCTGCTTATCGTGTCCCTGGCCACCGGTGGGGTTGTTGACGCACCCGGTGCCATGGCTTTGGTGCTGGGCGCGAACCTGGGCAGCACCCTGCCGGCGTTGCTGGAGGCGCAAACCCCCGTCGCCCGCCGGCTGCCGCTGGGCAACTTGCTGGTACGTGCCTTTGGCTGTCTGGTTTGCCTGCCTCTATTGCATCCGCTGTCGCATTGGCTTGCGCTGTTGGGCGAATCGCCGGCACGCATCGCCGTCAACTTCCACACTGCCTTCAACCTTGCCCTGGCGTTGCTATTCATTTTGCCGATAGAGCGACTGGCGCAACTGTTAGTGCGATGGTTGCCGGAACCGTCACGCCCGGCTGATCCGGGCATGCCCCTCTATCTGGATGAATCAGCATTGGAGAGTGCAGGTGTGGCGCTGGTCAATGCAACGCGCGAATCGATGCGCATGGCCGACATGGTCGAGGGCATGCTCAAAGGCCTGGTGGAAATATTCGGCAAAGACGACATCGCGCGTGCAGCAGCAATCGGCAAGATGGATTCCTATCTCGATCGCCTGGGTGTTGCCATTCGCCAGTATTTGGCCGATCTGGGTAGCGAAGCCTTGAATGAAGAAGATGGTGAACGCAGCCAGGAAATCCATGCGTTCGTGATCAACATCGAGCACATCGGCGACATCACCGCCAACAACCTGATGGAGTTCGCCACGAAAAAAGCCGAGCGAGGGCAGGATTTTTCGGCGGATGACATCCAGGATCTTGCGGCCATGCATGCGCAAGTCATGGAAAGCCTGCGCCTGGGCATTGCGGTGTTTATGCGTGGTGATTTACGTGCAGCCCAGCAACTCATGGAGCGCAAGGAATGGCTGTGGCGGTTGGAGAACGATGCATCCGACCGGCACATTCGCGACTTGCGTCAGCAGCGCGATGGCGGTGGCGGCGACGTTTACCTGCGTATTCTGCGTGACTTGCGGCGCATTCATTCGCATCTCGCGGCACTGGCCTATTTGCCGCTAGAACGTGCCGGCCTGTTGCAGGCCAGATTGATTCAACCTCACACAACCCTTGCAGAAGGAAAAGCCTGAACTTGGACAGTCACACGCAAGCGGAATCCATCATTATCCACCCACCTTGCTGACGGTCGCCTTCGCATAACCCGGAGGCGGCAGTCCCGGTAGTTGTCTAAAAGCTGCAATAGAACGGCATAACTAGTGCAGCAGATTTTGGGCGGCTTATCAGGTGGGCAAGCCACGGTCCGGGGAAAACAACCGGCAGTCTGCCCATGACTGTCTCACCCCTTCGCCGTATTGCAACAGTTCTGTGACCACGTCGTCACGGAAAGCGTATTTGCGCCGAATAGAAGGGGAAACCCCATGCATCACCTGCATAAAAAACGTGCGTGGCAACTCTCGATCACCGTTGCCATCTCGGTCTGCGTGGCGGCCTGTTCGCACGGCGCCAATGCGGTCGAGCCTGCGCCCGCGTTCAGCGTTGATCACGGCCTGATAAAAGTTCCAGCGGATTCCCCTCTTCGCAAAGAACTGGTGGTGCAGCCGGTCGAAATGCATCAAGCACCACACACCATGGTGTTCCCTGCAAATGTCGAAGCCGATCCCGCGCACACTGCCAACCTGTTGCCGCCACTTACCGGCAAGGTGGTCGAACTCAAGGTGGGGCTGGGCGATCACGTGATGCGTGGTCAATTATTGGCAGTGATTGACTCGGGTGATTTTGCGCAGGCCTACGCCGATGTCGTCAAGGCGCATGATGCGCTGAATCTTGCGAAGAAAACATTGCATCGTGTTCGCGCTGTCAACGCAGCCGGCGGCAATGCCATCAAAGATCTGGAGGCTGCACAGAGCGGCTACCACCAGGCGCTGGCAGAGTACCAGCGTGCGCAGTCGCGTCTCTCGGCCGTAGGTGGATCGGGTGCGGTGCGCTCGCTGCGCATCACGGCCCCCACCAGTGGATACATCACGGCGTTGTCGGTCTCACCAGGCACGTACGTCAACGATCCGACCGCAGCGATGATGACTATTTCGAATCTCGACGCGGTGTGGATCACCGCTAACGTACCGGAGAGTGACATTGGCCAGATCGCCAAGGGCCAGCAGGTCGATGCAGCGTTACCAGCTTATCCAGACGAGGTGTTTCACGGCGCAGTGAGTTTCGTCAGTCCGGTGCTACAGCCGGATACGCGCCGCGACCTGGTGCGCGCTGTGTTTGCCAATCCCGACGGCAAGCTCAAGCCCAACATGTACGCCAATGCCAGGATCGAAGTTCCACAGCCTGTAGAAGTCTTCGTGCCCGAATCGGCGTTGCTGATGAACAACGACAACACCAGCGTGTTCGTCGAGGTGGCACCGTGGACATTCGAACGTCGCACCGTGGACCTGAGCTATGACGAAACCGATGGCACACGTGTATTGAAGGGGCTGAAGGCAGGCGATCGCGTGATCGTGAAGGGCGGAGTGCTGCTGAATGATTAACGCGCTTTTCCGCCGCTGCTTCGAGCGGCGAATGCTGTTCATGGTGGTGACCATCTTAGTCATCTGCTTCGGCTACTACTCATGGACGCAACTGACGATTGAGGCCTATCCGGAGCTGAGTGACGTTACTGCACAGGTGACAACGCAAGTGCCAGGCCTCGCCGCCGAGGAAATCGAACAGCAGATCACCATTCCGCTGGAACGCGCGCTGGCAACCACGCAGGATTTGGCAAGCATGCGTTCCAGCAGCACCTTCGGGCTCTCGCTAATTACTCTGGTTTTCAAGGGTGATGCTGACGATTACTGGGTGCGTCAACGTGTGATGGAACGCATCAGCCAGGTCACGTTGCCGCCTGGCGTTACGCCCGGTCTTGATCCGGTCAGTGGTCCTGCTGGTGAGATCTATCGCTATACGCTCGAGTCCGACACCAAAAATCTGATGCAGTTGTCCGAGATCCAGCGCTGGACTGTGATCCCGGCCTTGCAGCAAGTCCCGGGCGTGATCAATGTCGATAACTTCGGTGGTTTTACCAAAGAGTTTCAGCTCGAACTTGATCCGAGACAATTGCTCCACTACGGCGTCAGCGTCAATCAGCTGACAGCCGCGATTGCGGCCAACACATCCAATGCTGGTGGCGGGCGCATTACGCGCGGTGAACAGTCGTACATCGTGCGTGGCATCGGCATGGTGCATTCGTTGAAGGATCTGGGTGACATCGTTGTTACCCAGAACAACGGCGTACCGGTGCTGGTGCGGCAACTGGGCAAGTTGCGCTACGGCCATCAAGTGCGCGAGGGCATTCTCGGCAAGGACAACAATCCGGATACCATCGAAGGCATCGTCGACCTGCTCAAGTACGACAACCCTTCGCGTGTGCTTGATGGCGTTCATGCCAAGGTGGCCGAGCTCAACAAACAGCTTGCTGCTCAGGATGTGCGCATCGTGCCGTACATCGATCGCGATGATTTGGTAAATGCCACCAAGGAAAAGGTCTTCCACACGGTTATGGAGGGCATTGGCCTGGTCTGCATCGTGTTGATCCTGTTTCTGGGCAGTCCACGCTC
Source organism: Dyella sp. SYSU CM1112 (assembly GCF_058216415.1). NCBI lineage: Bacteria > Pseudomonadati > Pseudomonadota > Gammaproteobacteria > Lysobacterales > Rhodanobacteraceae > Dyella > Dyella sp. SYSU CM1112. The sequence goes on along the minus strand of NZ_JBZEGI010000007.1, from coordinate 195,579 downwards.
GGCGATGGTTGCTGCGGTGGCCATTCCGATGTCGCTGGTCACGGTGTTTATCCTGATGCAGTTCACGCACATGTCGGCGAACCTGTTTTCGTTGGGCGCGATCGACTTTGGCGTGATCGTGGACGGCGCCATCGTGATTACCGAAGCGATTCTGCGCAAACGCGAGCAAAAGCCCACGGAAGTGCTCACCGAAGAAGATGTGATGACGGTGACGGGACACGTTGGGCGTTCGATTTTTTTCGCGACGCTGATCATCATCACCGCCTATGCACCGCTGTTTGCGTTCGAACATGCGGAAGGCAAGCTGTTCCGACCGATGGCATTCACGGTGGGCTACGCCTTGCTGGCGGCGCTGTTGTGTACGGTGACACTCACGCCGGCGCTGGCCTATCTTGCCCTGCGCAAGCCACGCAAGCTGTTTCACAACAAGCCGCTGGAATGGTTGCAAGCGAGTTTTACGCATAGCCTCGGCAGGCTGTTGCACCGGCTGCCGATGGCTTATTCGATCGCCGGCGTGGCGTTTTGCGGAGTGTTGATGCTTGGCGCCACGATCGGTCGCGAATTCCTGCCCGACTTGGATGAAGGTGCCTTGTGGCTGCAGGTGCAGATGCCAACGGGGCTCTCGCTGGATAAAGCCAGCGCGATGACGGCCCAGTTGCGAAAAGCAGTACGTGAATTTCCTGAGGTTTCTTATATCGTCACGCAGCTCGGCCGCAATGACAGTGGCACGGATCCATGGACGCCTTCGCACGTCGAAGCGGCGGTGGGCCTGAAGCCGTACAGCACTTGGGCACATGGCGAGACCAAGGCGCAGTTTTTGCGCAAGTTCAATGCACGCATGGCGCAACTGCCGGGTATGACGATTGGTGTCAGCCAACCGATCATCGATGGCGAGAATGACATGATCGGCGGCGCGCATAGTCCGTTGGTGTTGCGCATCTATGGCGATGACTTGCATCAGATGCGCCGCATAGGCAGTCAGATTGTGAAGGTGTTGAAGAATGTGCGCGGCACGGAGGATGCCTCGATTTTCCAGGAGCCGCCGATTCCTCAATTAGTGATCAAGGCGAATCGCGATGCCGCAGCGCGTTACGGTATCAACGTCAGTGACATCACCAACCTTATTCAGACGGCGATCGGTGGCGCGCCGATTACCCAGGTGTATGTCGCCGATCGCATCTATAACGTGACGGCACGTGTTTCCAATGATGTCGCCAACAATTTGCAGGCGATAGGGGAATTACCGTTGACGTCTGCCAGCGGTGCGCAAATTCCGCTTAAACAGGTGGCAGACATCAGGCTGACGATGGGCGAGAGCACCATTGCGCACGAAAATGGACATCGCGAACTTACCCTTCGCATTGACAACCGCAATCGGGCGCTTTCCGATTACCTGGCGGATGCGCAGGCTCAGATAGCGGCAAAGGTGCACTTCGACCCGGATAAATACCATCTCGAATGGGCCGGTAATTTCCAGAACGAGCAGCGTGCCCAGGCGCGGCTGACCGTGGTGATGGGCATGGTGCTCGCCATCATGGCGGTGCTGTTGTTCGGCGAATTCGGTAAGTTCCATCAGGCGGTGCTAGTGCTGGCGGTTGTGCCGCTGGCGGCCGTGGGTGGCCTGATCGCTTTGCACTTGCGCGGTGAGACCTTGAACATTGCTACCGCCGTAGGCTTCATCGCCTTGTTCGGGGTGGCGGTACAAAACGGCATCATCATGGTGTCGAACATCAATCGTGTGCGCCGGGACGGGTTGTCGCTGTTCGAGGCCGTATTGGTTGGCGCGACGGAGCGATTCCGCCCGGTATTGATGACCGCCACGGTCGCCAGCATCGGCATGTTGCCGGCGGCACTGGCAACCGGCATTGGCACGGATGTGCAACGTGGCCTTGCTACGGTGGTGGTGGGCGGCTTGCCGATTGCCACCATGCTGACGCTCTATATCCTGCCCAGCCTTTATTACGGGATGGAAAATTTCATCCATAAGCGCTGGGGACATCCGCCATCCGAGGTGGAGATCTAAGTATGAAGAGCTATGTATTTTCACTGCCGGAGCTATGCCGGTATGGGCTTGGCCTGTGCATGGGTCTTATGCTCGCTGCTTGTGCGGTAGGGCCGGATTATCATCGGCCAGCTGCACCTTCCACGCAGGGATACATGACGACGACGATGCCGTCGACAACGGTGTCTTCGCCAGGCACAAATGACCCGGCACAACATTTCGTGTCGGACATGGATATCCCTGGTGAATGGTGGACGCTATTCCATTCCCAGCCGTTGAATGGATTGATCGATGCCGCCCTGAAGAACAATCCTGACGCGGCAGCGGCGCAGGCTGCACTGAAAGCAGCCTGGGAAAACGTCTATGCGCAGCGCGGTGTTTACTGGCCTTCGGTAGGTGTGAGCGTCAACCCGACGCGGCAAAAGAACGCTGGTACGCTGGCTAGCCCTTTATCATCGAATGCCGCGTTTTACGACCTGACCACGGCCCAGGTCAGCGTCTCGTATTCGCTCGACATCTGGGGCGCTAACCGTCGGCAGGTCGAGTCACTGGTAGCTCAGGCGGAGGTGCAGCGTTTTCAGCTGGAAGCAACCTATCTGACGCTGACGTCCAATCTGGTGAATGCTGCCGTACAGGAAGCCTCGTTACGTGCACAGATTGACTCGACCCGGGACATGGTCGATAGCGAGTCGAAAATCCTGCAGGCCAGCACGAAGCAAGTTGAGCTAGGCGATGCATCAGAAAGCGACGTCGCCGCGCAGGAGGCTACGCTTGAGCAAACGCGAGCCCTGCTACCGGCGTTGCAAAAGCAGCTCGCGCAACAGCGCGACTTGCTGGCTGCCCTGAGCGGGCGCAGGCCCGACCAGCATGTGCCTGCCAGCTTCACGCTGGAAAGTTTGCAGCTGCCGCACCAGCTTCCCTTGACCTTGCCTGCCAGATTGGTGGAGCAGCGTCCGGATGTACGCATGGCCGATGCACAGTTGCATGCTGCCTGCGCGCAAGTCGGCGTTGCGTTTGCTGCACGCCTGCCAAATATCGACATCACTGCCAGTTGGGGCAGCGCTACCGACCAGATGCACAGCCTGTTTGGGACGGGTACCGGATTCTGGAATATCGGAGCGGACCTAGCTGTTCCTTTGTTTGATGGCGGTACGCTCAAGCATCGACAGCGCGCAGCCGAAGCGGCTTATCGGCAGGCAGCCGAGCAATACCGCAGCGTCGTGTTGTCCGCGCTGCAGAATGTGGCGGACACCTTGCATGCCTTGCAATCCGACGCCGAGGCGATGGTGGCGTCTGCACGTGCTGAGCAAGCGGCTGCCCGCAGCTTTACCATTGCGCAGCATCAGTATGCGTCGGGCGATATCAGCATGATCGCGTTGCTCAATGCGCAGGTAACGTATCGGCAGGCCGAAATCGGTTTTATCCAGGCACGCGCGGCACGTTATGCGGACACGGTGGCCTTGTTCCAGGCATTGGGTGGTGGCTGGTGGCATCGGCAAGACGTGGCTCTTACATCCGCCGCTTCACGGTAGTAGCGATGGTCGGAAAGCCGGGCAGTCATCAATCAGAAAAGCGTCTTTGCCGGCGTCGCCACCACAGCGCAAGCGTTACCGCTGCGATCACGCAGCCGATGATCCAAAGGCTGCCTTGTCCGCGATGAACCCACATTATCAACCATTCGTGGCGGTCTGCTCCCAGGTAGCCGAGGTAAACCCAGAACGGCACGCTGATCAATGCCGCGAGCCCGTCCAACAACAGGAATCGCCAAAAACTGACGCGATGCGAAGCACCTGCCGTGATGTAGACCGCGGTGCGCATGCCAGGCAGGAAACGCGCGAAGAACATCAGGCGATTGCCATAGCGCGCAAATTTGTCCTGCATCTTTGCGTATCGGCGCGGTGGCATCAGCAAGGCGATGGGGCGCCATTGCAGCATATGTACGCCGAAATGGTGGCCGAGCAGAAACATGCCGGCGTCACCAGCCAGCACACCGATCAGGGTGACACCCACCATGATGTGTACGTTGGCGTAACCCAGGCCTGCCATCACGCCGCCCGCTACCAAAGTGATGTCTTCCGGCAGTGGCAGGCCGGCGCCACACAGCAGCAAGGCCATGAAAACGGCGATATAGCCGTTTTCGGCGAAGAAAGTGATCAGGCGTTCGAGCAGATCCATCGACAGTCCTGGTCGTCGTCAAAGACGTCATGGTGCGTGGGCCGGCGCGGGATGCCTATCGGATAAATCATGGTGTGGCCGTAGGTATCGGCGCGCGTGCAGCCAGGAGTTCGCGCAGCTCCGCCTTTTCAGCGCTATCCAGGGTACCTTCGCGATTTTTGGCGACGAGCGCATCGCGTCGCTGGTCGATTGCTTGCTGCGCCATGCGCGAAAGTGCGTCGAAGAATTCGATCCGTTGGTTTTCTGGCTCACCCACCACGGTGGCGGCCATCAGTTTCTGCAATGCCGCGTATTCGGGGCGTCCGGTAAAGTGCTCGACCAGCATTGCGGCATTGATGCCGGGACGAGCGCGAGCGGTATCCAGCAATTCGGCCAGCAACTCGATACCGGGCTTGTCCAGGCGCAGGAATGCGTAGGGCTTGGGTACTTCATCGGCGATGCCAGGCTGAGCTAGCAAGAGTGCGATCGCGCTACGTACCAATGAGCGTTGCACGGCGACGGGGCGCTGCAGCGCGCGCCGCGCGCTTGGCTCGGCCTCCAGCAAGGTGCGCGCGCCAGTGCGCTTTTCCAATTCCTGCGCCATGAGGTCGCGGAACGCACCATCGGGAAGACGAGTAATCAGTGGTCTTGCACGCTCGGCCAATCGCGCGCGACCGTCAAGATTGCTCGTGTCGACATCGTGCGAGAGTTCACTGAAGAAATATTCCGACAACGGCGTGGCTTCACGCAGTCGCTTTTCGAAGCCGTCCTTGCCTTCCTTGCGTACCAGCGTATCCGGGTCCTCGCCCTCAGGCAGAAACAGGAAGTACGCCTGGCGTCCGTCGCGTAGGCGCGGCAAAGCCGATTCCAGTGCTTTCCACGCTGCGGAACGGCCCGCGCGGTCTCCGTCGAAACAGAACACTACGTCCGGAGCGGCACGGAACAGGATTTCGGTATGTTCGGGCGTAGTGGCCGTGCCCAGTGTTGCGACGGCGATTGGCAAGCCGGCCTGATGCAGCGCGATCACGTCCATGTAGCCTTCTACGACCACGATGCGTGCGAGATTGCTATTGGCCTGTTTTACCTGCCAAAGCGCAAACAATTCGCGGCCTTTGTGGAAGAGCGGGGTTTCCGGCGAGTTGAGGTATTTGGGACCTTGTTCCGATTTCAATACCCGGCCGCCGAAGGCGATAACGCGCCCGCGCCGGTCAAGAATCGGAAACATCAGCCGCTCGCGAAAGCGATCATATTTGCTGCCGCGTTCGCTGCTCGCGACCATGCCCGCTTCTGTCAAAAGCTGCATGCGTCGTTCGCTCGTACCGAGGTTGCGGATTACCCCATCGAAACCGGCCGGTGCCCAGCCGATGCGGAAGCGCGCGATGGTGTCGGCATCCAGGCCACGGCGTGTGCAATAAGCCTTGCCTTCGTCACTCTTCTTCAGCTCACCTTCGTACCAGTGCGCCGCGGCGTCGAGTACTGCATAAAGATCGGTCTTATCTTCGCGTGGTGCATTGTCGCGAGCACCTTCGTAAGGGACTTTCAGGCCGACTGCCTGCGCCAGTTCCTCGACGGCGTCCGGAAATTCCAGCCGCTCATAATCCATCAGAAATTTGATGGCGCTCCCGTGCGCGCCGCAACCAAAGCAGTGAAAGAACTGTTTGGCGGGGCTGACATAGAACGAGGGTGTGCGCTCGTTGTGAAAGGGGCAGCAGGCGGTCCATTCGCGTCCGGCTTTCTTCAAGGGCACGCGCCGCTCGATCACGTCGACGATGTCGACGCGGGCAAGCAGTTCGTCAATGAAGCTGTCGGGGATGCGGCCGCGCATAGTCCGGCTAGTCTAGCCGGACTATGCGAGATATCTCTCGCTCCTAAACGCTATGGATCACGCCGATCACTGCGAGCAGAGCGATCAGGAAGATGATCACGAAAATGGCGAACAGGACTCTGGCAATCGTCGCGGCTATGCCCGAGAGCGTGCCGAAGCCCAGCCAGCCGGCAACCAGGGAGATGATGGCGAAGATGATGGCCCATTTGAGCATGCGTCTTGCTCCTTCGTCCGCGTTGCGTTGAAGGCATCTAAGCGTGGTGGGCGTGAAGGCGGCGCAATAAGGCGACAAAGGCTTGTCACGGTCAGCAAGGCACGCCTGTCCCTGGCATGTCTTTCTCTTGGTACGACGCGAGGCTGGCGCAGGAGTTTCACGAACTCGGGGCTGTTGCCGGCCATCAACCGCCGAGGCGAGCCTTGATGCGTCCTGAGACCTGGGCCATGTCGGCCCGGCCGGTGGTTCTGGCTTTGACAAGGGCAACCACCTTGCCCATGTCGCGGGGGCTGCTTGCTCCTGTCTCGGCGATGGCGGCCTCGATCAGTGTTTCGATCTCGGCATCGCTCAGCTTGGCGGGCAAGTAGCCTTCGATAACTACCATTTCGGCTCGCTCCACATCGGCCAGGTCTTCACGGCCGGCGGCACCGTATTGGCTGACCGAATCCTTGCGCTGCTTGAGCATCTTTTCCAGGACGGCAATGGTCTGGACGTCGTCCATCTCGATCCGCTCGTCCACTTCGCGCTGCTTGATGGCGGCGAGGATCAGGCGAATCACGCCGAGGCGATGCTTGTCGCCGCTACGCATGGCGGTCTTCATGTCATCGGTAAGTTGTTGTTTCAGCGACATGGCGAAATGCTCCGATCCGGTCTGAAGGTGAGTGAACAACCCGTCCTTTGCGTCGCCGGACGACCATGGCTAGACGGCGAGCTGGACGTCTTCCGGAAAGCACAAAGCCGACGTCGCGGAGCAACGTCGGCCAGTGCAAGTGCCTCGGCGGCAGCGGCTGCGAATGAACGCGCCGGCTGCGAGCGCTGGTGTCCGGATTGGCGCGGCGCGCCCGACCCAATGACCGCAGAAGCGGCCAGTGCTCAGTACAGGCGAGTCTTGCGAGAAACGTCGCGCGACAGGCGGCGCAGGTGACGCTTCACGGCAGCGGCGCGCTTGCGCTTGCGTTCCTGGGTCGGCTTCTCATAGAACTCGCGCTTGCGGGTTTCGGCGAGCACGCCGGCCTTTTCGCAGGTGCGCTTGAAGCGACGCAGGGCGAGTTCGAACGGTTCGTTCTCGCGGACTTTTACGCTGGGCATGGAAACTCCGGATAGTGAATGCGCCCGCAAAACCGGGCGAGCCGCAAAGTATAGCCTCACCGTGGTGAAGAATTCAAAGTGCGCGTGTTGGAAAGCGCGTCGGAGCGGCGAGGGTATTGCTTGGGCTGTGGATAAAGCAGTTTACCGATACCATTTTGAATCTCCTAAGGCTTTGGGGCCTTGAGGCTTCTTCCAGGTCATCCGTCCGCATGTCAAACCTTTCTGCATCCGTGGCTTCCCGCCCTGTCCTGGGCATCGAGACTTCTTGTGATGAGACCGGCGTGGCACTGCTGCGCTGGGAACCGCAAGCACCGGCGCATGGTTTGTTGGCGCATGCTCTGTATACCCAGATCAAACTGCATGCGAACTACGGTGGCGTGGTGCCTGAACTGGCCAGTCGCGACCATGTGCGCAAATTGCTTCCCTTGGTGCGGGAAGCCATGGCGCAGGCCGGTTTGGCGCCTTCCGACCTGGGTGGCGTTGCCTACACTGCCGGTCCGGGCTTGGTCGGTGCCTTGCTGGTGGGCGCTGCTACCGGCAGGGCGATGGCCTGGGCCTTGGGTGTGCCGGCCATTGGCGTACACCACATGGAAGGGCACCTGCTGGCACCGTTGCTGGAAGAGGAAGCCCCCGAGCCGCCATTTGTGGCCTTGCTGGTTTCGGGCGGTCACTCGATGTTGATCGAGGTGCAAGGTATCGGGCGCTATCGTCTCCTTGGCGACACACTGGATGATGCGGCGGGTGAAGCCTTCGATAAAACCGCCAAGCTGATGGGCTTGCCGTATCCAGGCGGTCCGGCGCTGGCAGCGTTGGCGTCTCAAGGAAGACCCGGTGCGTTTCGCTTTTCGCGGCCGATGACTGATCGCCCGGGGCTCGATTTCAGCTTTTCCGGATTGAAGACTCAGGTACTGTTGGCTTGGCAGCAATCTGATCACAGCGAGCAAACCCGGGCCGATGTTGCTCGGGCGTTCGAAGAGGCCATCGTCGATACGCTGCTGATCAAGTGTCGTCGCGCGCTTGAGGCTGTCGGTGCCAAGCGCCTGGTCATTGCGGGCGGAGTGGGCGCCAATCGGCGCTTGCGTGAAGAACTGGCCGCGGCCGGTGCCAAGGACGGATTTAGGACTTACTTTCCGCGCCTGCAGTTCTGCACCGACAACGGCGCGATGATTGCACTGGCCGGAGCCATTCGGCTCGCCCATGGGCAGCATCAGGATGAATCGGTGCAGGTCTATCCACGCTGGGATTTGCAGACGCTCCCGCCTGCGGCGTGATAAGCGTGACGAGGCGGCCCGCAGCAGGGTGAGTCCCAAAGCCGGTCTCGATCCGTCATCATTAGCTTTTCCAATTCTCGCCTGTCGCTCTCCATGGATATTGTTTTCATCGAAGACCTGCGCATTGATACCGTCATCGGTATTTACGATTGGGAGCGGCGAGTGCGCCAGACCTTGTCGTTCGATATCGAAATGGCTTTCGACAACACGGTGCCGGCGGCGAGCGACGATATTGCCGATACGCTCAATTACAAGGATGTATCCAAGCGCCTGACGGCGTATGTGGAGGAGTCGAGCTTTGGTCTCGTCGAGACCCTGGCCGAACGTTGCGCGGCGATCATTCGTGAGGAATTTGGCGTGGTGTGGCTAAGGTTGAAATTGTCCAAGCCTGGAGCGGTGCGTGGCGCGAAAGCCGTGGGGGTTTGCATTGAACGCGGGCAGCGTCCCTGACATGGCACGTGTTTACTTGAGCCTGGGCTCCAATCAGGAGCCGCATCGTTATTTGCGTGCCGCGCTGGACGCGTTGCGAGTGCGTTTCGGGGATATCGATGTGTCGCCGGCCTATCGCAGCGCCGCCGTGGGCTTTGAGGGTCCGGATTTCATCAATCTGGCGGTAGGCCTTGATACGGAGCTGTCGCCGACAGCGCTCAACGAGTGGCTGCACGCGCTGGAAGACCACCATGGCCGGCGGCGCGACCTGCCGCGCTATGCCGATCGCACGCTCGATGTGGATATCGTTCTTTACGACGACTTGGTCACGCAGGGCGAAGGTCACCTCGATATCCCGCGCAAGGAGCTGAAACACGCTTTCGTGTTGAAGCCGATCGTTGATATCGCTCCCGGTGTGCGGCATCCCATCGACGGACGTACCATGGCCGAATGGTGGGCGGCGTTCCCTGTAGGGGATGAGCCACTGGTACTGGAGCCCTTGTAGTGGTGCGCGCTAGATCGTAACGCTGCGGCCGCCATCTACCCGAATGATCTGGCCGGTCACAAAGGGTGCGTCCCGCAGCAACCACATCACGGCATTGGCGACATCTTCGGGTTTGCCGGCACGTTGCAGCGGCGTACGCGCCAGCATGCTTTGCTGATCGCCATAGGGTTTGCCATCGCTCGGCCACATGACTGCGCCGGGTGCTACGCCGTTGACGCGCACCTCTGGGCCAAGATCCAGCGCCAACGAGCGCGTCATGGCGACCAAGGCCGCTTTTGCCATCACATAGATCGGGTGATTCGCCAGAGCGCGTTCCGCATAGATGTCGACCAGGTTCACGATGGCACCGTGGGCGGCGCGCAATGCAGGCAGCGCCGCCTGTGCGAGAAAGAAAGGCGCTTGTGCATTGGACGCAAACAACTCATTCCATTGCGTGATGGTGGCCGTTTCCAGCGGCGTGGGATAGAACGCTGACGCGTTGTTGATCAAGGCGTCAAGGCGGCCGAACCGTGATAGCGTTGCATGAACCAATCCCGATAACGCCTGTAAATCGGCAAGATCGGCCTGTAACACGGCGACGCTGGCGGGACGTTGCGCTGACAGTTCCGTGGCAAGCGCCTCCGCTTCTGCGGTTGAATGGCGATAGTGCAGCGCAAGGTCATAGCCGGCCGCATGCAGCGTGCGTGCGATCACGGCGCCCACCCGTTTGGCGCCACCGGTGATCAGTGCGACGGGATGCTTGGATGGATCCATGCGGTGACTCCTGCATTTTTTGAACACCATTTTGCCGGCAGCGTATGCGGCAATATCTTGATCTTGCACGATAGCCATTCCGGCGAAAGCCGAAATCAAGAGCGTGACATCCACATCGGTAACGCGCGCTGCCACGCGCGTAAGTAAACAGGCCCTAGTGTAGGCGAGTGGCCTGGACTTCCTGCGTGGCGGAAATGGTGGCTGCTGTGTCGTCGTCGGCCGTACCGATTTCGCTCTTCAGCATGGCGATGGTGGTAGCGGCGACTTGGCGGGTGTCGTAGTAGGCATACCCGCCGACACCGATGGCGCCGATCACGGGCATCCAGCGCGAAAGTCCCTCGCCGAGTGCGCGTTGTGTAACTTTCACGCCGATTTGCTTGGCAATGCGTTCGATGACGCCATAAGACACGCGCCGAAAGATAAGCCGATCGCCCAAGCGCACGACCAAGTCTCGAAAGGCCTGTGCGGAGGTATGGCGAAACAGGCACCAAAGCATCTGTTCACGCCCTAATTCCGCGTGCCGCCCATAAGCTGCGGCGATATCGCTGACCAATTGGGCCTGGATCTTCCAGATCGAGATCAGCTCAGGCAGGACGGTGAGCCAGCCCAGCGGACCCGGCGGCAAGGCAAGTGTGCCTGCCGTGAGCGCGGCGCGTTGTGCCGCACGATGGGTCAGCCGGCGGGCCTCGACTTCCGGATCGCTCTGGCTGTGTACCTTGCTCGCCGGGATTTGACTGACGAAATCCAGGATGGCGCGCGTTACGCGGTTGCTTGCTTCATCTTGATTGATGACAGCAGGGAGATTCGCGCGCGGTTGCATTTCGTCGGGATCGGCCATGCCACGCTCCACGTAAGCAGGTTCCGGATCATAGTCCCGCGCGCCCGGGAACTGATGAGGGCGGCATGAATTGATGTGCGCGGCGTATGCCGAACATGACTTCTGGGACGGTTAGTTGGTTGAGAATGTTATAACATATCGACCTTGTCTCTCCGATCAACCACCGCCCGGACTTCTCTGAATGAAATTGTCCCCGCTCGCTCTTGGCCTCAGCCTCGCCTTGTACGCTGCCGCCGGTTACGCGACCTCCACGACAACCGCCGCAAGCGACGACGCGTCAGTCTCACCGGCTGCGGCGGTAAATCAGCCGCCTGCTGCAGACGATACGGGCGACGCAGCATCCGCTGGAGCGGCGGTCAATCGCCGCCGAGGCAAGGTCAAGCAGCTGGGGGCGGTGACGGTTTCTGCGGCGCTGGATGCTGCTCGTAACAGCCTTTCGCCTGACACAGGCAGCAGCCAGTACGTCATCACGGCACAGAACATCCAGGCTTTGCCGCTTGGCGCTTCCACGCCTCTCAATCAGGTCATCTTGCAGGCGCCCGGCGTGGTGCAGGATTCCTACGGTCAGCTTCACGTCCGCGGCGATCACGCCAACCTGCAATACCGTATCAACGGCATTATCTTGCCTGAGTCGATTTCCGGCTTCGGCCAGACGTTGGATGCACGCATGATTCAAAGCGTGAAGCTGCTCGATGGTGCATTGCCTGCGCAATACGGTGATCGAACCGCTGCGGTGATCGATATCACAACCAAGAGCGGCGCAGAACTTGGCAATGGCGGCGCTGTCGGCATTACCGGCGGATCGTTCGGCACCGTCAATCCGTATGCATCGTACTGGGGACATAGTGGCAACTGGAGCTATTTCTTCACCGGCAACTACATGGAGAACAATGTCGGTATCGAAAACCCGACATCCAGTCGCGATCCGGTGCACGATCACACGAACCAGGTGAAGGGCTTCGGCAATATTTCCTACCTCATTAATAACGACACACGCCTGAGTTTCATGTTCGGGGTGACTAACAACCGCTTCCAGATTCCGGACAACCCGAACCAGACGCCGCAATACGGCTATCTCAACCAGACCGATTTCAATTCGGCCAACTTGAACGAACAGCAGAACGAGCAGACCCGTTTCGGCATACTGACGCTGCAAGGGAAACTCGGCGACACGAGCTATCAGGTCTCGGCGGGACAGCGTTACAGCGGACTTTGGTATTACCCGGATGACATCGGCGATCTGATGTTCAACGGTGTGGCCGCCCAGATCAATCAGGTGGATCGCGCCTCGACCTTGCAGGCGGATTTTGCGACGCCATGGGGCGGTTCGCACACGCTGCGCTATGGCGCGTACTACGAATTCGATCGCGCTTCCACCAATACCAATTCATTGGTATTCCCGGCGAATCCGGATGGCAGCCAGGCCAGCACCGTACCGTTCAACATTTATACCGGCGATCGCATCCTCGCAAAAACAGAAGCGCTTTATCTGCAGGATGAGTGGGACATCAGCGACAGCTGGACCCTTAATTACGGTCTGCGCGGCGATCGCTATACGGCCTTCCGTGAGGAAAGCCAGCTCAGCCCGCGCATTGGTGTCGTATGGCAGGCGACTAACAGCACGACTGTGCATGCGGGTTATTCACGCTACTTCACGCCACCGCAGACGGAACTGATTTCTTCCGAAAACATCGAGGCGTTCGCTGGCACCACCAATGCGGTAAAGAACTACGGTAACAATACGCCGCTGACGGAGCGTTCGAATTATTTCGATGTGGGCGTTTCTCAAAACGTCGGCTCGGATTGGAAGCTGGGACTGGATGCCTACTATCGCAAGGTGAACCGTCTGCAAGACGAAGGGCAGTTTGGCGCCGCACTGGTGTACACCACCTTCAACTACAAATACGGTCGCGTGCGCGGCACGGAATTCAGCGCAACCTATAACCATGGTCCGTGGTCGGCTTATTTCAATGGCGCCTACAACCGTGCCATGGGCAAAGACGTCATCACCAGCCAGTACAACTTCAGCCCGGACGACCTGGCTTACATCGCCGACAATTGGATTCACCTCGACCACGACCAGAAGCTCACGTCATCGGGCGGTATCACCTACGCCTTCACCGACGCGACCAAGGTGGGTGCTGACTATCTGTTCGGCAGTGGCCTGCGTGAAGATGGCTTGACCCCGAACGGCCTCTCCTTGCCGTATTACTTCCAGCTCAATGTCAACGTGTCGCACGACTTCAACTTCGACAGCATCGGTAAGTTGCATACGCAGCTTGCGCTGATCAACGCACTGGACCGCACATATGAGCTGCGCAGTGGCACGGGCATCGGTGTCGGTGCTCCGCAGTTCGGTCCCCGTCGCGGCTTGTATCTGACGCTGGAAAAAGATTTCTGATCCTGCTCGGATCTTTATGCAAACCCTCTTACTGCGCAGGCAGTAAGAGGGTTTGTGCGTGAAAACTACGCATCATTTGCTGGGTGTTATTCGTTACTGCGCGGAAGAGGTGAGGTGGCCCGCGTCCTGACGCAGGGCCAGGCCCTTCAAAATGTTCAGTGCCTGCGAGAGCGCATAGTCACTGGTTGCCAGCTTGGCGTCTTCCGCACTGCCATCGTTATTGATGTTGCTGCTGGCTGACGCGGACTCGTTCGCCAGATGATGCGGCAGATCGGCTTCCGAGCTGATCGGATTCTGGGAGTCGTCCACTTTCGCCACGGTCAGGTCCGCCAACGCAATGTCCGGCTTGATACCTTCGGCCTGGATCGAGGTGCCATTCGGCGTGTAGTAACGGGCCGTGGTCAGCTTCACGGCATGATCCGCATCGAGCGGCAGCACGGTTTGCACGACACCTTTGCCAAAGGTGCGGCGGCCGACGATAAGCGCGCGGTGATTGTCCTTGAGCGCTCCCGACACGATCTCGGCAGCGGAAGCCGTGCCGTTGTCGGTCAGTACCACCATCGGCGCTCCATTGAGCAAATCGCCGGGATGTGCTGAGAAGGTGAGGTTGGAATCGGGCAGGCGACCGCGCGTGGTGACGATGGTGCCAGCGTTGAGAAAATCGTCGCTGACCGATACGGCGGCGGTCAGCAGGCCGCCGGGATTGGAACGCAGATCGAGCACCGCGCCTTTTTGCGATCCATCCTTCTGCAGCAGCGCACCGAGCTTTTTCTCCAGGTCACTGGCAGTGTCGTCCTGGAACTGGCTGATGCGGATATAGACATAGCCGGGTTCCAGCTCACGTACCTTCACGCTGGACATCGAGATCCGCTCGCGGGTCAGGGTCATGGTGACTGGCTGGTCTGCCTTTTCATGAAGGATGCCCAGCGTAATTTTGGTACCTGGATTGCCGCGAAGAGCGTCGAACATCGAATCGATATTGTCCGGAGTCACCGTCTTGCTGTTGATCGAGGTGATGATGTCCCCCGGCTTGATGCCGGCGCGCGACGCTGGGGTATCGTCGATCGGGGAGACGATGCGCAGGATGCCATTGTCCTCCATCACTTCGATCCCCAGGCCGCCATATTGGCCGGTGGTGTCTTCGTTGAGCTCCTGCAGGCCTTCCTTGTCGAGGTAGGCACTATGCGGATCGAGACCGGCGAGCATGCCTTTGATGGCGTCGTTCATCAGGGTCTTGCTGTCGACTTTTTCGACATACGCCTGGCGGATGATCTGATACACATGGGCGAAATTGCGCACATCGTTCAGGTCGAGCTGGTCCGTTGGTGCAGCACTGCTGGCGGCGCTCGCAGGCGCGGTCTTGTCGTTAGTCGCCGTCGTATCGGGGACGCCCTGCGCATGCAGCAGCGGCGCCGCCAACATCAAGGCGAGCAGGCAAGGACGGGGAAAACGCATGGGGCAAACTCCACAGGAAACGATGTGACGGCTTGGTCTAGACCGCCCGGGGACGTCGAAATTCCGAAATCACAGCATACGCCGAACCCGGTTGCAGGAGTGTTGACACTCCTCAAATCCCGCTCTTTTGAGCGTTAGCGCCTCCCGCTCAGCCAGGTGCGGGGGTCCACCGGTTTGCCATTGTGGCGCAGCTCGAAGTAGACGCCCGTGCTGTCGCTGGTGCTCAGCGTGGCAGTACCCACGGCTTCACCAGCGGCGACATCATCGCCCACGCCATGCAGCAGGGTTTCGTTATTACCGTACATGCTCAGCCAGCCATCCCCGTGGCTGAGAATGATCAGTTGGCCATACCCACGCAGGAAGTGTGCATACACCACCCGTCCGCGGGCGACCGCACGAACATCGCTGCCGCGCGGGGCAGCGATCAGGACGCCGTTGCCAAAGCTATGCACCGGACCTGCTGCGGGCCACGGCAAGTTTCCGCGGATGTTGACCGGCGCCTTGCCGGGTTCGAAAGCGGGGACGGTGGGATTCGCCCGTGCCTTGCGAGCGGCTTCGCGAGCGGCCTCGTCGATCGCCCGTTGCAATGTCGCCAGCAACTCATCCAGCGATCGCTCGTTCTGTTTCATGGCCGTCAGCTTCTGTGCCTGACTTTTGTATTGCGCGTCGATCTTGCTTGCCAGTTGCTGCTGGGCCTTGCGTTGCTGTTCCAGCGCCACGGTCTGCTGCTGACGCTGGGTGCGTGTGGCCTGCAAGGCCTGCTGCTCGGCGGTAATCTGGTTTTCCAAGTCTTGCAAGGTGCTCAGCTCGGCCATCAGCTGTTGGACCTTTTGCAAGCGGTCCTGCTGGAAGTACTTGGAGTAGGCGAGCGAACGCGCAATCCGGGCGATGTCCTCGTCGCCCAGCAGCAACCGCAGATCCGAGCCGTGGCCCAGCGCATAAGTGGCGCGTAGCAAGTCGGCGATGGCAGCACGCTGGTCATCCAGCTTTTGACTGAGCGCAGTTCGTTGCGTTTGCAACTGATCCAGCTGCTGTTGTTTGGCAGCGATCTGCGCGTCGGTATCGCGCACGGCCCGCGCGGCGGCCGCCAGCGCATCGGACTGCTTTGCCAGCGCGGCATTGGCGCTGTCGCGGCGAGCGGCAGTGTCGGCCTGTTCCTTGGCAAGGGCTTGCATCTTCGCGCGCAAATCGGCGAGCTGCTCCTTGGCCTGGGCTTGCTGAGCCTCAGCCTTCACATGCTGGGCGGCATGGGCGGGAAAGGAGGCTGGGAGGGAAAGGGCTGTCGCGCAGGCGATGACAGCTAGGATGGTGGGGCGGAAAGCGCTGGATGGTGTCGGCATGTGAAGGATTATCACCGAGCTGGACTATTCGGGCGAGAGCGCCCAAACGGCGCGGCTGTGCGCCTTTGCGGGGCAGTGCATGGGAGTGGTCTGTTAGCGCGGGCTGTTACGCGTAACAGCGATTTTTCATTTGGACGTCTAGGCGGCTTTGACGCGACGCACAAGTTGTGCGTAAAGTCGGCCCGTACGCTTTATCGCATGAGCTTGCCGTCCCCGCGACGGCAGGCTGTTTGCGCCCTAGCGAGTCGGAGTAAAGCACAGAGGAATTCATGCTATGCCGGTGGTACCGCGTTTGTACGACGCCAGCTTCGAACACGATAGTTGTGGCTTCGGTCTGGTAGCCCAGATCGATGGCCGCGCCAGTAAATGGATTGTCGATACGGCGTTCGCGGCATTGGCCAAACTTTCTCATCGTGGTGGCGTCAATGCCGACGGCATCAGCGGCGACGGCTGCGGCGTGCTGATCCATCACCCGCAGGCATGGTTGCGTGCGTTGGCGGTGCAGGCCGGCATTCCTCTGGGCGAGCGTTTCGCCGCAGGCCTGGTGTTTCTGGATGATGCCCATGATGAAGCCGCCGGTGTGCTGGAGCGCTACATTGGTGGGGAGCGCCTACAGGTCGCGGGATGGCGCGACGTGGCCGTGAATGCAGAGGCTTGCGGACCGCTTGCGGCGGCTTCTCGCCCCGTGGTGCGGCAGGTTTTTGTGAATGCGGCAGACGATATGGATGACGCGGGTTTCGAGCGTGCCCTGTTTCGTGCGCGTCGCCGGGCTGAGAGTGCGCTGTCCGACCATCCGCAGTTCTATGTGGTCTCGCTGTCCGCACAGGTCATTGGCTACAAGGCCATGGCGGCGCCGGGGCGCCTGCGTGACGTCTTCGACGATCTGCGGCATCCTGCCCTGGTCGCAGATGCGGTGGTGTTCCATCAGCGTTTTTCGACCAACACCACGCCTCAATGGCGGCTCGCACAACCGTTCCGTTTGCTGGCGCACAACGGTGAGATCAATACCATCCGCGCGAATCGCCGCTGGATGCAGACACGCGCGGAAATCTGGCGTTCGCCTCTGGTTGAGCTGGGCGATATCGGGCCGCTGGTACGCCAGACGGGTTCTGATTCAGAGAGTCTCGACAATGCGCTGGAGCTGCTGCTGGCCGGCGGCCTGGACCTGCTTGCCGCGATGCGTGTGTTGGTGCCGCCGGCTTTTGCGGCACGCGAAGGTATCGATGAGGACTTGGCCGCCTTTTACGAATATTACGCATTGCACAGCGAGCCCTGGGATGGTCCTGCCGGATTGGTGATGTGCGATGGCCGCTATGCCGCGTGCACGCTTGACCGCAACGGCTTGCGCCCCGCGCGCTGGGCTTTGTCCGACGACAATCATTTGATCGTCGCCTCCGAGGCTGGCCTGTGGGATGTACCGAGTGCACATGTGATCGCCAAAGGGCGTCTCGCCCCGGGTGAAATGATCGCGGTGGATTTCCAGGCGCATCGATTGCTGCGCGATGCCGATATCGACGAGATCAACCGCCAGCGCGCACCCTATCGTGACTGGCTACGTGCAGGCGTGAGTTATCTGGAGTCGGATCTGATCGATCCGTCGCTGGCGGCTGAACCACTGCCGGCGGATGAATTACGCTGCTACCAAAAGCTATATGGTCTTTCGCGCGAAGAGCGTGAAACTGTCCTGAAAGTGATTGCCGAGCTGGAAGCCGAAGCCACCGGTTCCATGGGCGACGATACGCCGATCGCCGCGATGTCGCGCCAAGTGCGCCCGTTGTATGATCGCTTCCGCCAAGCCTTCGCGCAGGTGACCAACCCGCCTATCGATCCACTGCGGGAAAAGCTGGTGATGTCGCTGGTGACGCAGATCGGACCCGAAGGCAACGTGTTCGAACTCAAGCCCGAAAACGCCAAGCAGATCCTGATCAATTCGCCGATTCTGTCGCAGCGCAAATTGCGCCAATTGCTGGCCATGCCTCAATACGCAGGTGCGCCGCGCTTCGATTTGATGTATGCGCCGGAAGAAGGATTGGAGGCGGCGTTACGTCGTTTGTGCCGCGACGTGGCTCAAGCCGTGCAGGATGGCTGTGCGCTGGTCTTCCTGAGCGATCGCTATCCGCAGCGCGATTTGCTGCCAATCCATTCGCTGCTGGCAACCGGTGCGGTACATGCTTACCTCATCGATGAAGGTCTGCGTTGCCAGTGCAACATTATTGTGGAGACGGCTACGCCGCGCGATCCGCATCAGTTCGCCTGCCTGATTGGGTTTGGCGCTACCGCGATCTATCCCTGGCTGGCTTACCAGAGCTTGTTCGAGCTTGGACGCGAAGGTCATATCGAGGGAGACCGGCAGGAAATCGGACGCAGCTACCGGCGTGGTATTCGCAAGGGGCTGCTCAAGATCCTGTCGAAGATGGGCATTTCTACCGTTGCTGGCTACCGCGGTGCGCAGCTGTTCGAGATCGTGGGACTAGCTCCGGAAGTGGTGGAGCTGTGCTTCCCAGGTACGCCATCGCGCATCGGCGGTGCCGGATTTGCCGAGCTGGAACATGAGCAGCGCCTGCTCGCGGCGGAAGCATGGAATGAGGCGTTGGCACTGCGCGCCGGCGGCCTTTATAAGTATGTACACGGCGGTGAGTACCACATGTACAACCCGGACGTGATCGCCAGCTTGCAGAAGGCCGTGCGTACCGGCCGCACTGGCGACTATCGGGCGTACGCCGATTTTGTCGATCGCCGCCCACCGTCCGCCTTGCGCGACTTGCTTGGCCTCAAGCCTCTCGGTGCACCGATCCCTTTGGAAGAAGTGGAACCTGTCGAAGCCATCCTGAAGCGTTTCGATTCCGCGGGCATGTCGTTGGGAGCCCTGTCGCCGGAGGCGCATGAGGCACTGGCGATTGCGATGAACCGGCTTGGCGCACGCAGCAATTCCGGCGAAGGCGGCGAAGATCCGGCGCGCTACGGCACGGAGCGTGCGTCGAAGATCAAGCAGGTCGCCTCCGGACGTTTCGGTGTCACGCCAGCGTATTTGGTCAACGCCGAAGTGTTGCAGATCAAAATCGCGCAGGGCGCGAAGCCCGGCGAAGGTGGCCAGCTACCCGGCCACAAAGTGGATGCGACGATTGCGCGCCTGCGTTACGCGAAGCCGGGCATCGGCTTGATTTCACCACCGCCTCATCACGACATTTACTCTATCGAAGATCTGGCCGAACTGATTCATGACTTGAAGGAAGTGAATCCCAATGCCCTCGTCTCGGTGAAACTGGTCTCACATGCTGGCGTCGGTACGGTGGCGGCCGGGGTGGTGAAAGCCGGGGCGGATTTGATCACCGTCAGCGGTCACGATGGCGGCACCGGTGCTAGTCCGCTTACCTCTATCAAATATGCCGGCACGCCATGGGAGCTGGGCTTGGCGGAGACTCAGCAGACCTTGCGTCGCAATGATCTGCGCGGTCGCGTGCGACTGCAGACCGATGGCGGTCTGAAAACAGGGCTGGATGTGGTGAAGGCAGCCTTGCTTGGTGCGGAGAGTTTCGGTTTCGGCACCGGACCGATGGTGGCCTTGGGATGTAAATATCTGCGCATCTGCCATTTGAATAATTGCGCCACCGGCGTCGCCACGCAGCACCCGATCCTGCGTAAAGATCACTTCATCGGCCTGCCTGAGATGGTGATGAACTATTTCACTTTCGTCGCGCAGGACGTGCGGGCGCACCTGGCGCAGCTAGGGATGCGTACGCTGGGCGAGATCGTAGGCCGTACCGATCTGCTGGAGCAGGTGGAAGGTCACACTCCCGTACAGCATAAGCTTGACCTGACACCGCTGATCGATGGTGCCGGTATGAGTGTGAGCAGCGATTTCGCCTGTACCCTCGCACGTAATCCGATGCGTGACGAAGCCGAACTGGCTTCGCGTATTGCAGCGGACACGGCCGAGGCCGTGACGAACAGGACCGGCGGCGTGTTCGCCTATCGCATTGCCAATACCGATCGCGCTATCGGTGCACGCTTGTCTGGCGAGGTCGCGCGACGTCATGGCGATCATGGCATGGACGCGCACCCGATCGAGCTGAAGCTGGAAGGTGCGGCGGGCCAGAGCCTTGGTGCGTGGAATGCCGGCGGCATCCACATCGAGTTGATCGGCGAAGCGAACGACGGCGTTGGCAAGGGCATGGCGGGCGGCCGTATCGTCGTGCGTCCGCCGGCGGATGCGCCGTATGCCAGCCAGGATGCAGCGATCATTGGAAACACGTGCTTGTATGGTGCGACGGATGGCGAACTTTATGCGGCCGGGCGTGCGGGCGAACGTTTTGCTGTGCGCAATTCCGGAGCACTAGCCGTCGTCGAGGGTGCCGGCGATCACTGCTGTGAATACATGACCGGCGGTGTTGTCGCCGTGTTGGGCAAAGTCGGCCTCAATTTCGGCGCAGGCATGACCGGTGGCTTTGCTTATGTGCTCGATCTCGAGCGCGATTTCGTTGACTGCTACAACCATGAGCTGGTCGACATCTTGCGTATTTCACCCGAGGGGATGGAAAACTACATGCAACATCTGCGGCGCCTGGTAAACCGCCACGTTGAATTGACCGGCAGCGAATGGGGTCGCCAGATCCTGCGTGATTTCCGCGGTCTGCAATACAAATTCTGGCTGGTAAAACCGAAAGCCGCGAGCCTTGCCGTGTTGGCCGAAGAACTGCGGAGGGCGGCATGAGCGCAAAGCTGTTTCAATTTCTCGATGTGCCCCGACAGCCGCCGCGCACCGTTCCGGTGGCGGTGCGCGTGCTCGGTTACGGCGAAATCGGCGGCGATTTCGCCGCCCCTCAGGCGGCGACGCAGGCGGAGCGTTGCATCGATTGCGGCAATCCTTATTGCGAACATGCTTGCCCGGTCCACAATTACATTCCCAATTGGCTGAAGCTCGTGCAGCAGGGCCGCATCCTGGAAGCGGCCACCCTGATGCACGAAACCAATCCGCTTCCCGAAATTTGCGGGCGCGTATGTCCGCAGGACCGCCTGTGCGAAGGGTCATGCACGTTGGAACAGACGGCGTTTGGCTCCGTCACCATCGGTAGTATCGAGCGCTGGGTGACTGATGAGGCACTGCGTCAAGGCTGGCGCCCGGATCTTTCCCATGTGCGTGAGACCGGTCATCGCGTAGCCGTGATTGGGGCCGGTCCTGCGGGGCTTGCCTGTGCGGATCGACTGCGCCGTGAAGGCATTGCGGTGGATGTCTATGATCGTCAACAGGAGATCGGTGGTCTTCTTACCTTTGGCATCCCCCCTTTCAAACTGGACAAAGGCATCGTGCGCATTCGGCGCGATGTGCTTGAGGGCATGGGCGTGCGCTTTCTGCTGGGACAGGAGGTCGGCCGCGATGTGGAATTCGGTGCGCTGCTGGATGACTACGATGCCGTTTTCATTGGTACAGGGGCATACACATTTGTCGATGGCAACTTGCCCGGGCGTGAGCTGCAGGGCGTGCACGATGCATTGCCGTTTCTGATTGCCAATACCGAACGATTGTTGCGCGATGAACCGGCTTCTTTGTTCGATTTCCGCGACAAACACGTCGTGGTGCTCGGTGGCGGCGATACAGGCATGGACTGCAATCGCACGGCGATCCGTCTGGGTGCTGCATCGGTAACGTGTGTGTATCGCCGTGATGAGGCAAGCATGCCTGGCTCCGCGCGTGAAGTGGGCTACAGCCGTGAAGAGGGCGTTACGTTCCTGTTCCAGCGGCAGCCGGTGGCCATCCTCGACAACGGGCACGGGCAAGTGCGCGCTGTACGTGTGGTCGAGACGCGGCTCGTCGACTCTGGCGATGGTCGCCCCAGGCCGCAGAACATACCTGGCTCTGAATCGGAACTGGCGGCGGACGTTGTCATTCAATCTTTCGGTTTCTTGCCCAGCCCGCCCGGTTGGTTGGCAACGCATGGCGTAGAGCTGGGAACCTCGGGAAAGGTGATCACCGGGGCCTTGGGTAGATTGCCGCATCAAACAAGCCATCCTCGTATCTTTGCCGGTGGCGACAATGTGCGCGGTGCCGACTTGGTTGTGCGAGCGGTTTACGACGGGCGAGAGGCGGCACGTGGCATCGCCAGCTTGCTGGCGATGCCAGCCATCAGCGTGTCGATGCGTTAAACAGTCATCACTGTTTGCGCAAAAAAATGCGATCTAATAAATAAGCCGATAACATGAGTTATCGGCTTGCTTTTTTTAATTTACTTATAAATCATTAACTTATACGGATGATATTCATCCGGCACTTCATGATTTCAGGCGGCAAGATATTGCGTGATGTTAAGGACTTGTCTGATGGCTTCCGTCTATGGAAGACTTCAAGGGTGTCCCCACACGCCCAACACTCCCTTCCCGCACTAAACCCCTAGTTGGGCGAATCACAATCAGTTGTACCTTGGAGGGTATATAAATGACTCGTAATAAGCTTGCGCTTTCGTTGGCGGGCCTGTTGCTCGCTCCGATTGCCGGAACGGCCTTCGCCCAGACTGCTCCGGCAACCGCCGCGGACCAGTCTCAGAGCCAGCCGGCTCCGAGCCAGGGCAACACCAAGCAGCTGCAGACCATCACGGTGACCGGTTCGGCGCTGCCTCGCGTTGATACGGAAACCCCGTCCCCTGTGACCGTCATTACGGCGCAACAGATTGCCCGCAGCGGTTTCACCACGATTTCCGATGTGGTGCGTTCGATCTCGGCGGACAATTCTGGTTCGATCCCGAACGCATTCACCAATGGCTTTGCTGCCGGTTCATCCGGTGTCGCGTTGCGCGGTCTGACCGTGAACTCCACCCTGGTGCTGATCGATGGTCAGCGTGCTGCCGACTACGCGGTATCCGACGACGGCCAGCGCTCCTTCGTGGATCTCAACACCATTCCGCTTGCCGCAGTTGAGCGCATTGAAGTGCTGAAAGATGGTGCTTCTTCGCTGTACGGCGCCGATGCTATCGCGGGCGTGGTCAACATCATCCTGCGTCCTAGCTTCCAGGGCGTCGAGGGCACGGCCGACATCGGCAACTCGCAGCATGGTGGCGGTTTTACCAAGAAGGCCACCTTCTTGGCCGGTACCGGCGACCTGGACAAGGATCGCTACAACGCCTACTTCAGCGTGCAGTATGAGAAGGACAACCCGATCTATTCCCGTGATCGTGGATTCCCGTACAACACGAACAACCTCAGTTCGATCGGCGGCCCGAATCCTGGCGTACCGGGTAACGGCATCGGCTCTACCGTCGGCTCGATCACCGGTCCGAATGGTCTGTTGCAGCCGCTGCGTGGCTGCACGCCCAATACCCAGTTAGTCACCGGCAGCGCTGGCAGTTACTGCTATCAGGATTTGCAAAACCAGTACACCGAGATCCAGCCGTCGATAGAGCAGGGTGGTATCTATGGCCGCTTCACGGTGAAGATCAACGACACCACCAAGGCCTACCTGTCGGCCAGCTATATGCAGTCGAAGACAGAGGCGGTGTTCGCCCCGGCGCAGATCCAGAACAGCACGCCGGTCAACACCAACAACATCACGTTGCCGGTTGGCAATCCCTCCAACCCGTACAACGTGCCGGTGCCGATCAACTATGCCTTCGGTGATATTCCGGAAGGCAACAACTACACCAACCACAATCTGCGTTTGGTTGGCGGGGTTCAGGGCACGATCGGCGACAACTGGAACTACACCACCACCGGGGTCATCAACCATACCTCGCTTGACACACAGCAGTTTGGCTTCATCAACTACAACGCGCTGATCGCCGCGATCGACAACGGCACCTACAACTTCGCCCATCCGGCGTCGAATTCGGCCGCCGTACGTGCCTCGCTGGCGCCCGGCTACGAGAAGACCTCCACATCCGACCTGGATTCGCTGGACTTCAATGCCAACCGCGAGCTGTGGGATCTGCCCGGTGGCCCGATGGGTTTGGCCGTGGGCGCTCAGGTTCGTCACGAGGCGCAGAATGACCCCACGCTCAATCCTGACTTCGAATTCCAGGGTCTGGGCAATGCAACCACCAAGGGTA
The DNA here is from genome assembly GCF_058216415.1 of Dyella sp. SYSU CM1112. Classification (NCBI taxonomy): domain Bacteria; kingdom Pseudomonadati; phylum Pseudomonadota; class Gammaproteobacteria; order Lysobacterales; family Rhodanobacteraceae; genus Dyella; species Dyella sp. SYSU CM1112. Next base: position 171,270 of record NZ_JBZEGI010000007.1, on the reverse strand, counting down.
GTCGCGATGTAGCCGGTGCGTACGGCGAACTCGACTTGCCGCTGCTGGAGTCGCTGGAAGCGGACGTCTCGGGTCGTTTCGACCACTACTCTGACGTGGGCAACAACTTCTCGCCGAAGATCGGTCTGAAGTGGAAGCCGCTGGATTGGGTGGCGATTCGTGGCACTTGGTCCAAGGGTTTCCGCGCGCCGAGCTTCGCAGAAAACGGCTCCAGCTCTGCGCAGGGCTTCGTCACCGTTACACCGCCGAACGGCTTCAGCACCGCACACGGTGGTGATGGGTATTCGCAGCCGTACGCGCTCTCCGAATACACGCTGGCGAACCCCCACATCAAGCCCGAGAAGTCGAACAGTTTCACCTTTGGCGTGGTGGTGCAGCCGACGAGCTGGCTGAATGCCTCGGTGGATTACTACAACATCCGCAAGAGCGATGTCATTACTGGGCCGGATTACGGCGATGCGCTTGCTGCCTACTGGGCCAACGGCGGTACCGTTCCGGGCGTGACGATCACGCCGGACGTGGTCGACCCGCAGCACCCTGATGCTCTGGCGCGTCCGGCAGTGTTGACGGGTGAGTACATCAATGCCAACTCGCTCAAGACCACTGGCGTGGACCTGGATATCCAGGGACATTGGGACTTCGGTAGCATTAAGTACATCAGCGAACTGCAGGGTACACAGATCTTCCAGTGGAAGATGATTCTGCCGGGTGGCGTGGTGCAGAGCTATGTCGGCACGCAGGGTCCGTACAATCTGTCGTCCGGTGCGGGTACGCCTCGCACCAAGGGTTCGTGGTCCAACACGATCATGTATGGCCCGCTGACTGTCACTGGCACCTTGTATTACACCAGCGGTTATCAGGAAATTGCTGAAGACGTGGGCGTGGGCCCTGGTTCCTGCTTGTTCTACAACGCGAACCAAACCGGGTTCTTGCCGGGTAGCTGCCATGTCGGCTCGTTCTATGACTTCGATCTTACTGGCAGCTATGACATCAACAAGCACATCGCAATTACTGCTTCGTTGATGAACGTGTTCGACCGTAAGGCGCCGTTTGATCCGGCCGATTACGCTGCCAACAACTACAACCCGACCTATGCGCAGGACGGTGCCGTTGGTCGCTTCTGGAACGTCGGTGTGAAGGTGAAGTTCTAACGAAGGTACTCGGCGTCCTTCATGAACGTCGAACGTTAGAATGAGTTGTAAAAATGCGGCGCATCGGGAAACCGATGCGCCGCATTCTTTTGGGGCAGTCTGAAAGGTCGCAAATTCATACTCGTTATTTCATGAGTCACAAGAACACCGAAGTTAATCAGCTATGTTTTTACGATTCATTTGCCTTGGTTTTCTTTTCTCTCAAGTAATTGAATTTACTAGTAAATAATCCAAGATAATCCATCGCAAAACTGAATGATGTTAAGGGCTTGTCTATGGCGGCTTGCTGTGGTAGACCGCAGCCGGGGTCTGGAGGGATTCCCCGTTCTTTAACATCCAGCGGATCGATTGGACAACTCACAAGCGATTACACCATTAACGGTTAAGCCTTGGAGGGGTTCCAAATGAAACGTAATAAGCTTGCGCTCTCACTCGCAGGTTTGCTGCTAGCCCCTGCTTCCGGAATTGTTCTTGCACAAAGCGCACCGACTACCGATGCGCAGGGTCAACAGGCAACTACGCAATCAGCGCCACTGCAGCAGCCAGCTCCGGGCAACGCCAAACAATTGCAGACCATTACGGTAACGGGGTCTGCATTGCCACGCGTTGATACAGAAACTCCATCGCCAGTGACCGTCATTACGGCACAGCAAATTGCGCGCAGCGGCTTTACCACGGTGGCCGACGTCGTGCGATCTATCTCGGCTGACAACAGCGGCTCCATTCCGAACGCGTTCGGTTTGGGCTTCGCAGCCGGCTCATCGGGTGTGGCATTGCGCGGTCTGACCGTCAATTCAACTGTCGTGTTGATCGACGGCAAGCGCGCCGCCAGCTATCCGCTTTCAGACGATGGGCAACGCTCCTTCGTCGATTTGAACACCATTCCGCTTAACGCTGTCGAGCGTATCGAAGTCTTGAAGGATGGTGCATCGTCGATCTACGGTGCCGATGCCATTGCCGGCGTCGTCAACATCATCCTCAAGCCGGGCTACCACGGAGTCGAAGGATCCGTTGACATCGGTAATTCCCAGCATGGCGGCGGCTTCACCAAGAAAGCCACGTTCCTGGCCGGTGGTGGTGATCTGGATACGGATCACTACAACGCGTATTTCAGTGCGCAGTTCGAAATGGACAACCCGATCTGGAATCGCCAGCGCAGCTTTCCGTTCAATACGGGCGACTTGAGTTCCATTGGGGGCTTCAACGCTAATGCTGGCATGGGCACAGGTACCAGTGGCAATCCTGGATCCATTTACGGATCTGTTGCACCCGGCACCTTGGACCCAACCAGCACAGGTGGGTTTGTTTCCGGTGTCACGCAAGTTCCCGGATCACTTTTCCAGCCGCTACGGCCTTGCGGCAGCAACAGTACCCAGATTACCAATTCCACGGGTACTTATTGCGAGCAGGATTTCGTCAAACAGTACAACCAGGTCCAGAACAAGATGACCCAAGGTGGCTTGTATGGACGCATCACCGTAAAGATCAATGACAACACGAGAGCATATCTGTCCGGCAGCTACATGGAGTTCAAGACCCAGCAGATCCTTTTCCCGGCACAGATCCAGACCGGCACGCCGAACAACACCAATAACATTGCACTGCCGCCGGTACTGACAACAGGACCCAATGCAGGGCAGCTCAACCCCAACGATCCGTATGCCGCCGCCGGCGAGTACGCCCTGATCAACTATGCCTTTGGCGATATACCGGCGGGCATCAACTACGACAACCACAACTTGCGCGTGGTGGGCGATCTTTCCGGTACCTTGAGCGACTGGAATTACGACGCATCCGTAGCATTGAATCACGACTGGTTGCACGTCGATCAGTTCGGGTTTATCAGCTATCCGGCTCTGATCAGTGCGATCACCAGCGGGTCGTACAATTTTATCAATCCCGCTGCCAATAGCGCGTCCACCATCGCGACGCTGGCACCTCCGGTCACGAAGACATCGACGTCGGACATGGATGTGCTCGATCTGAGTGCCAACCGCGAATTATGGGATTTGCCCGGTGGCCCGATGGGTTTTGCCATTGGTGCACAGGTAAGGCATGAAGCGCAAAACGATCCGGCCTTGAATCCCAATGGTCAGTATCAAGGGCTAGGCATCGCCCAGACAGTGGGTACCCGCACGGTGGCCGGTCTTTACAGCGAATTCGATTTGCCGGTCCTCGATTCGCTGGAACTCGATGCATCAGGTCGGTTCGACCATTACAGCGACGTCGGTAATAACTTCTCACCGAAGGTGGGCTTCAAGTGGAAACCGATGGACTGGATCGCCATTCGCGGCACGTATTCCAAAGGCTTCCGGGCGCCGAGTTTTGCCGAAAATGGTTCCAGTTCGGCGCAGGGTTTCGTAACGTTCACGCCGCCGCCGAGTTTTGCCACGCTACATAGTGGCAGCCCTTACTCGACTGTCCCCTATGCATTGTCCGAGTACACCGTTGCTAATCCAAAGATCAGGCCTGAAAAAGCGCAGAGCTTCACCTTTGGCGTGGTGGTGCAACCCGTTAACTGGTTCAATGCATCGGTTGACTACTACAACATCAGGAAAAACAACGTCATTACTGGTCCGGACTATGGCGATGCCATCAACCAGTATTTTGCTAATAACGGCGTAGTAACGATACCCGGCGTCACCGCAGTGAAGGACTTGCCAGATCCCGCGGCGCCCGCGGCGCTCGCACGACCGGTAGAGTTCATCGGCGAATATACAAACGCCAATTCGCTTAGAACCCAGGGTGTAGACATTGATTTTCAGGGACACTGGGATTTCAGCAACGGCATCCACTTCATCAGCGAATTGCAGGGCACGCAGATCTTTGAGTGGAGACTGACGCTTGCGAACGGCACCGTGCAGTCATATGTCGGCACGCAAGGTCCGTATAACCTGTCCTCCGGCGCGGGCACGCCGCGTACGCGCGGATCATGGGCCAACACCATCGAATACGGTCCACTGACGGTGACGGGCACGGTGTATTACACCAGTGCATTCCAGGAAATTGCCGAAGATGTCGGTGTGGGGCCAGGTTCATGTCTATCCTTTGACGCGAACGGGAATTTCTTCCCCACTAGTTGCCGTGTTAACTCCTTCACGGACTTTGACCTCACGGGAAGCTATGCGATCAACAAGCACATCACTATTACGGCATCCGTGATGAATGTTTTTGATCGTACGCCTCCGTTCGATCCGGCCGATTACGCGGCTATCAATTACAACCCTACCTATGCCTATAGCGGCATCGTGGGGCGCTTCTGGAATGTTGGTGTAAAGGTGAAGTTCTAGTGCCGTCTATCGCATCCAAATCAAGCTTGGCGCAGTAGTCAGCGCTGTGCCAGGCTTTTTTTGAAGACCCGTCGAGACAACAACATCTTGGGCCTAGGCGAACGTTGAATCCGCCATCAGTCGATTGACCTGGACGCTGATTGCGGTAGGTTGTCTGAGGTTCTATGACCTGGGATGCCCATGCTAAGCCGCCTCTGGTTCGGCTTCTTCCTGGCCGCCACGGTAGCGGCGCTGGTGCGCTGGTTAGTGGGCGGCGATGAAACCGTCTTCGCGGCCATCGTTGCTGCGCTATTCGAGATGGCGGATCTCTCAGTCAAGGTCATGCTGCTTCTGTTTGGCACGTTGACGTTGTGGCTGGGTTTTCTCAGCATTGCCGAACAAGCAGGCTTGGTGAATGGATTGGCGCGCTGGTTGGGCCCTTTGTTTGCCAGGTTGATGCCGGAGGTACCACGCGGACACCCGGCGATTGGCTTGATCACGCTTAACTTCGCTGCCAATGCGCTAGGTCTGGATAACGCCGCTACACCGATCGGATTGCGTGCGATGCGCGAACTGCAGACGCTCAACCCGTCGGATACCACGGCGAGCAATCCGCAAATCCTGTTCCTGGTCCTCAATGCGTCATCGCTGACGCTGCTGCCGGTCACGGTATTTATGTACCGCGCGCAGGCCGGCGCGCACGATCCGACGCTGATCTTTCTTCCCGTCCTGCTGGCGCACTTTGCGTCCAACCTCGTGGGGCTGCTCTCAGTTGCCTATATGCAGCGTCTACGGCTGTGGGATCCCGTCGTCATGGGCTGGTTTCTGGGCGGCGGTTTGGTGCTGGGAGGCTTGCTGGCATTTCTCGCCTCACTGACAGCTGCTGCGCTTGCATCGTTATCTTCCTTGCTGGGTAATCTCGCATTATTCGGCATCATCATCGTGTTTCTCTGCGCAGGGGCCTACAAGCGTGTGCCGCTGTTCGAGAGCTTTATCGACGGCGCCAGGCAAGGCTTCGAGGTGTCGAAGGATTTGCTGCCGTACCTCGTCGCCATGCTTTGCATGGTAGGCGTGCTGCGTGCTTCCGGTGCGCTCGATTTTGCGCTGGACGGTGTGCGCTGGCTGGCCCAGCATGCCGGCCTGGATACGCGCTTCGTGGATGCCTTGCCGACTGCCCTGGTCAAGCCGTTTTCTGGAAGTGCGGCGCGCGCAATGCTGATCGAAACCATGCATCATTCCGGCGTGGACAGCTTCCCGGCCTTGGTAGCGGCTACCGTACAAGGCAGCACCGAAACGACCTTCTATGTGGTGGCGGTGTACTTTGGCGCGGTCGGCATTCGTCGTGTGCGACATACCGTAGGTTGCGCATTGCTGGCGGACCTGACGGGCGTGCTGGCATCGATAGCCGTGTGTTATTGGTTCTTTGGCTGAGAAACTTCTAAACGACAGGAGAAACATGGCATGCGTATGGGCCTGGCTGCCAACGCGCTTCATCACGACCACGACGACGCAGCCTTATTCCGATGGCTGAGCGCATGCGAGCAAGGCATTCGCGAATTGAATCTCGGCCTGCATGCAGTAGGGCGTACGTATGCAGCCATCACGCGTGAAGGACGACTGCCTGACTATCCTGGGTTGGTCCGCTATCCATACGGGCATGAAGGCGGCCTCATGAAATTGGTGGCCGAAGTGGTGGGCATGTCCGAATCGCGGCGTACCCTGGATGGTGCCATTTACTTGATCAACCCAGTCGATCCTTCTTCAACGTTTCCGGAAGCAGTGGCCTTGAAGCGTCAATGCGTGATTCATCAGAAACCGTTTATCTCGACGGTGGCATCCGCACGCGACTGGATCGAGGTGGAGCGGATGCACGCAGGCATGGCGGCCGATCCTGGCGCTGACGATTTGCATGCCTTGGAGAGCCACACCATCGCCCTGATTGCGCACGACGCGATGAAGCCGCAGATGATGGCGTACGCAGCCGATCATTTCGATGTGCTTTCGCGCTTCGCCTGGCGTGTCGGCACAGGTACGACAGGACAGCAGCTGAACGAACTTGCCTGGAGCCGCGGCTGGCCGCAGGACGAACCGTGGGTGGAGCGTTATCAGAGCGGTCCGATGGGAGGCGATGCGCAGATTGCTGATCTGGTATTGGAGCGGCGGTGCCAGCGTGCGATTTTTTTTGAAGATCCGCATGTGGCGCGCCAGCATGAAGCGGACATCCAATTGCTGGAGCGCGCTGTGACCACGGTCACCGACGAAGCTGTCTGCATGACGTCCCCTCGCGTGGCGGCGCGTTGGGCCAATGCCGTACGGCGACGCATGGCGCAACGTCGCTAGCGATACCGGAGAGAGTGCGCGTACCTATGTGCCTGATCGCATGTGCTTGGCAAGTTCATCCTCGCTGGCGCCTTGTGTTGGCCGGCAATCGCGATGAGTATCACGCCCGACCCAGTGCCGCCTTGTCGCGCTGGGCGGATTTGCCCGTCATCGGTGGTAGAGACCTTGAGGCGGGCGGTACCTGGTTGGGCGTAACAGTGTCAGGTCGATGCTGTGTGGTCACCAATGTGCGTGATCCTCGCGATCCGCAACATGGCGTGTCACGAGGTTTGCTGGCCACCGATTATCTGGCGGGTGTGCCTGACGCCACCCAACATGCCGAGGCATTGCTTGACACCGCGGCGAGCTACCGTCCCTTCAATTTGCTCACTTTCGACACTGAGCGCGGTTTCTACGTGGGCAATCGGCCTTCGGTGCGCGTGCAGTTGATCGAGCCCGGCATACACGGTTTGTCCAACGCCGACTTCAATACGCCTTGGCCCAAGACGCGCGCATTGATGGAAAGGATGGAAGCGTGGATGAGCGCCGGTCATGAGGTCGACTTCGACCCCTTGTTCCGCGCGCTGGCGGACGAACACCAGGCGCCCGATGAATGGCTGCCCGATACCGGCGTAGGGCTGGAGCGCGAGCGCTGGCTGTCCTCCGCCTTCATTCGTGGCGAGGAGTACGGCACGCGCGCGAGCACCATCGTGGCCATGGGCTACGACGGCACGGGCCTGATCATGGAGCGCCGCTTTGGCCCAGGTGGTCGCTATGAGGGTGAAACAGAGCTGTCCTTCAGCCTTCCGGAAAACGACCATCCACGTAATACCAGCGATCCGCTTCCCGGACGAAGCGACTGACCTCATGCATGCGCTGCGCCTTGCCGCCGCCGTAGCGCAGACGCGCGACAAACTCGACCGTCGCTTCTTCACCCTTCTGCTCATGATGTTTTACGTCGAGCCCCAGCCAGGTGGGGGAGGGTTCTTGCGTCGCAAGTTTCAAACTTGCTGGTCGCGTGCTGGCGTGCCAGGTGGCGAGCAGATAATCCTCGCGCTTCAACACATAGGCGCTGTAACGGGATCGCATCAGTGCCTCGGCCGTGCGAGCCGTGTCGCCGGCATGTAACGGGCCGCAGCAGTGCGCGTAGCCAGCTATGTTGCCGCAAGGGCAGGGCGTGAGCGTGTCGACGACTTGCAAGGGTAGTGTCCTGCGTAACATCACCTGTCCATCCTGCGCTTGCCTCACGCAAATGCAAAGAGGGTGGGCGATGGGTGGCAGGGATCATACCTTGCAGGCCTCGGCGTTTTGCTCGTGAGGCCGGCAAATCAACGGTGTTTTAGGCGCAAGTGATTTTTATATCGCTCGTCGCATCCGCTAAGAAACGTTTGCCTCGGAGCCGGGTTTTCGTGGTCCGCTTCGACCTGGCGTGGGGACATCGCTAGGTCCTCAAAGGCGTAAACGCCTCAGTCACTGTCACTCAGCTTGAAAAACGATCCAGCGGTAAACGGCGCGTTGCCTTTACGCCGGACGTCCGCGCAGCACACGTGCCGGCAACATCAGCAAAGCACCCAGGAAGGCAAATACCGCGGTCACCGTGATACCAACCAAGCGCAGTGGCAGCAAGAGCAACCACACGATGGGATAGAGCACCAGCGCCAGCAGCGCGAGCGGCCAGCAGAACACCAACAGCAGCAACCAGAGCAGAAAGCCGACCATGAGTGTCACCCCGCGTCAACCAGAGACTTGAATGTAGCGCGACGGGCGGGGCCATGCATGTGACCTTTGACCTGCCTCCTTATGCGAACGGATTCACGCCGATCAGCACCGTATGCAGCCAGAACGCGAACACGGCCCACGCGGCGATGCCGATGACAACCGATAAGACGTCGCCCTTCACCGTTCCCGGTGGATAGACGGTGCCATCGCGCCGGTCGCGCCGGCGTGACGCCTGGTAGAGAACGATTGCCCACAGGAGAAAAGCCCCAAACAGCACCACGTCGCGCAGCATACCGATAGCCAGCAGATGGCCGAACGCCCAGGTCTTCACGGCCAGTACCTGCGGATGACCCAGCTTCGCCTTGATGTGGTTCTTGGGTATGCGCGCTGCAGCGAGCAGGATGAATGCGATCAGCATGAAGAGCGCATTGAGATGCCGCAACCAGGCGGGCGGCGCATACAGCAGTACGGGATGCTGCCTAGTCAAGATGAAGCCCCAGACAATCAGCACGAAACCGATGAGCGCGAGAACGGAGTAAAGACTCTTCCAGCGATTCAGGCCCATGCGTTCGACCTGATGCGTGCGCCAGCTGTCGGCCACGATGCGGATGGAATGCAAACCCAGGAACAGGATCAAACCGAGGATCAGCACGAGCATGGCAGCAACCTCAAGCGTGATGGCGGTAGATGATACGACTGGGATGGCGAGCACGCATCGTCGATCGTGTGATCAGCGCGTACGCCTACAGCTCTTCATCATTTCCGCACGAATCGATCCGTACCACCAGTGCCAATGCGCCGATATCAAGCGTGACACGGGCGGCCGGATGCGTCGGAAGCCATGCATCGCCAGGTCGCAGCCGTCCCTCGGACGTATCGACATGCCCACGTGCGCAATAGATCAGTGCCACGCCATCATCTACCACTTGCCTGCCTGGATCCTCCCACGTCACCAGTTCACCATGCACTTTTGAACGGCGCAGCATGAGGTTGAAGTCGCGGGTGGCGCCGCCGTGCAGCGTGATGGTGACGTTTGCGTCGCCGGAAAACGCGAAGGGCTCGAATGGCGTGGTAAGCGCATGTACACGCCCGTTGTCCAGCTGCATGGTGAAGCCATCCCCTTCGAGCAGCGCGATATAACGATCGATGCCTGCGAAAGAAGAAAACGGCGCGGCACTGTCGACCTCGGCCACGCTCACACGCCAGACGAAATCTTCCATGCTTGCGCTTGCGGGATGGACGGCCAATTCACGGGTGTGCCCCATGCCGTTCTTCCAGGGCATGGCAGGACAATCGCGCAGGCGGACGATACTCATGCGTGGCGCTCGATAACGCGTTGAAAGGGTGGCAATGCCTTTAGCATCTGACTTCCGTATTGCCGGGTGACGACACGGCGGTCCAGCAACACGATGCGTCCGCGGTCCGTTTCGTTGCGGATCAGGCGGCCGCAGTATTGGATGAGCAGCCGTGTCGCTTCAGGTATGGCAACTTCGAGAAAAGGATTGCGTCCACGCGATTCCAGCCATTCGGCATAGGTGGCACCCACTGGGTCGGTGGGCACGGCGAACGGAAGCTGCGTGATCACCACGGTCTCGCAAAGCTTTCCAGGGAGATCCAAGCCTTCGCCGAAAGACGCAAGACCGAACAGCGTGCTGCCTTTGCCAGCTTCGATCGCCGCCGTGTGTTCGGCGATAAGTTGTGCTTTGCCGAGCGAGCCCTGCGCGCGGACTTTACGCACTTTGTCGATGGGCAGGCGCTGCAAGACACGTTCCAGTTTTGCGCGCGATGTGAATAACACCAGGTTGCCGGCGTCCCAGTCCAGATGCTCGGCCAGCCAGTCGGTGATCTCCTGTGCGTGCTGCTCACGTGCGTCGGGCAAGGCCGACAGGGCCGGCACTTCCAGGCGTGCCTGTGCGCTGAGGTCAAAAGGAGACGGCAGGCTTACGGTCGTGGCGTCGTCTGGCAATCCCACCGCATCGGCGAATCCGCGGAAATTGCCACCCGCGCTAAGCGTGGCTGACGTCATCACGACCGCGCTGGCGTTATCCCACAGGATCGTTCGCAGCAAGGCCCCTGCCGAGACAGCCGAGGCATGGCACACCAACTGCTGATCGTGCGAAAGGGTTACCCAACGTGCCAGCGGCGGCGCGTGCTCGGGATCGTCGATGGACCACGCGCGCCACGTGCGAACCTGGCGATCGATGCGTTCCAGCGCGATACCCAGCTCGCGCGAAAGCGCTTCCTGCGTAGGTCCGCCTTCGCTCATCTCGGTGACGGTGCGGCGCACTGCGGTCAGCCAGCGCTGCACTTCGGCGCTGGCGATGTAAAGCAGGCTCGCGTGATGCACCCAATGCTCTGGCAACTGTCCGAGCGAACCCCGATACATCGGTTCGGTCTCCGCGGGATCCGGCATCCAGGATTGGCGAATTTCCTTTTCCAGGCCTTCCAGGGCATCGCTCAACTCTTGCAGCTTTTCATCGCCGGCATCGAGCGTCAGCTTGCCGATTACTTCTTTATCGGTCAGTGAGTAGGCCGCGTGGACCTGCCGGCCGAGGCGACTGATCTGGCGCACGGCCGTTCCAAGCGGTACATCCGAAGCGCCACGGTCGATGGTTTTACCGGGCATGTGATGCGCTTCGTCGAACACATACACGGTATCGTCCGGTTTCGGCAAAATCACGCCGCCCCAGTTATCGTCATCGCCCGGCATGGTGAGATCGGACAGCACCAGGTCCTGGTTGGCGACGACGATCTCCGCATCCGCTACCGCACGACGTGCTGCAAAGAACGGGCATGCCATGAAGTGTGCGCAACGCCGGCCCGTGCAGCCGCCTGCGCTGGTAGTGACCATCGCGCGCAACATGTCACCCGGTGTTTCGGGCGCCGTATCCATATCGCCGTTCCATTCGTTACGATCGAACGTGTCGACGAGTTTGCGCAAGACCAGCTTGTCGCGTTCTCCCGGTGGTTTGCTCCATAACGCGAGATCGGCATCGAAGCCCAAGCCCATCTGGCCACTATCGCCAAGACTCACTGCAGCCATACGCAAGTTGCGGGGACACAGGTAGCGGCCCCGGCCCTTGGCGAGCGCAACTTTCGCGGTGCTGCCATGAAGCTTCAGGTAAAGAGGAATATCACGTTCAACCAATTGCTCTTGCAGCGCCACCGTGGCGGTTGCGATGAGCAGCTTCTTTTTCAGTGCGCGGGCGACTTCTACACCAGCAACCAGGTAAGCCATGGACTTACCGGTGCCAGTCGGCGCTTCGATCACCGCGGCGCCACCGCTTTGCGCCAGCGTGCGCGCCACTTCAGCAATCATGCGTAGCTGCGCGGGGCGTGCGCGAAAGCCGGGTAGCCCTTCTTTGACGCGGCCATAGGCGTCGCGAATGGCATCCTTCAGCGTGTCAGTAAGCATGCGTCGCCTGATCAACCATGCTCAAGGCGACCGCTTCCGCGACACGAATGCCATCGACGCCAGCCGAGAGAATGCCGCCGGCATAACCGGCGCCCTCTCCCGCAGGAAACAGGCCACGCGTGTTCAGGCTCTGGCAGTCCTCATCGCGACGGCGTATCCGCACCGGTGACGACGTGCGTGTTTCTACGCCCGTGAACACGGCGTCCGGCCGTGCAAAGCCTTTTATTTTGCGGTCGAACGCAGGCATCGCTTCGCGAATGGCTTCGATGGCATAGTCCGGCAACGCATGCGACAGATCAGTGAGATGTACACCCGGCTTATAGGACGGCAGCACGTCACCGAGTGCGGTCGATGCGTGGCCCCTCAAGAAGTCGCCGATGAGCTGGCCCGGCGCTTCATACGTGCCGCCGCCCAACGCAAAGGCGCGACTTTCCAGATGGCGTTGCAGAGCAATGCCGGCGAGGGGGCTGCCGCTGTCGTCATAGGGCGTGAAATCGCTGGGATCGACGCCTACCACGATGGCGGCATTCGCATTGCGCTCGTTGCGCGAATATTGGCTCATGCCATTGGTGACGACCCGGCCCGGCTCGCTGGTAGCGGCCACCACCGTGCCGCCCGGGCACATGCAAAAACTGTAGACCGACCGGCCATTGCGACAGTGGTGCACCAGCTTGTAGTCGGCGGCGCCGAGCAAGGGGTGGCCGGCCTGCGGACCGAAGCGGGCGCGATCGATCAGTGACTGTGGATGTTCGACACGAAAGCCGACCGAGAACGGTTTGGCTTCGAGATATACGCCACACCGATGCAGCATTTCATAGGTATCACGCGCGCTGTGTCCCAGCGCCATGACCACGTGGTCGGTGCGAATCTCTTCACCGTTTGCCAACACCACGCCACGGATCTGGCGTGCGCCATCCGCGGCCTGCTCGATCTCAAGATCGTCGACACGATGTTGGAAGCGGATGTCGCCTCCCAGCGATTCAATCGTGCGACGCATGGTCTCGACCATCGTCACCAGACGGAAGGTGCCGATGTGCGGCTTGCTCACATAGATGATCTCTTCCGGTGCGCCAGCCTTGACGAATTCGACCAATACCTTGCGGCCGTAATGCTTCGGATCGGAAATCTGGCTGTAAAGCTTGCCGTCGGAAAACGTTCCAGCACCGCCTTCGCCGAATTGCACGTTCGATTCCGGGTGAAGATGGCGCTTGCGCCAGAGATCCCAGGTGTCCTTGGTGCGCTCACGCACCGCCTTGCCGCGTTCCAGGATGATGGGACGGAACCCCATCTGCGCCAGAATCAGGCCGGCGAACAGGCCGCACGGCCCCATGCCGATCACCACCGGACGATGCACATGGCCTTGCAGCGTTCGGCCATGTCCGGCCGAATTTTGACTTTCGCTCTTCGCGACCGGCGTGTCGTGTGAAAACAAGGCCGGTGCCTTCGCGACGAAGCGGTATTCCATATCGGGCGTCGGGCGTACGTGCGGATCGCCTGCAAAGCGCTGCAACAAGCTTGTTTCGTCCGCGACGTCCACATCCAACGTATAGACCAGTTCGATCGCACCGCGTTTGCGTGCGTCATAGCCACGCCGAAACACACTGTAGCCACGAATGGCCTGGACGCTGATGTGCAGTTTGGCGCAGATAGCCGCCGCCAGCGCCTCGTCGGCGTGGTCCAGCGGCAACTTGATATCGGTCAGTCGCAGCATTGCGGGGCAAGACGAAATGGGAAACGCTATTGTCTCACGTTGCCTGCCACCGCTGCGGCCCGTGCCGGTGCGCCTTCTCAGGCCTCAGCAGCGATCCGCCGCAAGGTCTGCTCGAATACCTCGGGCGGCTGACCGCCCTGGATCAGATAACGGCCGTTGACGATCACCGACGGTACCGCATGAATGCCTTGCTGCTGGTAAAAGCGTTCCTGCTCACGCACCTCTTCTGTGTATCGTCCACTGTCCAGCACCTCGCGTGCCTCGGCCGGGTCCAAACCGACTTCACCAGCAACCTGCGTCAACACTTCATGTGAACTGACGTCGTGGCCCTGGGTGAAATAGGCTTCCAGCAACGCGAGCTTCAGCGCGTATTGCTTGCCTTGCCCTTCGGCCCAGTGCAGCAGGCGATGCGCATCGAAAGTGTTGTAAATGCGGCTGCGGCGGTCCATGTTGAAAGTGAAACCCACACTCGCTCCGCGTTGCCGGATCCCTTCTTGGTTCTTGGCCATCTGTTCGGGTGTGCTGCCGTACTTATGTGCCAGGTGCTCCGCTACATCTTCGCCTTCCGGTGCCATCTGAGGATTCAGCTCGAACGGGTGGAAGTGCAGATCCGCCACAAGCTCACCATCCAATCGCTGCAGTGCTTGCTCCAGGGATTTCAAGCCGACGGCGCACCAGGGGCAGACGACGTCGGAAACGAAGTCGATCGTGAGTGAGGTTGGATTGGCCACGCTGGACTCCTGTGCCGGTTCTCGCTGATTTCAGCCAATTGGGGATGACACGGCGCGTAATCAATGCGCAGGCGGCAAGGCTCGCACCTGTACGATCGACCCGGAAAAGAAAAAGGCTGCGTATCGCGATACGCAGCCTCTTGCATCAGCACGGCATGATTACGGCTTGCCGGTGAAATCCTGCTTGCCGATGTTCGCGCCGGCCTTGCGGATGAGGTTGTAGGCCGTGGTGCAATGGAAGAACAGGTTCGGAATAACAAAGTGCAGGAGATAAGCCTGGCCTTCGAAATTCACCTCGCCGTTGCGCGTCTTCAATTGGATGGCGCGCGTTTCGCTACCGTCGATCTGCTCAGGTTTGAAGCTCTTGATGTAATCGATGGCGCGTTCGATACGCGAATACAGCTCTTCGAACGAGGTTTCGTTGTCCTCGAACTTCAGCGGATCCACGCCGGCCAGGCGCGCGGTGCCGTTCTTGGCCATATCCGTGGCGATCTGCACCTGCTTGACCAGCGGAAGCATGTCCGGAATCAGGCGGCTTTGCAGCATCACCGACCCTTCCACGCTTTTTTCCCCCGCGTGTTTTTCGCCGAGCTTGAGTACATGATGGAGATTGGTCAGTGCGCGTACGAAGACGGGCACGGAAGCTTGGTACATCGAGAGGCTCATCGGGATGACTCCGGGTGATCGTTGGGGAGTGGTTCGGGAACGACGACATCCGCTACGGGCGAAAGCTCGCCTGCCAGCGAAGCGCCGGAAAGAGTGTCAGAAGCATGTGCGACACGCAGATGTCGTATCGCGTAATGAGCAACGACGATCGCCGCGCTGAGCAACATGGCGGCCAGCACGAAGGAAATGCCCGGCAGATGCAGCGGGGCATGATGGCTGATGAACAGCGCAAACAAGTTCGCAAACAGCGCAGGTCCGAAAATGCCGGCCAGACTGGCCAGGCTGCTCAGCGCGCCTTGCAGGCGGCCCTGTTCATCAGGATCCACTTGCTGGGTCATGAGCGCCTGCGCAGGCGGTCCGGCGAGACCGCCCATGCAGAGGAACGGAATGCCTATGAGAAAGACCCACGGCACGGCCGCCAGGCCGAAAAACAGATAACCGATCATGCACAGCGGCAAGCCGATCATGATCAGCCGGCTTTCGCCAAGTTTTGGCATGAGGCGCCGTACCAATCCTGCTTGCACGATGCCGCTGCAAAGGCCGACGAGGCCGAGGGTATAGCCCACTGCCTGCGGGCCCCAGCCATAGCGATAGTCGGTGTAGAGCACGTAAGTGGAGTTGAGCGAAAACTGCGCCAGGTTGATCAGGAAGTACACCGTCGCCAGTGAGAACACCTGCGGATAGCGACGCAGCAACACCAACGCACCGAACGGATTGGCATGACGCCAGTCGAAGCGCTTGGTGCGGCGCTCCGGCGGCAACGATTCCGGCAGCACGAAGAAGCCGTAGCAAAAGTTGATCAGGGAAAGGCTCGCTGCCACCCAGAATGGCAGGCGAATGCTTACATGTCCCAGGAAGCCACCCAGGGCTGGCCCGATGATGAAGCCGATCGCAAAGGCGGCGCCGAGCATGCCGAACGCGGCAGCGCGCTTTTCCTTCGGCACGATGTCAGCGATATAGGCATTCGCGGTGGAAAAGCTGGCGGCGCAGATGCCGGAGATGACGCGACCGATAAACAGCAGCCACACCACCGGCGCCAGCGCCATGACGATGAAATCGACGCCCAACCCAAAGCTTGAAATCAGGATGACTGTGCGGCGGCCGAAACGGTCCGACAACGTGCCTTGCACCGGTGAGAACAGGAACTGCATCAGCATGTAAATCGTGCCGAATGCGCTGGCCCACACGGCCGCCCGGGCAATGCTGCCACCGCTGAGTTCCACGATCAGGTGCGGTAACACCGGAATGATGATGCCGAAGGCCAGCATATCCAGCATCACCGTGACGAAGATGAAAGCAAATGCGGCAGATTGGCGGGAGGTAGGGGGGAGTGAGGCAGAATCCATGCGAGAGGCGCTACAGGCAGCGAAAGAACGAAAGTACCAACGATAGCCGATGCGGCCATGGTTGGCATGGGTCAAAGCGTGCAGGAAATGTCGCGGACCGGCTTATTTTTGCGCTTTCCTGCCGCAGAAGCGGGAAGATCTTGCGAATACGCCGCGTAGCAGCATGAAACCAAAGCGTGTCAGCGACATGGCAATCGTTGCAAGGCGTCAGCTCACTTCTCACCCGATCTTCTCGAAGATTAAGCGTGGCTTGAAGGCCGCATCACCGTGGCGGCTGCATCAATTCCCGCGGACTGAGGTAACCGTCATGGTTGCGATCGAGCCGTTGAAACTCCCGCCTCAAATCGTCTTGCCAATTCTTCAGCGTGACCGGCTTGCCGTGGCCGCCCGGTAGCTCGTCGAGCTCCAGGACGCCGTCATGGTTGCGGTCCAGCCGAAAAAAGCCCTCGCTCATGTAAGCGACGTACTCGGCTTCATTGATCCTGCCGTCGCCATTGGCATCCATCGCCTGGAACAGCGCTTTCGCCGTACCTTGCGCAAGTGTGGTCAGGGGCAGCGACAGCAGCAGGATAGCTACGACGCAGCGCATCAGCGCCGGGCGCCGTGGATACCGATGAAGTCGAGGAATTCCGCGCGCGTGCGCGCATCGTCGCGGAAGCTGCCGAGCATCTGGCTGGTGATCATCGACACGCCACGCTTGTGGACACCGCGGGTGGTCATGCATTCGTGGCTGGCGTCGACCACTACGGCCACACCGATCGGATGCAGGTTATCCTGGATGCAGCGCGCGATTTCCGCGGTCATCTTTTCCTGTACCTGGAAGCGGCGTGCATACGCATCCACCACACGCGCCAGCTTGCTGATGCCGACCACGCGATTGGTGGGCAGATAACCGACGTGCGCGCGACCGATGATCGGCGCCATGTGATGCTCGCAATGGCTCTCGAATTCGATATCGCGCAGGACCACCATTTCATCGTACCCGGCTACTTCCTCGAAGGTACGACGCAGGTATTCGCCCGGATCGATCTGATAGCCGCTGAACCAGTCGCGATAGGCTTTCACCACGCGACGCGGCGTGTCGATCAAGCCTTCGCGCTGCGGGTCTTCGCCCGCCCAGCGCAACAGCGTGCGCACCGCCTCTTCGGCTTGTTCGCGGGTGACGTCGGTGGGCTCGTGCTCGCTCATGCGGCTTCCTTGGTGCTCTCCAGTCCTGCAAGTGTAACGCCCGCGTCAAGATGGTAGGGTCAGGGGCCGGCCGAACCCCAGGCGGCCAGCCCTGTTCCCCATCGTTGTCCGAGTCCTTTTTTATGACCCGCTACATTAATCGCGATACCAGGCTTTGCATGTCACTGTCGGCCCGTCCCGGCAATTTCGGCACGCGTTTTCAAAATTTCCTGTACGAGGCACTCGACCTGAATTACGTCTACAAGGCCTTTACCACGCGCGATCTGCCAGCGGCGATCGGCGGCATGCGAGCCTTGGGCATTCGGGGCTGCGCGATCTCGATGCCGTTCAAGGAGGCTTGCCTCCCACTCGTCGATTCGATCGATGCATCGGCTACCGCCATCGCGTCGATCAATACCATCGTCAACGACGATGGCCATCTGCATGCGTACAACACCGATTACATCGCGGTGCGCGCCTTGATCGAGCAGCACGGCCTCACGCCCGACATGCGGCTGGCCTTGCGCGGCAGCGGCGGCATGGCAAAAGCGGTGGCCTGTGCGTTTCGCGATGCAGGTTTCCGGCACGGTTACATCGTGGCGCGTAATGCAGCCACCGGCCAAAAGCTGGCCGAGGTCAGCGGATGGGCATGGGCGGCCGATATGTCCGCTCTGCAGGCGGATGTATTGGTCAATGTCACGCCCATCGGCATGGAAGGCGGCGCGGAAAAAGACGAGCTTGCCTTCGACAAGACCGTCGTGGAGCGCGCGCGCGCGGTCTTCGATGTCGTGGCCGATCCGCCGGAGACGCCGCTGATTCGTCTGGCTCGATCGCTGGGCAAGCCGGTGATGACCGGCGCTGAGGTGATCGTGCTGCAGGCGGTGGAGCAGTTCGTGCTTTACACGGGCGTGCGGCCAGACGATGCCTTGATTGCGCGCGCCGCGGAACATGCGTTGAGGTAATTTTTGCTCCCTCTCCCTGGAAGGGAGAGGGATATCTCTCTCGATGCTGTCAGTCTTCGGTCACTTCTTCATCGCTGGCCAGCGGATCTCCCAGCAACTGTTGCGCCTGTTCGCCGGGTAGCGATTCCACGTCGCGCAGTTTGCGTTCGATCGCCCGCGTGCGTACGGTGGTGTTGTCGATGTGCTTGCTGGCTTCATCCAGCTTTTTGCGCACCATTTTCAGTACGTCGCCGAATTTGCCGAATTCGTTCTTTACCGCGCCGAGCAACTGCCAGACTTCGCTGCTGCGCTGCTGGATCGCCAGCGTGCGAAAGCCCATCTGCAAGCTGTTGAGCAAGGCGGACAAGGTCGTCGGCCCGGCCACGGTGACGCGCTGTTCGCGCTGCAGGCTGTCGAATAGTCCAGGACGGCGGATGACTTCTGCGTAAAGTCCCTCCGTGGGCAGGAACAGAATCGCGAAATCGGTCGTTGCGGGTGGTGCGATGTATTTCGCGCGAATGGTCTTGGCCTCGTCGCGCACGCGACGCTCCAGGGCTGCGGCTGCGCGCTCCATAGCGTCCGCGTCGGCCTGCTGCTGCGCATCGAGCAAGCGCTCGTAGTCTTCGCGCGGGAATTTCGCATCGATCGGCAGCCACACGGGATGGTCACGATCGCCGCCGGGCAGGCGAATCGCAAATTCCACCCGTTCGTCAGAACCGGGAACCGTGGCGACGTTGGCAGCGTATTGTTCGGGTACGAGCATCTGGTCCAGCAGCGCACCCAGCTGCATTTCGCCGAGAATGCCGCGGGTTTTCACATTGCTCAGCACGCGCTTGAGGTCGCCCACGCCACTGGCGAGCGATTGCATTTCGCCCAGTCCGCGCTGTACCGCCTCCAGCCGCTCCGAGACGAGCTTGAACGATTGCCCCAGTCGCGTTTCCAGCGTGGATTGCAGCTTTTCATCCACCGTGGCGCGCATCTGCTCCAGCTTGCTGGCGTTGTCCTGCTGGATGGCACCGAGCTTGGTTTCGAGCGTTGTGCGTACTTCGCCGAGGCGCTTTTCGTTATCCGTGGCCAGCGTCGCCAATTGATGCTTCTGCTGTTCGCCGAGCTGATTGAGCGTGGCCGCGAGTTCTTCACGTCCTCGGCGTGATTCTTCGATCAGGCGTTGCGAAAGCGCTTGCAGGCCTGTGTCGGTGCGCTCGGTGAGCGTATCCAGGCGCTGCCCGAACTGTGTCAGTGACTGACTCTGCTCGCTCCGTCCCGCTCGCTGCTCCTGGGCCAGGGCTTCGCGTAGATGGCGCAGATCGTCCTTCAACGCATCCAGTTTGGCCTGCATTCCCGCGTCGCCGCGTCCCCGCAACAGTGTCATCACCTGCAGGGCAAGCAGCACGACGAGCAGAATCAAAAGAAGATCGGACAGGGGCATGGGAGCATTCCGGCAAGATTAGGTACAGTCTACGCGCAGTCGTATCAGCTTCTGAGATCAGCGCAGTTCGTAAAGCAGGCCCTAATACGAAGCGGTGGGAGTACAGGCTTTGACGAATGCATTAGAGATCCGCATGAAACTGTTGGCGGCGCTTATTGCCTTGGTAGCGTGGCTTGGCGTCGCGTTGCAGCTCTGGCTTTCGTTCCGCTTGACCCGCGCAATGGGCATGACGACGCTGCAAGGATTGGCGATTTATTTGGGCTACTTCACGGTATTGACCAACATCCTGGTCGGCATAGCCGTTACTTGGCCACTGGCGCTGCCATCATCTGCATGGGGCCGGTTCTTTGCACGTCCGTTTGCAATGGGTGGCGTTACGGTGAGTATCGCCTTTGTGGGCGCCGCATACTTCGCGTTGCTGCGACACATATGGAATCCGCAAGGGTGGCAGCTTGTGGCTGACGTCCTCATGCATTACGTCGTACCGTCACTGATGTTGATCTACAGCGTGATGGCTTTGCGGCATGCGAGGCTGTCATGGACGGCGCCACTCGGATGGAGTCTTTATCCCATGGTGTATTTCGTTTACGTGCTGGTCCGAGGCACGCTCATGGGGCGCTATCCCTACGGGTTTATCGATGTGTCGCAACTGGGCTACGCCATCACCCTGCGCAACGCCGTTTTTCTGCTTATCGCTTTTCTGCTGCTGGCCTATGCGCTGATGCTGATATGGCGCGTTGATCCCCGGCGCCTTACTCCACCCGGCAGAACACCGCCTTGAGGTAGCGACTTTCTGGTACATCGGCACGCACCGGGTGGTCTGCGCCAGCGCCACGCACTTCCAGGATCTGGATTTCACGTCCGGCGTTCCATGCCACGCGTCGCAGCATTCCCAGGAAATCTTCTTCGCTTACGAGACCGGTGCAGGAGCAGGTCAGCAGCAAACCGCCGGGCGGGATGATGTCCAGGGCCAGCCGGTTCATGGCGAAGTATTTCTTCAAGGCGTCGATCACCTTGGTGCGGTCGCGCGTTAATTTGGCGGGGTCGAGAATCACTGCATCGTACCGTTCGCCGCGTCCGTTGGCCTGGCGCAACCAGTCGAATATATCGGCTTGTTCAAAGCGGATGGCGAGATCGTTGGCCATCGCATTGCTGCGCGCGATATCCAGGATGCCGGCATCCATGTCCACACCAACCGCTTCACGCGCGCCGCCCGCCATGGCATGCACTGCAAAGCCGCCGGCATTGCAGCACAAATCCAGCACACGTTTGCCGCGGGCAAGCTCTGCGAAGCGGTGACGGTTTTCGCGTTGATCGGCGAAGAATCCGGTCTTGTGCCCGTACCCGGGCGCAGCGTGAAAGCGCAGGCCATGCTCATGTACCTCGACCGGCGCGGGTGCTTCCATGGCGCGGCAATCGAAGGACTCCTGCTTCTGCACATGGCTCTCAGCGAACCAATACAGGCGCGCATCGGGAAACTCGCGCAGCAGCGCGGCGTGAATGGCATCGCGGAATTTCCACATGCCTGCCGCGAAATATTCGACGACCAGGATGTCGGCGTAGCGATCCACGATCAGCCCGGACAGCCCGTCACCTTCGCTATGCACCACACGCCATGCATCCGTGACGGCATCCAGATGCAACCATTCACGGCGCAGGCGCACGGCCCGCGCAATGCGCGCGGCAATCCATTCCGCATCGATGGATTCGTCAACACTACGGGTGAGCAGGCGCAACGCAATGCGTGCATGACCATTCCAGAAGCCGCGGCCCACGAAGCGATCTTTCGCATCCACGACCTCGACCACGCTGCCGGGCGGCAGGCGCGTTTCAGGCTTATGCACCTGCGCCGACCACACCCATGGGTGGCCAGGCGTGCGGTCGGATTTCAGGCGGATAACAGGCAGTGCGGCAGTGGCATTCATCGGCACATGATAATGGCAGGCGTTCTCCGGCTCTGCCGGGAACGCCGTGATCCCTTCCAAGGAGGGAAGATCAACGCAATTTCAGGACCAGCCAGCACAGCAACGCCAGCAGATTGATACCCAGATGCGAGGCTGACGGACCGGCGAAGGCCAGCACAAACCCCTGGCTGCCGAGACGCCATGCCAGTTCCGGATGCAGCGGCATGCGCAGTGTCACGAACAGGTTGATGAAGGCCCCGCAATGCAGTGCATAGCTGAAGATTGGCGTGGCGACAAGCGGCAGCTGTAGCAGTTGCGCCACACCGGAGAAGCGGATGCCGCGCTCGCTGTTTTCCAGCAGGAGTACGCCGGCTACCAGGACGAAGGCATACACCGCAAAAGCGATCAGGCCGATCGCCGCCGTGCGCAGTGGGCCGAAAGCAAGCAGGCGCGGAAGGACGCCCACCATGCCGTAAAAACCGCCCGCCACTTCAAGAATGCCGATCAGGCGAAACAGAATCTGACGCATGCAAACATCCTGAGAAAGAAAAAGAAACGATGCGCTTCCCTCGCTGCAGGCAGGGGAGCTGGAGTAGGGGGCGAGCTTGCCGCACGTTCGATGAACTCCGTCACACCTTGCCGCCATCTCCTTGGCCGCACGCAGGAAAGGCGAACCGCGGGTGGCATGGCGGAAACAGACTGAAATTTTACCTGATCGGCGCGGCACGCGGTGTTTGCGCGCCACCGAAAAATTTGCCGTTATCTCGGTGAAAGCCGCTGGGCTCTGGTTTTCATCCCTCGTAGCGCCGGTTGAAAATTTTCTACCGACCTTGCCGCCGGTGTGCCGAGAGGCTGATTCCCATGCCGGTAAAAGGCTTTATTCGAGTTCTCCGGCTTGCTCTTGCAGATCGGCAATGTGCTGTTCCCACCAGCGCGGCTCGGCGGCAAACGGGAAGGCTGCCGGAAAAGCCGGATCATGCCAACGCGCGGCGATCCATCCGGCGTAATGAACTTGGCGCATGGCACGCAGGGCGGGCACCAAGGCAAGCTCCGCATCATCAAAGTCGCGCATCGAAGCGTAACCTTCCAGCAGCGCTTCCATCGCACGCTCGTCATGCGCCAGCATCCAGAGATCCTGCACGGCAGGGCCCATGCGCGCATCATCGAGATCGACGAAATGCGGGCCCGCATCGGTCCATAGCACGTTGCCCGGATGGCAATCGCCATGCAAGCGGATCATCCGCACGCGGCCAACGGCTTCGAAGCGCGCGGCTATGCGTTCGTCCATTCGTTCGACGGCATGCCGATAGTGCTCATGCAAATTCGCGGGCAGAAGCGCCGACGCAAGCACCGCGCGCAGGGGCTGCGTGATCAGCGTGTCGCGATCGATGCTGCCGCGATGCGCAAATGCAGCCCGCGCGCCCACACTGTGCATGCGCGCAATAAGACGGCCCAGCCATGCCAGCTGATCGGCCGATTCCAGGGATGGCGCGCGCCCGCCGTGTCTCGGCGACAATGCATAGCGAAATCCCTGGTGCTGCAGCAGCGTGCGTCCGGCGAGTCGAAGCGGTGCGACGACCGGCAACTCCGCCTCGGCCAGTTCCTGCGCAAACGCATGTTCTTCGAGGATCGCCGCATCGCTCCAGCGGGCGGGGCGATAAAACTTGGCGATGACCGGCGAGCTTTCTTCGAGACCTACTTGCCACACGCGGTTTTCGTAGCTGTTCAGCGCCAGCAGACGCCCATCCGGCCATAAGCCGCAGGCGGTGACGGCGTCCAGCACCAGATCAGGGGTGAGCCGGGCATAAGGTGTTTCGTCCGCCATGCGCTAGCGTGAACCCACGGCGGTGGCCGGCACGACGGCCATGGTCAGGCGCGATATGCAGACCAGTTTGCCCGACTCATCCTCGATGCGGATTTCCCATACTTGCGTGGAACGTCCGAGGTGCAGCGGACGTGCCGTGCCTGTAACGGTGCCACCAAGCACACCGCGGACATGGTTGGCGTTGATATCCAGCCCCACGGCGCGCTCTTTTTCCGGGTCCAGTGTCAACATGGCAGCGCTACTACCTAGCGTTTCGGCCAGCGCTACCGAAGCACCGCCATGCAGCAGTCCGTAAGGTTGATGGGTACGGTGATCCACCGGCATGGTGCCTTGCAGCCAGTCATCGCCCACGGCAGTCAGGCGTATGCCAAGCACTTCCATCAGGGTATGGCGACTCCAGTCATTGAGACGGTCGAGATCGGTGTCCTGTTTCCAGATACGCGTGGGCATGCATTGAGACTCGTGGGAAGAGGCCGCATTGTCCGCCGACCGCCCCAGCGGCGACAATGCGGCTTCATCCAGGCTCTTTACGTGTTTATCGTCACTCTTACCCCTTCCGGCCACCGTTTTGACGTCCTGCCCGGTGAAACCGTGCTGGAAGCTGCGCAGCGCGCAGGCATTGCCTTGCCTTATTCCTGTCGAGCCGGCGTATGCGGCAGTTGCAAGGCCACGCTGATCCATGGCCGTTGTGAATACCCGCGCAATCCACCGGCCGCGCTGGATGCACATGATCGCGTGGAACATGCCGTACTGCTGTGTCAGGCCGTGCCGGCCAGCGACTTGCGGGTGCAAGCGCGCGAGGTGACGTCGGTCGAAGATATTGCGCGCCGTCAGCTTGCGGTGCAGGTGAGCCGCAAATGGCAGCTTGCTCCCGATGTGATCGGTCTGCATTTGCAGCCGGTGCCAGGTGAAGCGAATTTGAACTGGCTGTCCGGGCAATATCTGGATGTCTTGTTGCAGGATGGACGTCATCGCCCCTTTTCCATTGCGAACGGGCCGCAGGCGGATGGCACGATTGAGCTGCATGTGCGCCACGTGGCCGGCGGCGGTTTCACCTCATGGGTGAGCGAGGTACTGAAAGAGGGTGACGCGTTGCGCATCGAGGGTCCGCTGGGCACATTCGTACCGCGCGAAGATTCGGAACGGCCGATGATCTTCATGGCAGGCGGCACGGGGTTCGCGCCGGTCAAGGCGATCGTCGAACATTTCCTGGCGCTCGGTACCCGCCGCACCATGGATGTGTATTGGGGCGCCCGTCACGTCGAAGATCTTTATCTGCGCACGCTCGCAGAAAGCTGGGCAGCGGACAGGCCGAAGCTGCGTTTCCACGCGGTGCTTTCCGATGCCGGGCAGGCACGACTTGCCGGTTTGCGCGCGGGGCTGGTGCATGAGGTGCTGTTGGAAGATCACGCGGATCTTTCCGGTCATGATGTCTACATGAGCGGCCCCCCCGCGATGATCGACGCGGCACGCAAATTGTTCGTCGAAGCCGGTTTGCCCGAAGAGCGGCTTTATTACGATTCGTTCGACTACGCCCCGGACGTGCTGGCGCAGATTCTGGCCGGCCGCGCAGGCATCGCCGAAGAGGGATGGATGGCGGTCGAGGACTAGATCACAGGAACGACGGCGATCACGCGGCGCACGCCAACTTTTCACGGAGGGTTGTCACGTATGGGTATGGATCTTCCCTCCTGCATGGAGGGGAGAGGCGTCTTTCAGCGATCGGGACCCAGGATCGGTACCAGGCAGGTCAGCCCTTGCCCTTCGCCACCGGCAATTGCGCCTGCTGCCAGGCGAGTACGCCGCCGCCAAGGGTATAGACGCGCGTAAAACCAGCCTTGATCAATCGCTGCGCTGCCTTGTCGGTGTTACGTCCATCCTTGTCCATCACCACGACCGGCAACTCGCGCGCCTTGGCCAGATCTTTGTTCTCGGGATCGAACTGGCTCATGACGACATGGCGCGCACCGGGCACGTGCATTTTCTCGAAATCCGCAATGGCCGACAGATCGATCAGCAGGGGGCTGTCGCGGTTGATCAGCTGGGTCAGACCCGCTGGGGTGAGTTCGGTGTATTTGCGCAGCAGCACCATCACCTGGGTGACGATCAGCGCGATCACCAACACCACGAACAGCAGCGACAGGGCGAGATGGTTGCCCACGAACTGGGGCAGCTTGTGCAGGAAGTCGTTCATGAAAAGGCCGGGCTGATGGCAGGCAAACGACAATTATATAGGGAGGCTGCGGGCGACGTCCGGTCTATTGCTCCCTGCTCAAGCCCTCGACGCTCTGCGTGATATCCGGCAGCCCGCTTTCCAGCCACCAGCGGTTCTTTTCCGCGTCATACCGCCATAGCTGGTGATCCACGACGGTACGTACGTTCTGGGTGTGCACGTTGGTCAAGCTGATCTGCACGACCTGCCGGACCTCATTCGGACCGGCCGCCACCGGGCCGTCGCCGTCGTCGTAGCCACTCACCTGGATCTGCTTGAAGCGCTCGTGATCCAGTGCGGTAAGCGGGTGTGCCGCACGGACTTTCGGGTCGACGAACTGCTCGGCGGCCTCGAAGCCGTTCCAGCGCACGGCATTGGCGTACTCGATCATGGTGCGATTGAGCGTGTCGCTGCGTTTGTCGGTAGCACAGCCGGCTAACAGCAGCATGCTCGACAACAGGATCGGTCCGGCAATACGACGCATGGCAAAGCTCCCCCCAGGCATTCCGCTTATTCTGCCGCAGCCGCGCGTCGCTTCGCCACGAACTGCGCCGACAGCGTGGCGGCCGGCTTGCCGTTTTCGCCGGGCACGTCGCAAGCGACCTCGATGCGCGCACGGCCGCGCGTGGACAAAGTCGTGAAGAATGCTTCCCACGTCGCGCTTTCCGTCAGCCTGGCTTCCGCGCAGAAATCGTTCCACACCGGGCTGAGATAGCGGACAGTGGATTCGCCGACATAGACGTCGCAGTCTTCCCCGCGCTGGCGCAATGCCAACTCGACCAGGCCCCAGCCAGCGAGGGTCATCAGGCTGGTCAGGCTGCCGCCAAAGGCACAGCCCTTGTCGTTGACGTTCGGCGCGAGCGGGCACGTCAGCACGAGCCGTTCGCCGTCATAGCTGCCGAGTTCCAGTGCCATGGCCTGCGTCAGCGGAATGCCTTCGTGCATGAAGGCCACGAGGGCCTGGGCGGCCGCCGGTGGATCGAGTATGTCCATGTTGCGTGGGGTTGGTGGGGAGTCCGACAAGTGTAGAGGCCGATGACGAGGAAGGTGTAGCGCGCCAAGTCTCATACTTGACCGCCATTCGTGCGCGACGCCCTTGCCCGCGTACACTGCGTGGGCTCCTTTCGATGGAACTCGGACGCCTAGGCACCGCATGAATGCGCTCTCTTTCCCGCCTGAAAATGCCCTGTCCGGTTGCGCGGTCGTCATTACGCGCCCCGCCGGTACAGGTACGGCGCTGGCGCGACAGGTGCGGATGTTGGGAGGTATGCCCGTATTGCTGCCGGGGCTTTCGTTGCGCGGTGCTGACGATCCGCAGCAGGCACGCGTGCAGTGGATCGAGGCACAGCAAGATGATGTGCTGATTTTCACCAGCCCCGCGGCGGTGCGATATGCCTTGGCCCTTTCGCCGTGGATGCATGCGCAGCCCCATGTGATCGGCGTCGGTAAAGGCACGGCGGCCGCGCTGCATCGGCACGGCATTCAGGCACTGGTGCCAGCGTCACGACAAGATAGCGAGGGGGTGCTGGAGCTGGCTCCGCTGCGCGAACCTGCAGCCCGGCGCATAGCGCTGATCACTGCGCCTGGCGGGCGTGGCCTGCTGCAAGAGCAACTCGTGGCCCGCGGCGCCATCGTGCGTGAAGTTTATGTGTATCGACGAACCGCCCCGCGCTTGGACCGGCGGCATAACGATGCCGTCGCGCAACTGCCGGCTACGGCCTGTGTGTTGATTTCCAGCGGTGAGGCTTTGCAGAACCTGGCGAAGTGCTTGTCTGGCGAAGCATGGCAGCATTTGTGCAGGATGACGGCTATCGTCAGCAGCGAACGGATCGAACAAGCCGCTCGATCGGCCGGTTTTTCGCATTGGTATAGAGCTGCCTCGGCAGCTCAGGCCGATCTGTTGGTAGCTGCATGCGAGGTTTGTTCACGTCAGCACCGCATTGAATGAAGATCGAAAACCTCTGGACTGATAGCATGCGCGCATGAGCCAGGACGATCCCATTCCCGTTACCGAACGCACCGCGCCAGGCATGGGTGCGCCTTCCGATCCGGCGCGCGCCCATCGGCCAGCGCCGCCGTCACGACCTGCCGGCGGATCGCTTGCGCTGGCTTTACTGCTGGCATTGATCGCCCTGGTTGGCGTGGGCTACGTCGCATGGCGTCAGTGGAAGCTGGTGCATCTCAACGCAGAGGCGCTGCGCACTGCAGCCACTCTGGAAGAGCGCGTCAATGCCATGGACCGGACACTCTCCACGGCAACCAGCCAGGGTGGCGCGCTGGTGCAGCGCTTGAACGATGCCGATCAGGTGAACCGTTCCTTGCGTGAGGAATTGCTTTCGCAAGACCAGCGTGTGCGGGATCTGGAAGAGGCGGTAGGCCGGCTTTCGGAGAAAACCCTTTCAGGCCAGGACGCCATGCGCCTGGATGAAACGGAATCGCTGTTGCGCATGGGTGTCGAGCGCTACACCTTGTTCCATGATGCGCAAGGCGCGGCTCAGGCCTTTGCCTTGGCGAGCCAGACGCTGGCGGGCGTGACCGACCATGCGTTCAGCGGTGTGCGGGAAAGCATCGACGCCGAGCACGAGGCTTTGATGAAAAGCCAGGCGGCAGACCCGCAACAGCAGCTCGACACGGTGATGCAGCTGCGCAACGATCTTCCAGCTTTGCCGCTGAAACCGCTGGATGAGACATCGAATGCGCAAGAAGCGCCTGGTTTTTGGGCGCGCATCCGTCGAGCATTATTCAGTGTGATCCAGATCCGCCGCGACCACGGCGCGCCGCTCGATATGGCCGATGCGCGCATCGCGCGCGAATTGGTGGCTCTGGATTTGGCGCAGGCGCAAGCCGCCTTGCTCGCCTGGGACAACAACGCTTGTGCGACCGCGCTCAAGCGCGCTGATGCGGGTCTGGCGGCGCAATTCGACCTGCAGTCGCCGGCGGTACAACAGGCGCGCCAGCGTATCGATATGCTGGTCGGCCAGCTCAGGCCGGCAGCACCGGTCAAACTGGGCGCCGCACTCAGCGAACTCCGCAATCTGCGCGCAGTGCATGCGCTCAAGCCGGATACCGATCAGGCTGCGCCATCGGGTGGAGCCAAGCCATGAAGCTTTGGCGCTGGATTCTGGCGTTGGTGATACTCGCCGCGCTGGCTGCGTTCGGTTGGCATTGGGTCGCCGAAGATCCGGGTTATGTGCTGGTGCGCTTCCGCGGCTACACCTTGCAAACCAGCTTGCTGGCGGCCGTAGTATTGCTGCTGCTGGCATGCGCGCTCATCAGTGTGATCTGGCGTGCTGCACGCTGGCCGTTCGGCGCGTTTTCGCGCCGACATCGCCGGGTCAGCCGGCAACGTTTCGCCGACGGGCTGATGGCCCTGATGGAGGGGCGCCACGGCGATGCCGAACGCGACTTGCATCGCGCCTCTCGTCTGAAAGCATTGCGCGGCCCGGCCTTGTTGGCGGCTGCCGAAGCGGCGTCCCGTCGTGGTGAACACAGTCGTGCCTTGGGCACCCTGGATGAAGTGGCGCAGATAGCACCGCAGGCAGCTCGGATACTGCGCGCACGCGTCTTGCGCCGCGATGGCCGGCCCGCGGAAGCGCTGGCCCTGCTCGCCCCCGAAGCTGACAACGGCAGTTTGAATCCGGGCGGCTGGCGGGAATACGCGCGCGCTGCATTGGCGAGCGGTGATACGCGCCGGGCGCGCCATGCATTGGAGCCGCTGCAGAAAAGCGGAGTGCTGAGCACGCGTGCTTATGCTGCGCTGGAAACGCAGATCTTGGTGGCAAGCCTCCAGGCTGCCAGCGATGGGGCGGTGCTGAATACGCTCTGGTCGCAACTACCCAAGGCACAGCGTCGCGCACCGGCAGTCATTGATGCTTATGCACGCAAGGCGGCCAGCTACGGCCTATGGATGCCGGCGATGGACGAAGTGGAATCTGCTTTGCGCCGCGAATGGTCGCCGCAGCTGGTGGAAACCTACGGCATGCTTGCCGGCGACGATCTCGATGCGCGCTTGCGTCGCGCGGAGGGCTGGCTTGATGCACATCCGAATGATCCAAGCCTGCTGTTGACGCTGGGCCGCATGTGCGTGCGTGCGAAAGCATGGGCCAAGGCACGCGCCTACCTGGAGCGTTCGCTTGCGCTCGTTCCGAGCGTCGATGCTTGGGAAGCACTGGGTGACGTACATACCGGCCTGGGCGATGCGGCGCTGGCTCAGCGCTGTTATCGCAATGCGATCGCCCTGGGACGCGGCGACAGCATCGTACCGTTGCCGGAGAGCAATATCGTTGGCGGACGCCTCGACACGCGGCCCATCGCCATCGAAGAACGCGATGTGCATGGCGTGCCGCGGCTGAAGGATTGAGTGCCGGATACCTTCCGGTGCTTCGACCACCGTTCTTCGGGCATCTGCGTTGCGCATCGTCGTTCCTGCTCCCGCGGGAATGATGCTCGATGGCACTGCACGGATAACTTCCATTCGCGGAATGTGCGTCTTACTCGCCTCCTGCGAGAAACCGATAACCCACACCGGGTTCGGTTTTCAGCCAGCGTGGCGCCGCCGGATCATCGCCAAGCTTCTGTCGTAACTTGCCGAGCACGATGCGCAGATAATGCGTATCGTGCACGTGCGTACCGCCCCATATTTCGCGTAGCAGCTGTTGCTGACTGACCACGCGGCCCGCATGCCGAACCAGCATGGCGAGCACGGCGTATTCCTTGCGGGTAAGCGCAAGCGGCACGCCATCGAGAGTGACTTCACGCAATCCCAGGTCGATGTGCAGGCGCTCATCCTGATAGCGCGGCGATGCCTCGGCATGGGTCGCGCGGTTGCGCAGCAATGCACGCAGCCGTGCCATCAGTTCCTGGATGCCGAAGGGCTTGGTCATGTAGTCATTCGCGCCGGCGTCGAGCGCTTTGACCTTTTCTTTTTCGGCATCGCGCACGGATAGCATCAGCACCGGCACTTGCGTCCATTGGCGCAATTCGGCGAGCACTTCGTGCCCCTCGCGATCGGGCAGGCCGATATCCAGAACGACGATGTCGGGGTTACGCGTGGCGGCCAGGGCCAGTCCTTCCTCGGCATTGGCGGCAAGCAAAACGTCATAGCCCTCGGCGCGCAAGCCGATGTCGAGAAATTTGCGGATCTGTGTCTCGTCGTCGATGACCAGAACGCACAGGTTGGCAGCGGTCATGGCTTAGCCTGTTTCAAGGTCCATTCGGCTCGGGCAGCGGTAGGCTGATGCGGATGGTGGTGCCAACGCCTTCGCCGGGCAAGGCTTCCACGCTGCCGCCATGGGCGCCAATCATGCCACGGCAGATCGCCAGGCCCAGACCGGTGCCCTGTGGCGCACGATCGCCGCGCGCAACGGAATAGAACATGTCGAAAATGCGCGCACGTTCTTCTTCGGGAATACCGGGCCCGCGATCGACCACGTCGATGAACAGGCGGTCGCCCGCTACCCGAACGATGACCCGCACGGGTTCGCCGGGCGGAGAGAACCGCGCGGCATTTTCGAGAATGTTGAACAAGGCCTGCTCGATCAGGGCCGGATGCACGAACAGCAGGATGGTTTCGTCGGGAAGTTGTGTGTCGACGCGCAATTCCGGAAACAGCTTGCGCAGTCGCGTGATGGCCGAGGCCACGATTTCAGCGGCATCCGTCCAGTCGCGGTTGAGCTTCAACGTGCCATGGCCGAGGCGCGTCATGTCAAGCAGGTTCTGGATGTATCGATCCAGCCGCTGACCTTCGCCAAGAATCGCACTCAGCAACTCATTACGCTCCGCTACCGGCAATTGCTCCCAATAGGTAGAAAGCGTACCGGCCGATCCGATCATGGAGGCCAATGGCGAACGCAGATCATGCGACACCGACGAAAGCAGGGCATTGCGCAGGCGCTCCGTTTCGCCTTGCACGCGCGCGCCTTCCAATTCTGACGCAAGACGCGCGCGTTCCAGGGCCTGGCCGATATCCTGCACCATGGCCAAAGCGAGGCTGCGCCGTTCGATATCCGGCGCACCGCCATTTTCGAAACGCAGTGCAGCGACGCCGAGGCGGCGATCCTCCATGCCGAGCGGCAACACCCAGCAGCGTGCAGCGTTGAGCGTGTCGGTAAAACGGCCGGCCGGCTCCGCGTGCTGCTCGCACCATTCAGCGGCGGCAAAATCCTGGGTGGTCAGGGTCAACGTGCGCGAACTGTTGGCGGCGATTTGCAGATGATGTTCCACGTCACGCGCAAGCATGGCGACGTCGCAGCGCAGCCCGTGCGCCAAGGCAGCGGCACCCACTTCGCGAATGCCGCCCGCATCGGTACTGGTAGATAGCCGCTGTCCAAGTGTCAACAATGCATGCGAATATTCGTGTGCGGCGCGCAGCGATTCAACCTGGCTCGCAAGCCGTGTCGCGAGTCGGCTGCAGATCAGTGCGACGAGCAGAAACAGCGTGACTGCCAGCACGTCGTCCGGGTTGGATATGGCAAGCGTGTAGCGTGGCGGTGTGAAGAAGAAGTTGTAGCCGATAAAACACAGCAGTGCCGTATACACGGCTACGGTCATGCGTGTACGTACCGCCACAACCATCACGGCAGTCAGAAAAATCAGGGCGAGGTTGGCTACCGATAAATAGAGATCGGCGACGAACGCAAGGCCGATCGCCAATGCCGTCACGACCGTGGCATAGATGTATTCATCCCGGCGTCCGTGCATGGGCGTCAGGCGCAGTCGACGCCGTGCGCGCACGCGTTCGCTCGGTGTCGCGATGATGGTCAGCTCGAGATGTGCGCCGCGGCGCAACAACTGCTGGGTAAGCGAACGTCCAACGATGCGGGCGAAGAAACGCTCGCGCGTGCGCCCCAGAATGATCTGGCCGACGCCTTCGCGATCGGCATGTACCAGCAATTCGTCGGCGATGGCATGGCCGCGCAATACCATCGCATCGCCGCCGAGGCGCCGTGCCAGACGCATGGCCGTATCGATGCGTTCGCGCCGGCTATTGTCCAGTGGCGTGCCGGTATCGACAAAGACCACGCTCCACGGCGCACCGCGTCGTTCCGCAATACGTCGCGCCACACGTACCAGGTATTCGCTCTGTGCATGACCGTCGATGGCGGCCATCACGCGCCGGCGCACCGGCATCTTGCCGCCGAGCGCCAGCATGTGTCCGCGCAGATCGCTATCGACGTGTCCGGCGACCGTATCCACCGCCAATTCGCGCAGGGCGGCGAGATTGGTCGGCGAAAAAAAGGCGTCGAGCGCAGCCGCCGCCGTCTCCGGCACATACACCTTGCCTTGGCGCAGGCGGTCGATCAGCTCGCGGGGTGGAAGGTCGACCAGCACGATGTCGCGCGCGCGATCGAGGAAAGCGTCCGGCACTGTCTCGCGCACCGTGACGCCAGTGATGCGGCGGACCTGATCGTTGAGGCTTTCCAAATGCTGCACGTTGAGCGTGGTGTAAACCTCGATGCCCGCGTCCAGCACTTCAACAATGTCCTGCCAGCGCCGTTCGTGCCGGCTGCCCGGCACGTTGCGGTGCGCCAGCTCGTCGACCAGCAGAATATCCGGTTGCCGTGCAATCGCTGCATCCACGTCGAATTCCGTGAATTCGCGTCCCTGATAGCTCAGCACGCGTCGTGGCACGACTTCCAGGCCTTCGAGCAGGGCATTCGTTTCGGCGCGGCCATGCGTTTCCACCAGGCCGACGACGACGTCGACGCCTTGGCGCTTGAGCTCCCGCGCGGCGGAAAGCATGGCGTAGGTCTTGCCTACGCCCGGCGCCGCGCCAAGGAAAATCTTCAGCCGCCGATGCAGGTCTACCTGCACGACTTCAAGCAAGGCGTCGGCACGGGCGTCGCGGGAGGTATCAGTCATTAGGGCATCTTATGCGCCCTCTCCTGCTTGCAGTAGGGGAGGGTGGGATAAAATCTTCAACCCTGCGGCAAGTGCAGGTTGTGCGGCAAGCTCGCGCAACCCTACCCCAACTCTCCCCCGAATACAGAGGAGGCGTGAAGGGTTCGCAGGCAGAAGATCATAGCTTTGCCTGCACCCTATCCAGTGCCAGATTCAAGGCCAGCACATTTACCCGCGGCTCGCCCAGCAAACCTAGCTGGCGGCCTTGCGTATAGTGCGCCACCAGTTGCTGCACTTGCGCCACGTCCAGATGGCGTGCGCGTGCAACACGCGCCACTTGGTATTGCGCCGCTGCCGGAGTGATGTCCGGATCGAGCCCGCTGCCGGATGCCGTCACCAGATCCACCGGCACCGTTGCGGCATTACCCGGATCGGCTTTGCGCAGCGCATCGATGCGCTGTTGCACGGCATCGCGCAACGCCGGGTTGGAAGGGCCCAAATTGGAACCGTTCGACGCCGTGCCGTTATACGGCTGCGGCGTGGTGGCCGAAGGACGACCCCAGAAATACCTGGGGTCGTCGAAGGACTGGCCGATCAGCTCCGAGCCGATCGGCTTGCCGTCGCGTTCGATCAGACTGCCGTTGGCCTGATGCGGGAACAGCACCTGTGCCACGCCCGTCACGGCGAGTGGATAAACCAAGCCGGTGATGGCCGTCATCACCAGCAACATGGTTACTGCATTGCGAATCAACCTGCTCATGACATCACCAGTTGGGAAATCAAAAAAGCTAACGAACCATCAACACCGTCTTTCAAACGGAACCCTGCTCAAAAATGAAAGATGACGTCGCCAGACAGAATCGTCTCGTGGGACTTGTTCGGAGGAATGCCAGCGTTGGAGTTTCCGTTGAATGCTTTGCCGTCCAGAGAATGGTACGTAGCGATTTCCGGCCGCACCTCCAGTTGCGGCGAGAACCAGTGTTGCCAACCAATCGCGAAGTTCACGTAACGAGTTGCCACGCCCGTACGCTGGCCATTCTTATCCCAGTAGTACTCGGGCCGGAACGAAAAGTTGTCCATCGGGTCCGGGCTGAAGTTGAGATAGGCAACGGTAGCCAGCGTGCTGGCCCGGCACGTCAACTCTGTGGCATTGCGGCAGATGGCCAGGTCGGGGGCGTTGTACGGAATGAAGCGTGACGAGAACGGCGCTCCTCCGTTGGCATAGATGGTTTGCACATCGCTGTTGAGTGCGTTGGGAACGCGGTTCTCGTAAAGGTCATAGGCCTCGTAAGAAACATGCCAATGCGCATTGAACGTATGGTAGAACGTGAAGCCGTACCACTGCAGGTTGTTATAACCGTACGTTCCCGAGTTGATAGCATCCGCGCATGGCATGAAGTCGGTCTTGCCATCGTCGGTGAGATAGCGAATGCATGCCGACACCGACGGCATGGCACCCGGATCCTTCTTGAAGGTCCTGTTCGGATAGAGCGGGTTGTATCCAACCTGGCCGGGGCCGGTACCCGGGACGTTGGGATACGGGTTGTCCCACGTCTCATTCAAGTGCGTCGGAAATGCTTCGGTACCGTCCGTCACGCCGAGTAACACGGTCCAGTTCTTGTTGAGAGCCACGGTACCTTCCAGGCCCGTGTTGGTGTAGTTATCGAATGAATAACTCATCGAATGCGTGTACATGTAGTTGTTTGGCGCGAGCTGCGCTTCGATATCTGGTATGGAAATGAAGCGTCCCAAACGCAGTATCAGACCGTCGGCGACCCAGGGAATGTAGATTTCGCCATACACCATCGGGAAGTCGTAGCCATTGACCTTGTTTTCGTTCAGCAATTGGTAGCTGGCCAACCCATACGCCGTGGTGTAACGGTAGTTTTCGCCATACAACACCGAAATGCGCATGCCCCAATCGATGTGGTCGGTCTGCACCGTGTCCGGGAAACGGTCCAGATACAGCACAGCCTGGTCAAATTCCAATGTATTGGGCGTATACAGATACGCCGCCGGCGCATTGCCACCAGGCTTCGTCGTACTCGTGCTTAAGTTGCCGCCACCATTGACCCAACCATAGAGCTGGAAATGGTTCCTGGTGAGCCATTCGCCGAAAGTGGTGTTGCTAAGTGCAGTCATCAGCGGACTGTCGACCGAATTCGGGCGCGTCACACCGAGTGATGTGGCTCCGCCGTAGGGCCACTCGGTAAACGGCATCGGGGGCGTTGTCTGCGCGGCGGGTGGCCAATCGGCCCGCCGCGATGCAGGTGCCTTCGGGTCCGTGGGAGCCGTTGCCTGGCCCCACTCCAGCTTGTAGTAGTTTGTCAGGCGCCCCCAGAAACCCGTTCCCAGATAGTCATTGAGGCAGTCGAAATTCTTGTAGGGGTCACAATCGCCGCTGGGTCCGTGAGCGGGTGCCGAAGACGCCGCCGGCGCGGTAAGCGCCGACGGTGGCACTGCCGCCATATCCATGCTGTCCATGGCAGTGGTCGCTGCCATCGCATACCCGGTCGGAATCATTGCCAGCAAAACAGCGGCGGCCAGTGGGTTCTTGTATCGCATGAGTTGTCCTTGCACTCCGGCAATGCCGGACTTTCTTTTGAGTGAAATGGTTGATGGAAAACCGCGTGGCGCGACCGTCAAATGCCGGCGTAGCCGCCGAGCACGTATTCGTCTTCTGCCGTCATCGGCGTATCCGGCGCTTGCGCGGAGCGCTCCCTGGGCTGGCCATGCACCGGCAGTTCGATCACCACATCGCAGTCGGAGTCGTTCGATGAAACCCTCAATTGCATGTGCGGGTGGCTGTCATCGGGTAGCGAAAAAGACAGTGTCAGGGTTTGCATAGCGCTACGCCTCCTCAGGCGAGACCAAACAGGACGAGCAGCATGTCAATGAGCTTGATGCCGATGAACGGCACCACGATGCCGCCCAGGCCGTAGACCAGCAGATTCCGGCGCAACAGTTGGCCGGCGCCCAGCGGGCGATACTTCACGCCCTTCAGGGCGAGCGGAATGAGAAAAATGATGATGAGCGCGTTGAAGATCACCGCCGACAGAATGGCGCTCTGCGGCGTGGCGAGTTTCATCACGTTCAGCGCATTGAGCGCGGGATAAGTGGTGGCGAACGCAGCGGGAATGATGGCGAAGTACTTGGCCACGTCATTGGCGATGGAAAACGTCGTCAGCGAACCACGCGTGATCAGCATCTGTTTGCCGATCTCCACCACTTCGATCAGCTTGGTGGGATTGGAATCCAGATCCACCATGTTGCCGGCTTCCTTGGCTGCTTGCGTACCGGTATTCATGGCGACCGCTACGTCGGCTTGTGCCAAGGCTGGAGCATCATTGGTACCGTCGCCGCACATTGCCACTAGGCGGCTTTCTGCCTGCATGCTGCGGATCAGCTTCAATTTGGCTTCTGGTGTGGCTTCGGCGAGAAAGTCGTCCACGCCTGCTTCGGCCGCGATGGCGGCAGCGGTAAGCGGATTGTCGCCGGTCACCATCACGGTCTTGATGCCCATGCGGCGCAGTTCGGCGAAGCGTTCCTTGATGCCGCCTTTCACGATGTCCTTCAGTTCGATCACGCCCAGCGCGCGGTCGCCGTCGGTGACGATCAACGGCGTGGCGCCGCGTCGTGCAATGTCTTCGGCTATGCGTTTGACGGCTGGCGGCAGGTGACTGCCGAGTCCG
The DNA here is from genome assembly GCF_058216415.1 of Dyella sp. SYSU CM1112. Classification (NCBI taxonomy): domain Bacteria; kingdom Pseudomonadati; phylum Pseudomonadota; class Gammaproteobacteria; order Lysobacterales; family Rhodanobacteraceae; genus Dyella; species Dyella sp. SYSU CM1112. Next base: position 133,934 of record NZ_JBZEGI010000007.1, on the reverse strand, counting down.
TCGAGATAGCGGTCCACGGCATCGACGGCACCTTTGCGGATGCGTCGTTCCCCCATGTCCACGCCGCTCATGCGCGTCTGTGCGGTAAACGGCACGAACTCGGCATGCAGCGCTTCCAGCTCACGCTCACGCAAGCCGAAGCGTTCTTTTGCCAACACGACGACGCTGCGCCCTTCCGGTGTTTCATCCGCCAGCGAAGCGAGCTGTGCTGTATCGGCCAGCGTGCGCTCTTCAATGCCCGGTGCCGGATGGAAGGCCACCGCCTGACGATTGCCGAGGGTGATGGTGCCGGTCTTGTCGAGCAGCAGCACATCCACATCGCCCGCCGCTTCTACCGCGCGACCGGACGTGGCGATGACGTTGGCGCGGATCATGCGGTCCATGCCGGCAATGCCGATCGCGGAGAGCAGCGCGCCGATCGTCGTTGGGATCAGGCATACCAGCAGCGCGATCAGCACGGTCAGGGTGATCGGACTGCCTTTGCCCGCAACCTGCACGCTGTAGATGGAATAGGGCAGCAGGGTGGCGCAAGCCAGCAAAAAGATCAGCGTGAACTTGGCGAGCAAAATAGTCAGTGCGATTTCGTTCGGCGTCTTGCGCCGCGAAGCGCCTTCCACCATCGCGATCATGCGATCGAGGAAGCTCTCGCCCGGATTCTGCGTGATCTTGATCACCAGCCAGTCCGACAGCACGCGCGTACCGCCGGTCACCGCACTGCGATCGCCGCCCGACTCGCGAATCACCGGCGCGGATTCACCCGTGATGGCGCTTTCGTCCACGCTGGCGGCACCGACCACGACTTCGCCGTCGCCAGGAATCTGTTCGTTCGCCTCCACCAATACAAAGTGGCCGGTGCGCAACTCGTTTGAAGGCACAAAGGTAATCGTGGCGTCGCGCTTGGCTTCGGCCAATTTCTTGGCGATGACATCCTTGCGCGTGCTGCGCAGCGCCGCTGCCTGCGCTTTGCCGCGGCCTTCGGCCAGCGCTTCGGCGAAGTTGGCGAACAGCAGGGTGAACCACAACCAGATGCTGACCCAGAAAATAAACGCGGTAGGCGCCTCGCCGTGACCCGTGATGGCCTGCACCCATAGCAACGTGGTGAGCACGCTGCATACGAACACCACGAACATCACCGGATTGCGGAATTGCAGGCGCGGGGACAATTTGCGGAATGCATCGCCAACCGCTTTCAGGATCAGCGTGCGATCGAACGTGCTGATGGTTTGGGTATGGGAAGTCATGAATCCGGTTTTCCTAATGGGGGAACCGTGCCGCGGATGCCGCTCTTCCCGACAGGAAGGGGAGAGGGCGGCCGCGGCCGTTGTACGTTTCGCGGAACATGGACATCAATGCGCCGACATCAGGTACTCGGCGACGGGGCCGAGCGCCAAGGTAGGCAGGAACGTAAGCGCACCGACAACGATGACCACGCTCGCCAGCAGCGTGACGAACAACGGCGTATGCGTAGGCAAGGTGCCGGCGGAAACGGGTACGTGTTTTTTCGCCGCTAGCGATCCGGCCAAGGCGAGCATGGCAATAGCCAGGGTGTAGCGCGAAAGAAACATGCATACGGCCAGCAGTACATTCCAGAACGGCGAGTCGGGAGAAAGGCCGCCGAATGCGCTGCCGTTGTTATTGGAAGCCGAACTCACCGCATACAGGATTTCGCTAAAGCCGTGTGCGCCGGGATTGCCGACGGCGGCGCGGCCCGCAGGCGTCATCACGGCGATCGCCGTGCCTATCACCACCAGCGCGCACGGAATCAGCACGGCCAGGCTGGCCATCTTCATCTCGTAGGCTTCGATCTTCTTGCCGATGTACTCAGGCGTGCGGCCGACCATCAGCCCGGCGATAAATACAGCGACGACGGCAAAGGCGAGCATGCCGTACAAACCGGAACCCACGCCGCCGAAGATGACTTCGCCCAACTGGATCAGCCACATCGGTACCAAGCCGCCGAGCGGGGTGAGCGAGTCATGCATATTGTTCACGGCGCCGCAGGAAGCCGCCGTGGTGATTGCCGTGAACAAACTGCTGGAGACAATGCCGAACCGCGTTTCCTTGCCTTCCATATTGCCGCCAGCCTGCAATACCGATGCGTGCTGGTCGATCGGCAGGCCATGCAGGATCGGGTTGCCGGCTTGCTCCGCGGCGGTCACGCCGATGGTCAGCGGCACAAAAATCAACAGCATGGTGGCGAGAATCGCCCAGCCTTGGCGGCGGTCGCCCACCATCTTGCCGAAGGTGATGCAAAGACCACCAGGAATCGCAAAGATCGCTAGCATTTCCAGGAAATTGGAAAACGGCGTGGGGTTTTCATAAGGGTGCGCCGAGTTCGCGCCGAAGAAGCCGCCGCCATTCGTGCCGAGCATCTTGATCGCGACCTGCGAAGCGGCCGGCCCCATCGGCAATGTCTGCGTCGTGAGCGGGGCGGGCTTGGTTTCAGGGTTGCCCGCGGCATCCTTGACCGGATTGCCGGCTGCATCCGTCACCGGTTGGGCATACGCGCTGGTCTGCACTACCGGCACGTCTACATAAGGCTTGAAATTCTGGATCACGCCTTGCGACACCAGCAACATCGCGAGCACGAAGGAAATCGGCAGCAGGATGTATAGCGTGGTGCGGGTCAGGTCGACCCAGGAATTGCCGATGCCGCTTGCCGTTTTACGGACAAAGCCGCGAATCACCGCAATCGCCACGGAAATACCCATCGCCGCAGACATGAAGTTCTGCACAGTCAGCGCGGCCATCTGGGTGAGATAGCTCATCGTCGACTCGCCGGAATAAGCCTGCCAGTTCGTATTGGTGATGAAGCTGATCGCCGTGTTGATCGACAAGTCCGGCGGCAAGGCGGGAAAGTGCTGCGGATTCAACGGCAACCACTGTTGCAGGCGTTGGAACGCATAAACCGCCAGCATGCCGCACACATTGAAGATGAGCATGGCTACCGCGTAGCGCTTCCATCCCATGTTTTCTTCGGGATCGATACCGCAAATGCGATAGCAGAACCGCTCGATTCCCGCGCCGGCACGGGTAAGGCGATTGGGCTCGTCGGCAAACACATGCGCCATGTAATGGCCGAGCGGCTTGATGATCAGCAGCAGCACGACCAGATAAAGACCGAGCTGGATGAAATCGTTGGCAGTCATTCGAACCACTCCGGCTTCAATAGCGCCACGCACAAATAAACCGTCAAAGCCACCGCGATGGCGGCAGCCAGTCCGTAGAAGAAGTTCATGGGATTCGCTCCGTTAGAGCCTATGTGTGGTCGCGATATCGCTGCACGCACTCAACTGCGTGGCCCCAGGCGATCGCAGAGCAACAGAAAGCCGAGTGTGGCCGCAGCCAACACAAAGCCGAACAGTAGATAGATAACGTCCATGAGTGTCGCTCAATGCCTTACAGCTGCGTACTGTAGGTATCGGCGCATAAGAAGCGGGTAGCAAAAACGCGGGTCCGCGTATAAAACGCGTAAATTTTTGCCGGCAGCCCGAACGAATGTCTATCGACGGATTACTACGCTGCGGGCTTGCGCAGTTCGGGCAATAACCGCGTTCCTCAAACTGCCACGCCGTCCATGGCCTTTTTGAACGCCATGCTTGTTGTGGACCATTGAAGAAAAGCCATCGAAACGGCAGATGGCCTCAGGCTGGCGCAGCAAAACCCGGCTTCATCCATCTGCGAAAGCTACTTTGAGACTGTTCGGGCTTTTGCGCCCCCACGTGCAAGCCCTATGTTCCCTGCCTCATTTGCCTGACGCGCGCCCCTTCTTCCACGCGTCATCACTACAGGGAACTTCACATGTCCGGTCATCAGGACATCCTTGCTGCTGCCTCGCATGGCTTTTCTCACCCGGCCTGCGCCGATCTCGACGACACACGCCTGCGCCAACTGGCGCACCCACTCGCCCCTCAGCACACCCAGTCATGACGACCGCCACCGCTTCCGCACCCTCCGACACCTGCGCCTTCTGCGACAAGCACGGCCTGCCGATCCTGCCCGTGCGCTATGCAGTCGCACGTGCCGACATCGGGCACGCGCCCGCCTTGCCGCCCCGCTTCGGCGCCGACCTCGCCGCCATCCCGCTGCCGCCCGACACCGCCCACTACACCTTGCGCCTGCTGCGTCCCGGTTACCTGTACGTCTTCCAGGAACACCGCCAGGAATGGAGCGCGTACGTCGTCAACGAACAAGGCTACCTGTGCGAGTTCAGCATCTACGCCCAGGTGCCCCCGCGCGTGGGCAAGAAAACCTTCGGCGCGATCTGCCGGGCCAAGAGCGATCCCTACCTGGCACGCTGCTTTACCGTCAGCGATGCCGCGCACGCCACCACGGTGTGGCTGGGCTTCAGCGACGTCGGCTGGACCCGTGCCGTGTTCGACCGGCATGCGTCCCCCGACTACCGCCAGGCGCACATGCAACGCATCGATCTGGCGCGGTGGCGCAACGGTGGCCTGCCGCCGAACATGGCCACCTTCGAGGCGCTGGATCAGGTAGCGGAATTCGCGGCGGACGCCGCCGCCCTGCAACGGGAAACGCGCGACTTCGTCAAGCGCTTCTTTCCGGACAAGCGCTGGCAGCCGGAAGATTTCCATGGCCTCGATGCCACCAGTAAGCAAGCGCTGAGCCTGCTCTCGCCGATGATCCAGGACCTGTTGGCCGGCTCGTTCGGCACGGTGGCTGACAGCGGCCCGGTGATCGCCGCCGCCTGGGCCTTCGCGCCGCACCGCCTGTGGGTGACCGGCGAAGAAACCCAGGCATTCACCGACTGGGCGTACCGTGCCGCCCAACCCTGGCGTCCGGTCATCGCCGGCGTGCCCGATCCGGCCGGCCTCGCCATGGAACTCAACGGACTGGCCATCCAGCGCAGTGTCGAATTCACCGATGACGCGTCGCGCAAATGGAAAATGGAAACCGCGCAATGGATCGCCGGCCTGAAAAAAGCCATCGGCCACGGGGCGGTGCTTACCCAAAAACAGAACACGATCGACGCGGATGTGGGCCTGCTGGCCACCAGCAGCCAGGGCGTGCTGTCCATGACACCCCAGGGCCAGCAGTTGCTCAACCAGGTACGGCGTGCCGACGAAGCCGCCATCGATGCCCGGCAGGACGCCATTGCCGAGCACGCCTGGGACAAGCACTACCGCCCGCACTTCCAGGCCGGCGCGTGGGAGCAGTACCTGGGCCTGGGCACCGCGCCCGGCGTCTATGCGCAGCAGTTCGATCACTATGCCCAACAGATCCTGCAGCCGCTGGACGCGGCCTACCTCGCCTGGCTGCAAAGCGACGCGCTGCATCGCTACCTCACGCACAACTACGATCCCCAGAACGCCTTCAGCGGCGAAGCCTACCTCGACCTGGCCACGCTGCTCATTCATCAGGCCAGCGGACGCAGCGCCGTCTTCCGCTACCTGGCCGAACAGCTCCAGCGCGACCCGCGGGATACCAAGGCCTGGCTGATGCGTGCGCTCGCCCTCAACCACGATCCCCTGATCAAGGCCTGGTCGGCCGTCACGCTGGACGGCGACGCCACCGCGTCGGCGTTCTCGTGGACGGAACTGGCCGAGCAGTGCTTTGACGCCTACAAGGACCTCATCGTTGCCGGCGCCCATGGCGAACTGCCGCAACGCTTTCCCGGCAAGCTGGCGAACGTGCTCTACCAGCTGGGCGGTCCGCTGATCCAGCACCTGAACCAGCACATCGACCGCGGCTTCGCCAGGCTACCCATCACGCGCTTGCACATGGGCGTGCTGGGCCTGGTGGCGAAAGCGGAAAACCCGACGCTGGAAATCCTCCCCATCCGCGGTGAATGGCGCCGCCAGGACGCCACCCGCACCCTGGCCGCCCTGGTGGCCCACTACGCCGGCGGCGACCCGAACGGCTACCGCAGCGGCGTGCGCGCCGCGCTGGATCGCTTACCCGATAGCGGCGAAGCGTATCCCTTTACCGGCGTCGTGCTGCTCGACACCGCCCAGGCCCAGGCGTTGATGCCGGGCTTATCCAAGACCGAACGCCGCACCGCCGTCAGCGGCATGCTCACGGCGGAACAGATCGACGACGCCCTGCAGCAGAGCTTCGGCACGCTGGCCAGCCTCGACGCGAAACTCGGCGTGGTGCAACTGCTGTTGTCCGCCTGCACGCTCAGCCACGCCTATCACGGCATGCTCACGGCCAAGCCGGACGAAGCCTTCGAAAAGGACGTGGATTTTGCCGCGGGCCTGTCCGGTGTGATCGGCGGTGCGGGCTCGACGGTGGGGCGTGTGCTGGAGCAGACCGAGTGGGGGGCGGCGCCGCTGGCCAAGCAGTTCAACTTTTTTGCCGTTGATTTTACCAAGCAGTCCGACTGGTTTACCGGCATCGGCAAGTTGTTCGGTGCCGCGGGCGGGATCATGGCGGGCGCGATGGCGATACGGGAGGGGTTTGAGCTTCGGGATGACCACAAGGGACTGGCCTATCTCAGCATTTCTGCAGGCTCTATAAGCATTGGGGTCTCCGCCATACCAATCTTCTTCATCCTTGAACTTGATGCCGCCGTCGCTGCGTTGAGCCTCGCCGGTATCGCCGTGGCCATCGTGCTCGGCGTAGTGGCGTGGCTCGAACCCAATGCCGTACAGACGTGGCTGGAGAAGTCACTGTACTTCGGCATCGCCCACAAACCCTTTCGCGACATTATCGAGCAATCCCAGCAGTTGCATGCACTGGAACAGGGAGGCTGAGCATGTTTACCGGATTCATACCGTCCTTTCGCATCAACCGTCCGCTCACACAAAACGAGCGGGATGAGGCACTGCCGCATGAAAGGCAGCCCGGCATCGAACCTGGGCAACATTTATCACTAATCCGGATCAACTCCACCTATATCGACTGGATCGACCGGCGTTTTGCCTTCCGTGGAAGTATGCCGATGTGTCTTGCAACGGTCATTGGACTCGGCATGGCTTGGTTTTATCTATATTGGTTATTTCCGCGCACCGTTCTTGTTCTTGGTTCAGATCCGGACTTTTGGTGGACTATTATGTTCACGATATTTGAAGTTGGATTTATATCGCTATTTTTAAAGTTTATTTTGCTCAAGGAATATTTCACCTACACCCATTACCCCATCCGCTTCAACCGCAAAATCCGCATGGTGCATGTGTTCCGCCACAACGGACGCAATGGCGTGCTGTCGGTGCCGTGGGATCAGGTGTTCTTTCATATCGGGCATCTCCGCCAACGATCTGCCAATGTTCCGGACGATCTGGACATACGCGGCGAAGTGCTTGAGGGTGACATCGTCAGGGATGCATTTGCACTCGGTCACGCCGCACCGAATGGACGCAAACGCGACTTGCTGGAGATGTGGGAATTCATCCGCCGCTACATGGACGAAGGGCCGGAGGCAGTGGCCGAGCATCCGCTGGATCGGTATGTCGCACTATCGGTGCGGCCCACGCTCAAGAACTGCTTCCTGTTCATGGGCAGCTACTATGCCGGCGGCCTGCCGCGCTTCTTCCAGGTGCTGGTCTCGCCGTTCGTGCTGCTTTACACATTGACACGCTGGGTGGTGCTGCACACCTGCCGCACGCCGGTGTTTCCACCCGAGATCGAAGCCACCTGTCAGGTGGCGGCGGACGATCCCCATGTGTGGCCGATTCCCCGCTCGTGCGGCGAGTTTGCCGCCACCGTGCCCGGCCTGTTGGAACACGCCCAGGCCAAGGCCCGGCGTAGCTGGCAGGCGGAACGGCAACGGCAAGGCAAGCTGCCGCTTGGGAACGATGCGTGGTGAACGGCATGATCGCGGTGCCTCTCGTGATGGGTAGCCTGGCCGTGGCCATCGTGCTCGGCGTGGTGGCCTGGCTCGAACCCAATGCGGTGCAAGCGTGGCTGGAAAAATCGCTGTACTTCGGCACCGCCCGCAAACCCTTTCGCGACATCATCGAGCAATCCCAGCAGTTGCATGCGCTGGAACAGGGAGGCTGATCGTGTACACCGGATGGATACAGACCTTCCTCATCAATCGTCCACTCAAGCAGCGGGAGCGGAATGAAGCCTTGCCGCGCGAACGACAGCCCGGCATCGAGCCCGAACCGCATATGTCGCTGGTGCGGATCAACTCCACCTATATCGACTGGATCGACCGGCGTTTTGCGTACCGGGGATGCATGCCCATGTGCTTTGCTTCGGTGGTTATTATCGGCCTGATTGGTGTATCGCTGTATTTCTTCCTATTTATGGCATTCGAATATAGCGACTCATCTCATATAACATCAGCCATTACTTTGTTGACGTTTATGTTTGGAATGACTTTTATATTATTTCGATTTCTTTTATTAAAAGAATATTTCACCTACACCCATTACCCGATCCGCTTCAATCGCAAAACCCGCATGGTGCATGTGTTCCGCCACAACGGACGCAATGGCGTGCTGTCGGTGCCCTGGGACCAGGTGTTCTTCCATATCGGCTACGGCACCACCAAGCCAGGCGACCGGGACATACGCGGCCAGATTCTCGACGGCGATATCGTCAAGGATACGTTTGCGCTCGGCCATAGCATCCCGGTGGAACGCCTGCGTGCCTTGCTGGAGATGTGGGAATTCATCCGCCGCTATATGGACGAAGGGCCGGAGGCAGTGGCCGAGCATCCACTGGATCGCTATGTGGATTTATCCGTAACCCCGACCTTCAAAAACTGCCTCATCATCATGGGCACTTACTATGCCGGTAGCCTGCCGCGCTTCTTCCAGGTGCTGGTCTCGCCGCTCGTGCTGCTTTACATCCTCACGCGCTGGGTGGTGCTGCATACCTGCCGCACGCCGGTGTTTCCGCCTGAGATCGAAGCCACCTGCCAGGTGGCGGCGGACGATCCCCATGTGTGGCCGATTCCTAAATCGTGCGGCGAGTTTGCCGCCACCGTGCCCGGCCTGCTGGAGCACGCCAAGGCCAAGGCCCGGCGTAGCTGGCAGGCGGAACGGCAACGGCAAGGCAAGCTGCCGCTTGGGAACGATGCGTGGTGAACGGAATGAATTACATAAACATCGACATCATTGCTGACGATGGTGAAAGCAATAACAGGTTCAGCGCGCCGCCTTGTGCGGCAGTGGACGCGGGTGTCAGCGGACCGAGACGGCCCAGGCAATAAAGGCTGCATTGATGGCTGTCAGTACCAGTGCGCCGAGGAACAGTACGTCGGCGCAGCGCTCCAGCCGATGATTTCGACCCAGGTTGCGTGTGCGCAAGGCCCAATACGATACGAGGCAGGCGGCAAGGTAGATCATGGCGTTGATGGCGAGCAGATCGTCGCCGAAGATGTCCGGCCGGCGCAGCGATATCACGACACGGATGATGCCGATGACTGTCAGGCAGACGCCGACCATGGCGGCGGAAGCGGTAAAGATGTGAACGCAGATGTCGTGGTCGAGCCGTTGTTGGCTTTCGGCGGATTCAGTCATGGCAGTCGGTACGCGGTACGGCCGAATCTCATGGACCGGCGTTGCCGCGCTGTGGTTTCGCAGTAAAAAACTACGTTCACGCTTTGGAAGGTCGTGGGCGGCTCGGCCGCGTGAGTCCGAATCAGGAGTTGTTCGTGCCGGTGTCGCCTTGCCAGCGCTTTTCAAGCTTATGCGCCACACCTGTCACCAGCAGGGCGCTGCCGATGCCGAGGGTGACTTCGCCAAGGCGCGTTAGGGCAACGGTCCAGAACGGACCGGTGTGTGGTACCAGCATCACGATGGTGACGGTGGTGGCGCTGAGCTTGCCGGCGTTGCCGATGTTGAAGCACCAGCACAGGACGATCGCTACGACCATCGTCGTGGCGTAGGCGGCGTAGCTGTCCTGGGCGATGTAGGAACCGATGATGGCGATGGTGGCGCCGATGGCGGCGCCTATAACCTGATCGCGCGATAATTTCCGCGTATCCATGTAGCTCTGCTGCGTGACGGCGATGGCGGTGATCGCCCCCCAAAAGGCCTGCTGGGTGTGCAGCAACAAGCCCAGGCCGTATCCCAGGCTGGCGCCGGCCAGTGCCTGCGCAGCCATCGAGAGACCGTTGACGAGCCGATGGCTCCACGGTAAGCGCTGGTAGATATCCTGCAGTTGGCGATGGAGGTAGCCAAGCTCACGTCGGCCATCGCGAATGGAGTGTTCTGTCATCGGCGCATTACCCTCAACCGGTTCTTGTAGATTCCTTGGTCCATGCCGGGTCCGTCGCCCCGGCTTTGGCCCGGGGTGACGATTTAATCAGAACATGCTCAGAGCGGTGTGAGTTTGGCGTAGGCGGCTACCAGCCATTTGCTACCGGCGCTTTCGAAATTGACTTGCAGCCGTGTGTGCGCGCCGCTTCCTTCGGCGCTCACGACTACGCCCTCGCCGAAGCTGGGGTGGCTGACGCGTTGCCCGAGCTTCACGGGCAAGTCCTCTTGCAGTGACGGCGTGTGTTCGGCGAAGCGCCCCGCGTACAGCGGGCGATTCACCTGCACGCGCGGGCGCACTTCATCGATCAGCGAAGGTGGTACTTCGCCCAGAAAGCGCGACGGGCGTGACAGCATTTCGCTACCGTGCATGCGCCGCGATTCTGCATGCGTGATGACCAGGCGTTCGCGCGCTCGCGTGATGCCGACGTAGGCAAGTCTTCGTTCTTCTTCCAAGCGTCCTTCGTCTTCGATGGAGCGCTGGCTCGGAAAAAGTCCCTCTTCCACGCCCACCAGGAACACCAGCGGAAATTCCAGGCCTTTGGCCGAATGCAGCGTCATCAATTGCACGCAGTCGTCCCAGGATTCGCCCTGGCCTTCGCCTGCTTCCAGTGCTGCATGCGAAAGGAAGGCGGCCAACTCACTGAGGCCAGCCTCGATGTCGTCGGGCGTGAGCTCGAAACGGCTGGCTACGTTGACCAGTTCGTCGAGGTTTTCCACGCGTGATTCCGCGTTGCCGCGGCTGTCCTTCTCGTAAAACTCGCGCAGGCCGGATTGGGTGATGGCGTGGTCGATCTGTTCGGCAAGCGCCAGCGCTTCCGTAACGCCGCCCGCTTCACCGTGAGCGGGAGATGGATTAAATGTGCGCGCCATCTCGTCGATCATGGTGAGGAAACCTCTCACCGCATTCTTCGCGCGGCCCGCCAGTTCGGTGCTTGTCGACAGCTCGCTCAAAGCGGCTTCCCACATCGACGTGCTTTCGCTGCGTGCACGCCGTCGCAGCACATCCAAGGTACGGTCGCCAATGCCGCGCGGCGGTGTATTCACGGTGCGCTCGAAAGCAGCGTCGTCGTGGCGGTTCGCGGTGAGGCGCAGATAGGACAAGGCATCCTTGATTTCCGCACGTTCGAAGAAGCGCAAGCCACCGTACACGCGATAGGGAACATCGTGCTGGATCAGCTGTTCTTCGAAGTTGCGCGATTGTGCGTTGGAGCGGTACAGGATCGCGCAGTCTTTGGCATCACCGTGCTCGGCAATGTATTCGCGGATGCGTTCGATCACGAAGCGCGCTTCGTCCTGCTCGTTGTACGCGGCGTACACGGCGATGCGGTCGCCTTCTTCGCCGGCCGTCCACAACTGTTTGCCCAGCCGGTTTCCATTGCGCTCGATGACGCTGTTGGCGGCCTTCAGGATGGTCGAGGTGGAGCGGTAGTTCTGTTCCAGCTTGATCGTGCGCGCGCCGGGGAAATCGCGCAGGAACTGCTGCACGTTTTCCACTTTCGCACCGCGCCAGCCATAGATGGCCTGGTCGTCGTCGCCGACCACGAAGACCTGGCCGTTTTGTCCGGCCAGCACACGGATCCACGCATACTGCAGTGCATTGGTATCCTGGAATTCGTCGATCAGCAGATAGCGCCAGCGCTGTTGATAGTGGTCCAGCACGGCAGGCTGCTTCAGCCAAAGCTCGTGCGCGCGCAACAGCAGTTCGGCGAAATCCACCAGACCGGCGCGCCGGCAGGCATCTTCATAAGCCTGGTAGATCTGTACCAAGGTGCGCGTCACGGGATGTTGCCCATGCTCGATGTTTTCAGGACGCTTGCCCTCGTCCTTCCATGTATTGATCTGCCAGGTGGCCTGACGCGGCGGAAAGCGTGCTTCATCCAGCCCCAGTCCGGCCACTACGCGCTTGATCATCCGCTGCTGGTCGTCGGCATCGAGAATCTGGAAGCTTTCCGGCAATCCCGCTTCGCGCCAATGACGGCGCAGCAGGCGATGCGCAATGCCGTGAAAGGTGCCGACCGTCAGGCCCTGGATGCCGCCTGGAATTAGGTTGTCCAGGCGCGCACGCATTTCACCGGCGGCTTTATTGGTGAACGTGACGGCGAGAATCGCCCAGGGCGGCACGTGATCGACCTGATGCAGCCAGCCGATGCGATGGGTGAGTACGCGTGTCTTGCCGGAACCGGCGCCGGCGAGTACGAGGTAATGCCCGGATGGCGCGCAAACGGCTTCACGTTGCGCATCGTTGAGCGAATCGATCAAATGAGAGACATCCATCCGGCGCATTGTAGCGCCGAGCGGAAGCACGTTCCCCTCATGCGTTCTCGGGCGTCAGCGTTTCGAGAACAAACCGCCCAGGGCCAACAGCGCGCCGACCACGATGCCGCCGATGCCCACCCACGACGGGATGGCTTTGTCGTGTGTGGCGGTGAGCTTTGCCGAGCCCAGCTGGAAGACGGTGTCAGTCTGGCTGTAGCTGCCATGGCCGAAAACCACCCACAGACCGCCGACCAGCAATACAAGCCCCACCATGATCAGAATGGCGCGCATGTCCCGCTCCACGATAAAGAAGCGGTGATCATAGGTGGGCGCCGTGCGCGAAGGAAGTCATCTGGCGGTCAAGCGAGTGAAGTGCCTGACACTGGGTTTCATCGTTACGGCTTTTCCTGGCAAGAAACCCTGGAAGTGATCGATCCTGCCTTGGAGATGATTATGTCGTCGGCAACGCAAGGGGCTGCTTGAAACCGTGTGTGTATTTGCCAACGGTCTTTCCGGTAAAAGGCGTCCGTTTCATGCCTTTCGTTGCCAAACGGAAATGAGTTCTAAAACTTGTAGTCGATCATCACGCGGTTATAGACGAAAGTGCGGTTGCTCGGATTGAGGTTGCCGATGCCGCCGTTGGACAGCTCCCATCGATCGCGCAAGGTCAGGCCTTTGAGATAGCCGTCCAGGTGATAGATCACGTCGAAATAGAGATCATGACTGTTGCCGCGGTAATAGGTGATGTATTTCGCGTAGGCGGCGGTGAGTTCCAGTTTCTTGTCGAACAGGTCGTAGGTGAACTTGCCTTTCCATGCGTGGCCGGGGCCTGCCTCGACCAGGCCGCGGATCATGGAGGTGGTGTACAGCGGATCGGTGCCGTAGTTTGTCGTGAAGGGCGAAATCAGTGCGCCGCCCCCGACTGCGCCATCTTCGTGGGCGAGCTTGTTGTAGAAGATGTCGAATCGGCCATTGGGAATCGCGAGACCCAGATCGCCGCCGATTGCCTGGCTCTTTACATGGTCGCCGAGAACGCCGAACAGTTTGCTGTCGGTCTGGGTGAAGCGATTGTCCGAACCGTCGTTTTGCACCAGGTATTGCGCACCGATGACCGGATTGAAACCGGTGCCGGTGTTGAACACATAACTGCCCACCGCATAACCGGTGCGCGCGAAGTGCATGAAATCGTAGTACCGCACTTGGGCGCTCAGGCCACCGTGCACATAACTGGTGCCCCCCTCCCAGGTGCCGGAAGTGGAGGGTGTATTCAACGGCAGCGAACCGTTGTTGCCGTACATCGAATCACCCTGGAATTTCGAGGGGTAATACAGGTTATCCGGGTACATGCCGTAGGAGGTGCGGCTCTTCCAGCTGTACTCGCGAATGGCGAACAGATTCCAGCCTTGGATTGGCGTGAACTGCACCAGCAGCGCGTTGTAAGAAGAGGGGATGACGCGCGAGTCGTTGTTACCCATCCAGGGATCGTCGGCGAGGTATTGATAGCCGCCGCGAAACAGGAAAAAGCTGTTTTTGTATTGCAGATAGGCCTGGCTGAACGTGCCGATGGAATTGTTCGGGCCGGCCAGCGAGGTATCGATCTTGGCCGGATTGTTCGAATGCGTGCCGAACGAGTTGGCGGTTGCAAAGGATCCGCCAATGCTGAAGCCGCCAAAGAACGTACCCGTCTGGGCGTTGATCAGCGCAGCCGCCGAAAGCGCGCTGGCATTGGGCGTGGTCTTGCTGTCGTAGAAGCGGTTGAAGTTGTAAAGGCGCAGATCGCCATCGACATGGCCATCGCTGAAGATGTTGTCGAGGCCGTAGTCATCGTCGGCGAAGGCGGTGCTGCTGATAGCTGCCAGACTCAACAGCGTGGCCGCCATCATCCATTGCTTTTTCATGCGGCGTACTCCCGGTGGCGGATGGCGTGGCATCCGCTGTTCTCAGTGAATGGGTCAGGGTGTGGGTGAACGATGGCGAGTGACTTCGATAGCCATCACGTTGCGGACCCAGCGGGCCGGGCGTTGATCGCCGGGCACCACTAGCCGAAATGGGCCATCGCCCTTCAGTGCGTGGCCGTCTTCGGTGTCGGCGAGCACGACTTGCTCATGACCAAGCAGGGGATCGAGTTCACCGAGACTGAAAACGACCTGATAGTGGTCGGCGGCAATGACATGCACGACGGTGGTCATGGCCGCCCCGCGCAGCTGCTCGCCCGTGCGGACACCGGCCCGGCGCAGCAGTTCTTCCAGACTCACACCTTGCCATTGGGTGGCTGGCACATGATGGATCGCCGGTGTGGCGACGCTCGTTCGTGCCATCGCCGCGAGCGCCGTGCGATTCAGCAGCAGCGGTGGTTGGCCTTCCACGGCAATGCGCAGCGTCTGGGGTTCCGGCGTGGACGTCCGGGCGTGCGCCGGCCACGCGGCAAACAGCAGCGCAAGCACTGCCAGGCTGGATAAGTGCCTGTTTCTGGCTAGCATTCACATTGCCCACGTCGCGCCCGAAGAGCGCTATATAGATAAGTATATGGCGCTTTGGCGTGAAAGCCAGCGCCGCGCGGCGCTCACGGCAAGGGGCAGGAGAATTAGCGGCTGGTGCCGAGAATCACGCTGGATGCCTTGACGACGGCCAGCACCGCCGTGCCCTCTTTCAGGCCCAGGTTGGAAACACTTTCCGCCGTAATGACCGCCGACATCACGTTGCCGCCGCTGAGCTGGACGCGCACATCCGCATTGACCGGCCCCAAGGTGATGCGGGCCACGGTGCCGGCGAATTGATTGCGGGCCGAGAGCCGCATGCTTTCGTCGGGCAGGGCAAGCAGTACGGACGATGCCTTGATCAGGGCGAGGGCTTCGGTGCCGATCTTCAATCCCAGATTCTCGGTGCTTTCGCAGGTGAGCGCGGCAACGACGTGCTCGCCGCCGGAGAGTTCGAGTTCGACGGTATCGTTGACGCTGCCCTTATGGATGGACACTACGCGTCCGGAAAGCTGATTGCGCGCACTGGTTCGAAACATGAGCCCTCGGATCAGCTTGATATCATCGGCCGACGCTTCGGCAAGGGTTTCGAACTGGTCCAGGAAGCGTCGATGCACATCTTCCAGCGCAGCAAACGCATCGACCAGCCGTTTTCCTCGCTCCGTCAGTTGCGTGCCTCCGCCACCTTTGCCGCCGGTCACGCGCATCACCAGGGGTTCGTCGGCCATGTTATTCATGGCGTCGATGGCATCCCAGGCGCCTTTGTAGCTCATTCCTACGGCGCGTGCAGCAGCAGTGATGGATCCGGTTTCGCCGATCTTGGCAAGGAGCGCGATACGGTCCGCTCCGCCGAGCGCCTGATCGCCGGCTTGCAACGAAAGCATGCCTTTCAGCTTGAACATCATGGCGCTCGTGCAGTGATCTGGGATGAGTCTAGGGCCATTAGTGTAAACAGGCCCTAGCCAAAGGGAGGCAGGCATCACATGCGGATGATGCGCGCGTCGATCATGCGTACCGTTACCCGGCGAAGATCGATGACGTGACGCTGGGATGGTTATCGATCACCGCCCCAGGTGTTGCCAGGGGCGGTAGAGTGCCGCGTGAATGGCTGCAGCTTTTTCGGGATAGCTGCAGCATTCGGCATTACTGCACGAAGTCGTAGTAATCGACGCCCAGATCCTGGAAGGCCGCTTCATAGGTGCTGCCGGTGCGGGAAATGATGAACTGGTCGCGCGGTGGGCAGTCCAGCTCCACCTTGTGGCCATCGTGCAGCGCTTCGTACTGCTCGCGGGACAGATCGGACGATGCGGCCAGCGCCTTGCGGAAACCGATCTTGGCGGCAGCTTCGCGCCATGCCGGCGCCACGCGCAGGGGAATGGCCTCCGAGGCATCCCCGCTGCCATAGCCGATGGCGTACAGCTTGGCGTCGGTCCAATCGACATTCTGCTCCAGCGCCTGCTCGAAACCCGCGGCAATCCAGGCCGGCAATGCGGCGGTGTAAAGATTGCCCAATTCCATGGCCCAATCCGTACCGAGGTTCACACGCGTGGCCAGCAGCTCCTGGAAAGCAGGGCTCTTGCGCACGATGCCGGACAGCTTGTTGGTGAGCGGATGTGCATCTTGCGCGGCGTCGGCATGCCCTCCAAGGCGCACGAAATCGCCGAACAGGTCCGGCTCACTGCGGCATTCCTCGATCACACCCTCGGGCGCCACGCCGGCTTGTTCGCACAGCGCCACGAATGCCGCGTTCGGCTGCGGCGCGCGGGCCAGCGCGCGGGCGTAAATGAAGGCCAGCGCCTGCAGCGGCATCATGTGATACGGACGATGGAAGAACAGCCCGTCCGCGCCATTTAGGAAATCGAGATCGGATACGCCCAGCCGTTCGATCATCGCATCGGTCGCCTGGCCGACTTCGTCGAGATAGGCGAAGGTGGAATATTTGCCGCTGAAGACGGGGAAATCGTGCGCGCGTCGCGCGCGCTGGCCGTAATCCTGGTCGAAATGGCGCGCGAACGGCTTGCGGAAGTCCGGGCCGCGATAATCCGACGCACTGCCGGCATGTTCCAGATCCACTTCGAACAGCTTGGGCTCCGCTTCCACCAGCATGGCCACCGCACCGGCGCCCTGGGTCTGCTCGCCGCTGGAACCGCGTTCGTATTCGGCGATATCGCTGCACACCACGATCGCCTGTTTGTCCTGGCCGTCGAAAGCGACGTAGCGCAATGCACTCTTCAACGCATACACGCCACCGAGGCAGGCGTGCTTGAATTCAGGTACTTCCAGCTGGCGGGAAAGGCGCGGCAGTCCTTGTCGTACCAGCTCGCGATCGACCATGCCGCGCACGATAACCGCGCCCGCGGAGTTGTCCTTGCTGCTCTCGGTACCCAGCGCAAGCTGGCCGATGCGGCGCGGATCGATGTTGTAGTTGCGGATCAGCCGAAGTACCGCCGTTGCCGCCATGGTGTAAGCATCTTCATAAGGGGCGGGGCGGCGGAAACTGCGGCCGACGACGGCCTGAACCTTATCCCAGGAATTGCCTGTCCATTCGCACCAGTCGCGCAGGGATATACGGGGCTGGGGTACATACAGGCTCATGCCGCTCACGCCAGGATTGCGTCGTGCTGCCGTCTCGTTCGCTGTCTTCAAAACCTGTGATCCTCGGTGATGTCGGGGCCGCGCCGGCCGCCATGACCATGCCTTGCACGCGTGGGCGTGCACAGTACATGGACGGGGAGAGCGCGTCGATGCCGGATCCCAGGATTTGCGTGGCCACCAGGAAAGCCGTCCAAACGGAATGATGCGAGCGCCCAGCCAGAACCATCGGATTTTAGCCGCTTCTCTGCTGAGGAGCGACTGACCGGGGGTTTAGCAGTCGCGCTTCACGCTTATGTTCAGTAATTGGATGCGACGAAAGTGGCGGGTCGGAGTATCCGGCAGTTCGACGGATCAACAGCGCGCAAACAGTACGCCGTGGCCGGGCAGCACCAGCGCATCCCCGTGCAGCGTACCTTGCTGCAGGCCATGCCCTTCCAATGGCTGTGCGGCTTCGAAACCCGGCAGCGCCATAGATTGGGCCTGCTTGCCGAGGTTGAATACCGCCAACACTTGTTCACCGGCGTGGCTGCGCACGAAGGCGAGCACCGGTTCGGGCGTGGCAAGAAAACGAATGTCGCCGCAACGCAGTGCGGACTGCGAGGCGCGCCAATGCATGAAGCGACGAAAGCCGTGCAGCACCGACAGCGAATCCGCTTCCTGATGAGCGACGGCAAGTGCCTGGTGCGCCTGATCGATCGGGAGCCATGGCGTCGTGCTGCTGAAGCCTGCATGCAGGCTGTCGTCCCATGGCATCGGCGTGCGGCATCCGTCGCGACCCTTGAAGTTCGGCCAAAACGTAATGCCGTAAGGATCGCGCAGCGACTCGAAGGGAACATCGGCCTCGGTCAGGCCCAGTTCCTCGCCCTGATACACGCACACTGAACCGCGCAGCGAGCACACCATCGCAGTCAGCAGATTCGCCAGCTGCGGCGACACGTCGCCATTACCCCAGCGGGTCAGCACCCGTTCGACGTCATGGTTGGAAATCGACCAGCACGGCCAACCTTCATTGACCTGCGCTTCCAGCTGTTCCACCGTCTTGCGGATGTACGCGGCGCTAAAGTCGGCACTCAGTAGCTCAAAGCTGTAGCCCATGTGCAAACGATGGCCACTGGTGTATTCAGCCATGGTCGCCAGCGAATCTTCGGAAGAGATTTCGCCGAGCGTGACCGCACCAGGGTAGCGGTCCATCAGCGCGCGCAACTCGCCCAGAAACGCCAGGTTCTCTGGCTGCGTGTTGTTGTAATGGTGGTACTGGAATGCGTACGGATTATCCGGACTGAACCCGCGGCCGACGCGCATTTCCTTCGGCTTGGGCGGATTGTCGCGCAACAACGGATCGTGGAAGCAGAAGTTGATCGCGTCCAGGCGCAGGCCGTCCACGCCTTTGTCCAACCAGAACCGAACGTTGTCCAGCGTGGCGGCGCGCACTTCCGCATGATGAAAGTTGAGATCCGGTTGCGAGGCCAGAAAATTATGCAGGTAGTACTGACCGCGGCGAGGTTCCCATTGCCAGGCGGAGCCGCCGAAGATCGACAGCCAGTTATTCGGTGGGCTGCCATCCGGTTTGGCGTCAGCCCACACGTACCAATCCGCCTTGGGATTGTCGCGGCTCTCGCGGCTTTCTTTGAACCAGGCATGCTGGTCGGAGGTGTGGCTGAGCACTTGGTCGATCATCACCTTCAGCCCGAGACCGTGCGCCTTGGCCAGCAGCCGATCGAAATCCTGCAGTGTGCCGAACAGTGGATCGACGTCGCGGTAGTCGGCAATGTCGTAACCGAAGTCAGCCATCGGCGAGCGAAAGAACGGCGCGATCCAGATCGCATCCACGCCAAGGCTGGCGACGTAATCCAGGCGCTGGATGATGCCCGGCAGATCGCCCACGCCATCGCCGTTAGTGTCCAGGAAGCTGCGTGGATAGATCTGATAGATGACGGCGCCGCGCCACCAGGATGCATCACTCATCGAAAACCCCACTGTAAGCGCAGAGCTTCCGTAGCCCGGCACTGCAAACGGTGTGCAGCTTAGCCGCACGCCCGCGCGTACTCGGAGGGGTTTGCATACGTATTCATTTGTGCTGCGAGTGCGTCATGAGAAGCAGGCTTGCCGCTTGGTCACGCTTAGTTAGTAACTGCGAGATTACGTAAAAACCCAGTCTTGCCGCGGTTTTTTACGTCGCACGATGGTGCGGCGGCGGTAGGCATGGCGCGCATGTTGCGCTGCGATGGCCCCTGTAGGGGTGCTGAAATGAATACGTATGCATGGTGTGGTTTGCTTGGAAATTCGCGCCCTACCATCCGCTCACGCCGCCGGTCCATCCGACTGCGTGCGAACCGCTCATGTCCGCGAAGGGTGAAGGCGCGGCGGCGAATGATCAAGAAAACGCAACTACAAGATTTTTTGGGGGAGGGGAAACGTGATACTCAAGCGTAATTTGCTAGTGATGGCGCTGGCGTCTGCCGGTCTTTGCATGGCTTTCGGCGTCCAAGCCGCTACCGGCGACAACGGTGCGCAGACTCCGTCGGGCACCTCGCAGCAGACCACCACGGCCAGCACCGATAACGGCACTGGCAGTACCAGCCAGGCCACCACTGATCCGAAAAGCCAGCGGCAACTGGCGAAAAGTCTGTCCAGCGTGACGGTGACCGGTTTCAGCAGCAGCGTCGAAAAGTCGATCGATTACCAACGCTATGCCGACACCATCCAGAATGTGGTGACCGCCTCCGATATCGGCGGCCTGCCGGATCAGTCGATCGCTGACTCGTTGACGCGCCTGCCGGGTGTTTCGGCCGAACGCATCGCAGGCCAGGCTTCGCAGATCAATATCCGCGGTCTTTCCGGCGACTTCATTCAAACCACGCTGGACGGCCGCGAGCAACCTTCCACCAGCGGCACCAACTACATCCAGTTCGACCAGTACCCGTCCGAGCTGATCAACATGGCCACGGTGTACAAGTCATCGCAGGCGTCGCTGATCGAAGGTGGCGTGGCCGGTACGATCGCCATGCAAACGGCGAATCCGCTGGAGAACAGCAAGGACCAATCGCTGAACATCGATGGCCGCGGCAGCTACGACGGCCAGGCACATGACGTGCCTAATGCCAACCCGCTCGGTTATCGCTTCAGTGCGGCCTACCAAGGCAAATTCCTCGACAATACCCTGGGTGTCGGCCTGGGCTTTGCGGATATGTACCAGCCGCACGTGTCTGAGCAGTTTGCTGGTGAGGCGTCGGACGGAGCGCTCTATCAGCTCAACAGCAACAGCCCGCAGAAAGCCTATCTGCCGGAAGGTGTCCAGTTGCAGCAAAACGGCGGTGAAGAACGTCGCCGCGGCTACCTGGCTACCGTGGTGTGGAAGCCGACGGACGAATTGCAGCTGACAGCAGACACGTTCTTCTCCAAGTTTGACAACTCGTCGTTCGGCTACGGTTTCCGTTCGCAGAATTTCTACGGCAACAACGCACAGATCACCGATCCCGTGATTGGTTCGTTGGGTACGGTGGTCGGCGGCACGGTTTCCAGCAACCCGGCAGGTGTTGGCGGCAACCAGTTTTCGAACGAAACCACCGCCGACAATTACACGACGGACACCAGCGTGTTTTCCGGCGGCCTCAACCTGAAGTGGAACCACGGCAATTGGCACGTAGAGTCCGATGCATCGCTGTCGCATGCGTCAAGCAATGAGATCAACGTCGATACGACCGCCGATCCTTACACCGGCCTGGGCACCAGCAATCCGCAGCTCATGGCGCAGTCGACGAATTTTCTGCTGAAGGGGCGCTCGATCGGCGACGTGTCGTTTGCCAATCCCGGCGTTTACACCAATCTCAATGACATGGCGCTGTCGCGCTACGGTGTCTATCCGTACATCTATCACGACAAGAACAAGGCATTCCGTACGAGCGTGCAGTACGACATGCCGAACAACCCGGTGTTCTCGGCCATCGAGGCGGGCTTTTACCTCAACAATCATTACTACGACGCGGATCGCGAGGTATACGTCTACGGTTCGGAGTGGAACACGGCTCCTGTTGCCGGCCAGCCGCCGTTGACGATTCCCGCAGCTGATGCGCAGATGACGTGCTGGAAAGGCAAATTCAGCGGCTTCCCCTGCTTCCTTACGCTTAACGGTCCGGCGATTCTGGCCTCGCATGGCATCGTGGCAAATCCCGTCAAGAACATCACGGATCAAAGCTGGTCGGAGATCCAGAGCGGTTCGGTCAATGAGAAGACGCGCGACCTGTTCGTGATGGGTGATATCGACGCTCAGCTGTTCGGTCATGAGCTGACCGGTAACGTTGGCGTGCGCGTATCGCGCCAGTCGCAGTACAGCTATGGCTTGCAGCAGGTCGGCAATGGCGCAGGTATTCCGATCACCGATGGCAACGGTAATACCAGCTACGATTACGCGCCGTTGAAAGTCGGCAAAACCTATACGGATTATCTGCCGTCGCTGAACCTGATCTACCACTGGACGGATAACGATCAGACCCGCTTCTCCGCATCGAAGGTGCTGTCGCGTCCGCCGATCAATACCATGCTGGCTGGCGCTGGTTCGTGGGTCGACAACGGGCAATACAATGTGTGGGGCGGTACGAGCCCGTTGCTGAATCCGTTGCGTGCGCAGCAGTATGACCTCGATTACGAACACTACTTCGATGATTCCACCGGCGCGGTGACGGCTGGTGTGTTCTTCAAGCACGTGAATTCGTTCGTACAGAACGTTACCTACAACAACTTCGATTTCGCTGCCGCGGGCATTACAGTGCCGATCAATCCAGCGACCGGCCAACCGTACGAAAACGGCGAGTACCAGACGGCCTACAACGCCAAGGGCGGTGACGTGCGCGGTTTCGAGGCGTCGTTTACCAAGACTCATTTCCTGCCGGGTATCTGGTCGGGCCTGGGTTTCGATGCGAACCTCGCCGTGACGTCGAGCAATGTGCACAACCCGACGACGCTGGGCGGCCCCACCACCTACATTGGCCTGCCCGGATTGTCGCGTCGCGTAGCCAGCGCCGCGCTGTTCTATGACAACGGCACTTTCTCGGTCCGCTTGTCGGCGAATTACCGCTCTTCGTTCCTGTCCGACACCCAGATCGCTGTCGACAACCAGCTCGTGACGTTCGCATCCGAGACCGTGTATGACCTGCAGGCCTCGTACAACGTTACCAAGCAGCTGAGCGTGGTCTATCAGATGCTCAATTTGAGCAACCAGCCGACCCGTACTTACTTCGGCGGCAATCCGCAGCAGACGGGTACGATCCAGTACTTCGGGCGCACCAGCTATCTCGGTTTCAACTTCAAGTTGTGATGCATCGTGCCGGACGTCGCCTGGCGGTGTCCGGCACACTCCCCTGGCCCGGTTCCGTTGACGATTGTGGAGCCGGGTCTTTTTGAATGCAGGCGAGGCCCGGATCGCCCTGGTCGTTTATCGACATCGCTGCGTGGGCTGCGCCTTAGCAACGACCCTCCATCCCCGGGAGATCCGCATGTCAAAGTTCCGCGCTGTTTTTTATGCCGCCGCCATGGCAATGGTCGTCTGGATGGTGTCCGCCAGCGCATTCGCGCAAGCCGATGAAGCAACCGTTCCCTCTGCAGTGCAGCCGTCCGGCGTGTATTACGAGATCTTCGTGCGCGCGTTCTATGACACCAACGGCGACGGCATCGGCGATCTCAATGGTGTGACGGCCAAGCTCGATTACATCAAATCGCTGGGCGTGAGCGGGATCTGGCTGATGCCGATCAATCCCTCGCCGAGCTATCACGGTTACGACATCACCGACTACGAGGGTATCAACCCGCAGTACGGCACGATGCGGGATTTCAAGAAGCTGGTTGCCGAAGCGCATAAGCGCGGCATCAAGGTGGTGATCGACATGGTGATCAACCACACCAGCAATCAGCACCCCTGGTTCAAGGCGGCGCTCAATCCCAAGGATCCGCACCATGACTGGTACCTGTGGGCCAAGCCCGGCACGGATCTGCATGCCATCAGCGCCGTCGGCGGGCCGGCCTGGCATCGCGCGCCCAACGGCCAGTATTACGAGGGCACCTTTACGGCTGCGATGCCCGATCTGAACTACGACAATCCGGCGGTGCGCAAGGCGATGATCGACGTGGGCCGCTTCTGGCTACGCGAAGGCGTGGACGGCTTTCGCCTGGATGCGGCGCAGCACATTTACGACGATCTGCGTTCGGATATGGATAGCCCCGTCGCACTCAAGAAGAACGTCGTGTGGTGGTCCGAATACCACCGCGGCCTGGAGAGCGTGAATCCGCATGTATGGCTGGTCGGCGAGGTTGCGCGGCAGAATCCAGACGACTTGACGCCGTACATGGGGCCTTTGAATACCGTGTTCAATTTTCCGGTTGCGACGCAGCTAATCGATAGCGTGCGGCAGGAGCGTAATTTCGGTATCGGTCGCGGCCTGGAATACACCTACGCAGCTTATCGTGCGCATGCGAACGGCGATTTCGACGATGCGCCATTCCTGTCCAATCACGACCAGGAACGCGTGATGAGCCAGCTGGACGACAACATGGCGCATATGCGGGTGGCGGCGGCGTTGCTGCTCACCCTGCCAGGCCATCCCTTCGTTTATTACGGCGAAGAACTCGGCATGCAAGGGACTAAGCCCGACGGAGACATCCGTGAGCCGATGCGCTGGTATCGGCGCGGAAAGGGCCCCGGCACCGCAAGCTGGAAAGCCTGGAGCACAGATGATGGTGCGGCTGTTTCGGTCGAAGCGGAGCAGGCCGATCCACATTCGCTGCTCAATCTCTACCGCAGCTTGATCGGCTGGCGCGAGCGCGTCAGCGCGTTGCGGGATGGCACGCTGCACAATGTCCCGGTCGCCGATCCCCATGTCGTGGCGTATACGTTGCAGGATGCGCAGGATCGCGTGCTGGTCGTGCATAACCTGTCACGTGAGGCACGCGTCATCACACTCAATGCGGACATGAAGACGGGGGCGGTCCTGTTGCAAACGGGAACTGGCGTTGCCGTGGCGCAAGGGCGCATCACACTGCCGCCCTATGCGAGCGCCGTATTGCAGTAGACCAACGCCGCGGCTTGCCCGCGGCGTTTTTCTATTTGACCCGATTTATCCCACCTCTTGCGGCGCTGCGGTTATAGTCGGGCGATCTTGCTGCCGGACAATAGGCTGCGCGTGCATCATGCATGCTTGGGTTTGTCTTGGCGCAGCGTTACGTTCTGCACTCAAGAAAGGACGGTTGGATGACAAGCTTGCGTAATGTGGCCGTTTTCGGCCTCCTGCTGGCAACCGCTTCAACAAACCATGCGGCAGTTCCCACTCAGGCCAACTCGCGTTTTCAACTTGAACACGCCGATGCGCGCGGCATCGAATTAGTACGCGGCAAAGACCGTATCAGCGTGCACTTCGTCACACCGAACGTGGTGCAGGTGCATGGCATGCCAGGCGGCTTTGCGTCGCGCCCAGGCATCGTGATGGATCCGCACGGTTCACGCGAGACCTTGTCGAATCTGCGCGCGAGCAATAGTGCATCCAGCGCTTCCGTTTCGAGCAGCGAACTGGTCGCTACGTGGGACAAGCGTACAGCGCGCCTGACCATCGCCGATGCACAGGGGCACGTACTGGTACAAACCGATCCTTCCTCATTGATGGAGGGCCGTATCGATCTGCAGCACGATGCGGCCGATCCGTTGTACGGCATCGGCACGTATGACGCTTTCGAACCGGCACCGAGCAGCCTGACGCGCAGTGGCGTGCAGATTGCCAAAGCTGGCGAACAGGGGTATGCCGGCGGCCCATTCGTATGGAGCACGCATGGCTATGGCGTGCTGGTCGATACGGTCGGCGCCAAGTTCGACCTCACGGACGGCCATATCGATGTCAGCGGGATTCCACGCGAGGACGTCAGCTACGACATCATGGCGGGCGATCCGCCAAAAATCTTTTCCGCACTCGCGATGCTCAGTGGCGCGCCGCCGATGTTTCCGAAGTGGGCGATGGGTTTTACCAACAGCCAATGGGGCATCGACGAGCAGGAGTTCCTTGCTATCGTGCATGGCTACCGCAGCCGTCATATCCCGATCGACAACTTCACGTTCGATTTCGATTGGAAAGCCTGGGGTGATGACCATTACGGCGAATTTCGCTGGAACGCGAAGAAATTCCCGGATGGCCCCACCGGCGTGCTGAAGACGAAGGCAGACCAGCTCGGCATGCACATGACGGGCATCATGAAGCCGCGCATCCACGTCAATACCGTAGAAGGGCGTTACGCCACGGCTCACGGATTCTGGGCCGCAAGCCGGCCGCAGAACATGGATTACTTCTCGCTCAAGCCGGTGCGCGAGCTGGATTTTGATCAGGCGGCGGTGCGCGCATGGTTTTTCAATGCGGCACTGAAGCACTCGTTCGATACCGGCATCGTGGGCTGGTGGAACGACGAAGCAGATGACACCAACAGCAATACACAGTTCCTCAACATGGAGCGTGCGCTGTATGACGGTCAGCGGGCCTATACGCCCATTCGCGTGTGGTCGATCAATCGCGATTTTTATCTGGGTGCCCAGCGCTACGCGTACGGGCTCTGGTCTGGCGACATCGATACCGGATTTGCCAGCATGGCCGCGCAACGCCAGCGCATGCTGGGCGCCATCGATGTGGGCGAAATGAAGTGGGGCATGGATGGTGGCGGGTTCAAGGGTCATCCGTCAGACGAGAACTATGCGCGCTGGATCGAATTCGGTGCCTTCGTGCCGATTTTCCGCGTACACGGAACGCTGGGCGAAAAGCGCCAGCCCTGGCTATATGGAGAGGCTGCGGAGAAAGCCGCAACCAAGGCGATTCGCCTGCGCTATGCGCTGATTCCTTATATCTATAGCTATGACCGCACGGCGACCACTGAAGGCGTGGGCATCGTGCGGCCGCTGACATTCGATTACCCCGATGATCCGCAGGTACGCAACGATGTCGACGCCTGGATGTTTGGCGACGGTCTGCTGGTATCACCGGTGGTGGTGAAGGGGCAAACGGAAAAAGATATCTATTTGCCCGCAGGCACCTGGACCGATTACTTCAGCGGCAAGGTGTATCAGGGAGGACAGACCATTCATTACGCCGTGGACAGCAAGACGTGGAGCGACATTCCACTGTTCATTCGCGAGGGTGCCATCATCCCCACTCAGCCGGTGATGGATTACGTGGGTGAGTCCCCGGTGACGGAGTTGAGTGTCGATGTTTTCCCGGCGGCGCATCCCACGCATTTCGATTACTACGATGACGATGGCAGTACCTATGCCTATGAACACGGTGTCTACTTCTCGCAGCGGCTGACGACCCGGCGCGATGGAGACAACGTCGTCTTCGGCACCGAGGCCGCACATGGCACGTTCAAGCCAGCTTTGAAGTACTACCTGGTGAAAGTACATGGGACGGCCGCGCAATCAGTGCGTGCGGGCGCGGGCATGTTGAAGTCATACGCGGATGGCGGCGCGCTGGCGACGGCAAATGGCGAGGGTTGGGCAATCGGTCGTGATCGCTACGGGCCGGTGACATGGTTGAGACTTGCGGCGGCGCAGCCGCAGCAAGTCGTGCTGCGAACGGGCGGCACGCATTGAGGAGAAGGTGCCGGCTGCTTGCCGGCGCTTTTTTTGGACCGCCCATTGGACGTGCGGACACTTCTGTAAGAGACTTGGCGCCTCATAAGTAAACGTTTACATGCCGGTAAAAAGACTTAAGGAATCGCCATGCCCAGTACGTCCCCGTTTCGCCGCATTGCACCAAAACTCGGCTTTGTCCTGTTGTTTGCGCTTGGCGCCGCCCATGCTGCGCCGTCAACGCCGGACACGGTGCCGGTCCGGGTCGATGCCCAGGCCACGGGCACGCCTTTTCCGCACTTTTGGGAACAGATGTTCGGTTCGGGCCGTGCGGTACTTGCCTTGCGTGACGATTACCGCAAGGACATCGAGGCTGTTCATCAAGCTACCGGCTTCGACTACGTGCGCTTCCACGGTATTTTCGATCGCGACGTCGGTCTGGTGCAGCGCGATGCAAAGGGACATATCAGCTACAACTTCTCCTACGTCGACCAGATCTATGACGGATTGCTGGAGCGTGGCGTGAAGCCGTTTGTAGAACTGAGTTTCATGCCGCCGGAGCTGAGCTCGGACCCGTCGAAGCAGCACGATTTCTGGTATCACCCCAACGTGATGCCTCCCCGAGACTATACCCAGTGGAATGCGATGATCCGCGCATTCGCGCAGCATCTGATTGCGCGTTACGGCATCGATGAAGTATCCACCTGGTACTTCGAAGTGTGGAACGAGCCCAACCTCACGTTCTGGGGCGGCCATCCGGAACAGCCGACTTATTTCACGCTGTACGACAATACGGCGCGTACCCTGAAAGCGGTGAGTCCGCGCTTGCGTGTCGGCGGGCCGGCCACCGCGCAGGCGGCATGGGTGCCTGCGTTCCTTGAGCATGTGCATGACGCCAAGGTGCCCGTAGATTTCGTGAGCACACATGTTTATGGCGACGATACCGCGCAAAACGTGTTCAAGACTGACGAAAACATTTCACGTGCTGACATGGTGTGCCGTGCGGTCGACAAGGTTCACCGCGAGATCGCCGCGTCGCCCTATCCGAAGATGCCGTTGATCTTCAGCGAATACAACGCTTCGTACGCCAACCTGCCCAATGTGACGGATTCGATCTATATGGGACCGTGGATGGCGAACACGATTCGCGAATGTGCCGGTAAGGTCGACCTCATGAGCTACTGGTCGTTTTCCGATGTGTTCGAGGAGCAGGGTGTCGTGCGTACGCCGTTCTATGGCGGTTTCGGCCTGATCGCGGCCGATCGCATCGAGAAGCCTGCGTTCAATGCTTTTGCGATGCTGCATCGGTTGGGTGATGTTCGCCTGCCACTGGCATCGGAGAGCGCATTGGCCACGCGCCGCAAAGACGGAACGATCGTGCTGGCCTTATGGAACTACGCGCCGCCGGTCGGCGATACGGCGAGCTATACGAAGGGCGAACCGCAAGGATCGATCAAGCACTTCGACGTTGACGTAGCGCATTTGCGCGGCACGGCGAAGGCGACGGTCTGGCGTCTGGACGAAACGCACGGCAATGCCCTGGCTTTGTTCGATCGCATGGGGCGCCCGGATTTCCCCAGCCGGGAACAGATTGCGCAGTTGCGCGCGGCTGGCAGGATGGCAGCTCCCGAGTCGATGGCACTGCACGACGGGCGCTTGAACATCGATATTCCACCGCAGGGATTGGTGGTGGTGGAACTGCATGGATGATGCCTTTGTCTCACTCGTGCGAAAGCGTTCTCGCTTTCGCTGCGAGAGAGTGGCGGACGACGTCGTGCATGAATACGTATGCATGAGGCTATCCTGGGTCATCAGCTTGCCTACCATGGTCGGTTCATGGCGGTGATAGGCTGATCATGCTGCAATGGCAGCCTGTGTATGGCGCCGCGCCATGACATAACCAGAGGGGAAAACGGCCCATGGTCGGCACGTTGCGGATTCACCGGTACGCGGAGTGTGCATGCTGAGCGTTGTGATGATGGCGGCCTTGGCCGCGGGCGCCCAAGGGGATGCCTGGCACGATCGAATTTCCTGGCGCGGCGAGCAAGCGCGCATGAGCGCTGCAGCGAGTGGACGTTTTACGCTGACGGGGCCGTTCGGGCGGCGCGATATTCCTGCCCAATCCATGCGAGTGGACACCGCCAGTTCGATGTTCGACGGGCTGTTTGCGATGGCGCAGGAAGATCTGGCGCAGGATTCGGTCACGGCCATCCGCGACGGTGCCTTCGACCAGGGGCACCCCATTCCCTGTACCTGTTTCGAAACCGGAGCGAAGTGGCCTTACGTCTGGACCCGCGACCTTTCTTATTCGATTGATCTGGGGCTGTGGGCCTATGACCCGCTGCGTGCGCGCAATGGCTTGAACTTCAAGTTGTCCGATGTGCGTGACCGGTCTTTGCCGCAAGGTTTGTATGTCATGCAGGACACCGGTTCCGGCGGCAGCTGGCCGATCAGTACCGATCGCGTGGTCTGGTTTCTCGGCGCGCAGCATCTGCTGGATGACAAGGCGTTCGGCGAGCGGGTCTATCAGGCGTTGAACGATACCTTGGCGCAAGATCGTCAGTACGTATTCGACGCGAACTTCGGCCTTTACCGCGGCGAGACTTCTTTTCTCGATTGGCGCGAGCAAACCTATCCGGCATGGACGGCGGACAATGTGGTGTTCATCGCGCAATCGTATGCACTATCCACCAATGTGCTGCATTACCAGGCGCTGCAGCTGGCCGCACGGCTTGCCCGTGTGCACGGGGACGCCGACAAGGCCAGGCACTACGAGGAACAGGCCGATGCGCTGAAAAAGGCGATCAATGCGCATTTCTGGCGTGCGGATCGCGGCATGTACATGAGCTACATCGGTGGCGACGGCACACCTTATGACACTTATGACCTGCTGGGCACGGCCCTGGCGATCACCAGCGGGGTCGCAGAAGGCGCGCGTGCGCGCACTGCATTGGTGAACTACCCGACCTGGCCGGCGGGAAGCCCGGTGATCTGGCCTGAGCGTGCCGATCAGCCGATCTATCACAATCGTGCGATCTGGCCGTTTGTCAGCGCCTACGCTTTGCGTGCGGCGCGGGACATTGATGACCCCGAACGTATCGCGCACGAATTGCGCTCGATCATGCGTGGTGCGGCGATGGCCGGTTCCAACATGGAGAACTACGAGCTGATAACGCAATCGACGCATGTCGACGATGGCAAGCTCAGTGGGCCGGTGGTCGATTCGCCGCGTCAGCTGTGGTCGGTGGCGGCCTACCTGGACATGGTGAGCGAGGGGGTGTTCGGTCTGACACAAGATGGCAAGGTCGAACCGAAGTTGCCGGTTTCGCTGGTGCCGATGCTGTTTGGCGACCGTGACAGCATTAGCCTGCATTTGGCTTCGCGCACCATCGTTTTGCGTCGCCCACGTGACGTACATGGCGATCTGTTGGTGGCCGGCGAGATCAGGCAGCGCGGGGACGAGACGGTAGTGAGCTTGAAGGCGATCGATGTGCCGCGGGTTCCTCTGCATACCGACGCGCCGCTGTATGCACCTGCCGCGCCTGCTGCGCCGACCATCGTGGCGGACAATAAAGGCTGGCGTGTACAGGCCGATGGCAAAGTAGTGCTGTATGCCGACGGTCAGCGGGTCGGTACGATCGACGGCGAGGCCTATGTCGCGCAGGGCGCGCAGCCGCCTTGCGTGAGTGTTACGCGTATGGATGAACATGGCATGGAATCCCTGCACAGCCCCATCGTTTGCGCGGGAGAGCCCTCTGCGATAGGTGGAGATTGGCCGCGCTCATGGACCGCGCCAGCAAGCGGCCGCTATCGCGTCACGCTGCGCTACGAAAATCATCACGGAACGATCAGCACAGGCGTGACGGCGGCGGTGAAAATGCTGGCGGTAAATTGCGCCGGCGCGCCAACGCAGCGCGTGCCTATCGTGATGCCGCATAGCGTGGGCGAGCAGTCTTCCACATACGGTGTCATCACGGCAAAAGCGGGTGCGGTGTGCCGCTTCGGGCTGGATCAGGGTTTCAATATGAGCGACTTGAGTCACTTTGCGCATTACACCGGCGGCAAGGGCGGCGTCGACGGTCCGCTGAACGATGCACAGATCGACGACCTTCTCATCGCGCCGACCACGGACATGCCATGAGCCGCAAACCGAGTCTGTCGTTCTGGCAAATCTGGAACATGTGCTTCGGTTTCCTGGGCATCCAGTTCGCCTTTGCTTTGCAGAACGCCAACGTCAGCCGCATCTTCCAGACGCTGGGTGCAAGCGTGGCGGATATTCCGGTGTTGTGGATTGCCGCGCCGCTGACCGGACTGATCGTGCAGCCACTGATCGGTTATGCCTCTGATCGCACCTGGGGTCGCCTGGGAAGGCGCCGTCCGTATTTTCTGGCCGGCGCGGTGTTGACGACGATTGCCCTGCTATGGATGCCTAATTCCGGCGTGCTATGGGTGGCGGCGATGCTGCTGTGGGTGATGGATGCATCGATCAACGTTTCGATGGAGCCGTTCCGCGCGTTTGTCGGCGATCAACTGCCGACGACGCAGCGTCCGCTCGGTTATGCGATGCAGAGCTTCTTCATCGGCCTGGGCGCGGTGGTGGCGTCGGCGTTGCCGTATGTGTTGGCGCATTGCGGCGTAAGCAATGTGGCCGGTCCCGGCGGCATTCCGGCGACAGTGCGCGATTCGTTCTATATCGGCGGCGTCGTGCTGTTGGGGTCCGTACTGTGGACGGTGACATCCACGCGCGAATATCCGCCGGAGCAACTTCGCGTATTCGCTGAAGAAACAGTTTCCGAACCCGCGGCGGTAAAACAAACCAGCCTGTGGCGTTACGGCGGATTGTGGTTGGCGATCGGCCTGATAGGCGTCTGGCTGGTTCACGAGCGCGGCCTGGAACATGAGCTGTATTTGTTGGCGGGCGGCATAGCGGCATTCGGCATCGCGCAGTTGGCGCTCGGCATCACGCGCGGCAGCGGCGTGTTCACGCAGGTGATGACCGATCTTCTGACCATGCCGCAGGCGATGCGTCGGCTGGCGTTGGTACAGTTCTTTTCCTGGTTCGCCATGTTCGCGATGTGGATCTACACCACGGCGGCCGTGGCGCAGGTTCATTTCGGCAGCACGGATCCCAATTCGGCGGCCTACAACAATGGCGCCAACTGGGTGGGTATCCTGTTTGCCGCCTATAACGGTTTCGCGGCGATTGCGGCGCTGATCATTCCGCTGATGGTGCGGCGCTGGGGGCTGCGCATCAGTCATCTCGTCAATCTGTGGCTAGGTGGTGCGGGACTGGTGTCGTTTCTGCTGATTCGCAGCCCCACCTGGCTGCTGGTTCCGATGATTGGCGTCGGCTTTGCGTGGGCGTCGATTCTATCGCTGCCGTACGCGCTGCTGTCGGACAATCTGCCAGCGGAGAAGATGGGCGTCTATATGGGCATCTTCAATTTCTTCGTAGTGATTCCACAGTTGCTTGCCGCGAGTGTGTTGGGTGTTTTGCTACGGGTGTTCTTCCACAGCCAGCCGATCTACGCGCTGGTGCTGGGCGGCGCCAGTTTGCTGGTTGCCGGGCTGAGTGTGTTGCGCGTGAAAGAGCCGGCTTTTTCCGGTTCCTTGTCGCAATCGGCTTAAGCGTGTTCCGGATCAACCGTTACCTCGGCGACTTTTTCGTCGCGCAAGGATACGGGGCGCTATGTCAGCTTTCCTGCGGAGGAAAAGGGCGCGAGCCGAATCACTCGTGCATGCGCGCTGCATCGGCGCAGGCGGTGGCGCGTTGTTGCAGCAAAGAACGCTCGCGCGTGTTGCGTGCCAGGGCTGCGGCACGCTCGAATTCCTTACATGCTTCGGCATGGCGCCGCAGCCGACTCAGCAGGTCGCCACGCACGCTGGGAAGAAGATGATAATTGCGCAGCTGCGGCGCGTTCGTCAGCGTGTCGAGCAATGCCAGCCCGGCTTCGGGGCCAAAAGCCATGGCCACGGCTACGGCGCGATTAAGTTCCACCACGGGCGAAGGCATCACCTGTGCCAATGTGTCGTAAAGCGAGGCGATGCGCGGCCAGTCGGTCGCATCGATCGTGCGGGCGCGTGCGTGACAGGCCGCAATGGCTGCTTGCAAGGCATACGGCCCGCGTGCTCCTCCCAGTTTTTCAATGCGCTCCAGCGCGGCCAGGCCACGGCGGATCAGTAAGGGGTCCCAGCGGCTGCGATCCTGGTTCGGCAGCAAGATGGGGTCGCCTGTGGCGGTAATGCGCGCATGCAGCCGTGACGCCTGGATCTCCATCAGCGCCAGCAAACCCAATACTTCCGGTTCCCGGGGCGCCAGCGCGGCCAGCACACGTCCGAGGCGCATGGCTTCATTGCAGAGCTCTGGGCGAATCCAATCATCGCCGGATGTGGCGGCATAGCCTTCGTTGAAGATCAGGTACAGCACTTCGAGCACGGATGCGAGCCGTTCGTTGCGTTCCTCGCCGCGCGGGACTTCGAATGGAATATGTTTTTCCGTCAAGGTGCGTTTGGCGCGTACGATGCGCTGCGAGATGGTGGGTTCGGGCACGAGAAAGGCGCGCGCGATTTCGTCGGTGGTCAAGCCGCCAAGCAGACGCAGGGTGAGCGCTGCGCGCGCTTCGGCAGAAAGGATCGGGTGGCAGGCGGTGAAGATCAATCGCAGCAGATCGTCGCCGATATCGTCGTCGAGCATGGCTTCTAGCTCCGACTTGCTGTCCGCGGGTTCGAACTCGGGTTCGAACGCGAGAACCTCATGTTTGCGTTCGATCAGCTTTTTCCGGCGAAGCTGATCGATGGCGCGATGCTTGGCGGTGGTCATCAGCCATGCGCCGGGATTATCCGGAACCCCGCTGTCCGGCCAGCGCTCGAGTGCAGCGACCAGCGCGTCCTGCGCCAGCTCTTCGGCCAGGCCGACGTCGCGCACCATGCGTGCGAGACCCGCGATGAGCCGCGCCGATTCGATGCGCCACACCGCTTCGATGCTGCGATGGATGTCGGTGGCCGTCATGGCCACCGATCACAGCACGCACATGCATGCGGCGCAAGCGCGAAGGCAGGCATCAGGCCGCCGATGTCCGGGGATCTTCGAAACCTTCCGCTGCCTTCTGTACGTCGGGCGGAAAATCGGTCATTTCGAAGACCTGGCGGATTTCGATGGTGTCGCCCGGAGCGAGCGGACAACGCGAGGCCCAGGCAATGGCTTCGTCGCGCGAACTCACGTCGATCATCCAGTAGCCGCCGACCACTTCCCTACTCTCAGCGAAGGGGCCGTCGACGATGCGCGTTTTTCCGTCAGCCGCACTGACGCGCACGCCGGCGGCTGGCGGATGCAAACCATCCAGGGCAAGCAGCACGCCGGCTTCTTGCAGCGCTTTGTTGAAGCGCATCATGTTCTGCACGGCTTCGGCACTCGGCACCGCATCGGCAGCAGCATCGCACTGACCGGCGGGAAACATCAGCATCATGAACCGCATGGTGTCTCTCCCAACGTCATGCCTGAGGAACGATGACCATCCACTTCACCCCGAAGCGATCGGTCACTGTGCCGAAGCAGGGCGAGAAGAAGGTTTTGCTCAATGGCATCTGCACATTCCCGCCATCGGACAAGGCCGCAAAGACGCGGCTGGCTTCGTCCGCGCCGGAGACCGAGAGGGAGAGCGAGAAACCCTTGAAGGTTGTGTTGGGGTCCAGGTAACTATCGGAAACCATCAACACGGTATCGCCGATGTTGAGGTTGCAATACATGATCTTCTCGCCATCGTAGTTTGCGGCGGGGCTTTCATTGGAGGGCGCCTCTTTGTAACGCACCAGCATGTTGACCTTGGCGTCGAGATGTTTCTGGTAATACTGCACCGCTTCTTCACAGTGGCCGTCGAAGAACAGATAAGGCTGCACTTGCATGGGATTTGCTCCTTGGCGTGACGTGTGAGGATGCCCGTTTCCCGACGAGGGGCCTTGGGTTCCTATACAGACGACGAAACGGGTCGGCGGATTTCGACAGCAGCTGTTATGAATGTGTCGCTGGATACTGCGGCAGCGACAGGGCTTCAGCGGGAGCCGAACTGGCTCGACCGACGTATGACCAGCTTGACCGGAAGCAGGCGGGTTTCAACCGGTTCGCGATGAACCAGGCATAACAAAGTGTCGACCAGTGTTTCGCCGGCCAGCTTGGTGTCCTGCAGCACGCTGGTCAGCGGAGGATTGAGAAAGCGGGCCATGGGGATGTCGTCGAAGCCGGCCACCGCAACCTGCTCAGGTACCTTGATGCCATGATCGGCAAGGGCGCGCATGGCGCCAATGGCGATCAGGTCGCTAGCCGCGAAGACGGCGTTGAAAGGTGCCTCGCGCAGCAATAGCTTTTCCGCGGCGTCATAGCCGGCCTGCTCGGTGCTTTCGGTAGCGTCCACCTGCAGTGCCGGATCCACATCCAGGCCTGCGTCTTCCAACGCTGCAACATAGCCGCGATAGCGGTCGAAAAATTCCGGATAGTGACTGGAGGCGTTGCCCAAAAAAGCGGTACGCGTACAGCCTTGTTCGAGCAAGTGGCCAGTGACTGCGTGGCCGCCCTGGAAGTTGTCGCAGCCGATGGAGACATCCGGCTGATCCGGCAGCACTGCGCCCCAGCGTACGGAGCGAGTACCTTGCGCGGCCAGCTTTTCCAGCTTGTCGCGATACGCCAGGTAGTCTCCGTAGCCAAGCAGGATGATGCCGTCGGCTTTCTTGGTATCGGCGTAGTCAGCATGCCAATCGTCAGAAAGCTGCTGGAACGAGATCAGCAGGTCGTAACCCCTCAGCGCGCAGGCGCGGGTGATCGAGCCGAGCATCGACAGGAAAAAGGGGTTGATGTGTGAGTCGTCTGCCGTGGGATCCTCGAACAGCAACAGTGCCAGGGTCCCGGAGTGTTGCGAGCGCAGGTTGGAGGCGTTTTTGTCGACCTTGTAATTGAGCTGGTCGGCGGCGGCCTTGATGCGCTGACGCGTTTCCTCGCTGACCAGCGGGCTTCCACGCAACGCGCGCGACACCGTGGACTGTGAGACCCCGGTCAGGTGGGCGATGTCGAAGGAAGTAGCTTTTCCCTTGATGGACACTTGCGAGGTAGCTCTGGCTATGGGCGATCGGCGGGCAGCAGCCGTCCCGTAACGTCATCCTAACGGTTACCTGACCATCTGTCCTGACGCAGGGCAAGAAAAAGCCCCGGGGACTTAGGGGGAGTCCTCGGGGCCCGTGGAATCGTCAGCCCAGGGGAGAGGCCCGATTCCGGTTGGCGACCCAGGGAGGTGGATCGCCTGGATGCCGTTGCGTGCATCCAGACACTTAGAGCATCGGAATACCGTAAAAGTTGCATGGCACGCATGTTGTGGCGGGAACGAGTCAGCCGGGATTCATGCGCTGGATCCGCAGCTGAAGCCAGCCCAACTCGTCAGATTAATGCGCCTCGTCCCAGTTCTTGCCCACTCCTACGTCCACGACCAAGGGGACCTGGAGTTCAGCCGCTCCCGACATGCGCGTGCGAATCGCTTCACGCACGCCATCCACGGCGTCGGCGCGTACTTCGAACACCAGTTCGTCGTGTACCTGCATCAGCATGTGGGCGTCGTCGCGCGCTTTCAGCCAGGCGGCCACGGTGATCATCGCGCGCTTGATGATGTCCGCGGCGGTGCCCTGCATCGGCGCATTGACTGCCGCGCGCTCGGCACCGGCGCGCAGGGCCTGGTTACGGGCAGTGAGGTTTTCCAGATAAAGACGCCGACCGAACAGGGTCTCGACATAACCGTCGCGGTGCGCACGCTCGCGTGTGGCCTCCATAAATGCATGTACGCCGGGATAGCGGGAGAAGTAGCGCGCCATGTAATCGCTGGCTTCGCCGCGGTCGATACCAAGTTGGCGCGAGAGGCCGAATGCGCTCATGCCGTACATGAGGCCGAAATTGATCGCCTTGGCGGCGCGTCGCTGGTTGCTGGTGACGGAAGCGGGATCCAGGCCGAACACCTCGGCCGCCGTCGCGCGATGGATATCGCCTCCTTCCTGGAAGGCGCGCAACAAGCCCTCGTCTCCTGAAAGATGCGCCATGATGCGCAGCTCGATTTGCGAGTAGTCCGCTGCCATCACCAGCCATCCTTCCGGCGCGAAGAAGGCCTGGCGAATGCGCCGGCCTTCTTCGGTGCGAACAGGAATGTTCTGCAGATTCGGATCAGTGGAAGAAATACGCCCCGTGGCGACGGCGCCCTGGTGATAGCTGGTATGCACGCGCCCAGTCCGAGGATTGACGATTTCGGCGAGTTTTTCAGTGTAGGTGGAGCGCAGCTTGGCCAAACCGCGATAGTCGAGAATCAGGCGCGGCAGGGCGTGATCACCGGCAATTGCTTCCAATGCTTCTTCGTTGGTGGAGGGTTGGCCTGTCGGAGTCTTCAGTTTGGCAGGCAGGCCGAGTTCATCGAACAGAATCGCCTGCAGTTGCTTAGGAGAATCGAGGTTGAACTCGCGTCCGGCGGATTGCCAGGCCTCTTTTTGCAACGCGAGCATGCGCTTGCCGAGTTGCTGGCTCTGCATGCGCAACTCCCCGACATCGATAAGCACGCCGCGTTGTTCCATGCCGGCCAGCACAGGTACGAGCGGTATTTCGATCTCTTCGTAGACCTTGCGCAGTTTGGGTTCGCTTTGCAGCAACGGCCATAGTGCGTGATGAAGGCGCAACGTGACATCAGCGTCTTCGGCGGCGTAGCGGCATGCCGTATCCAGATCTACCTGCGAAAACGAGATCTGCTTGGCGCCTTTGCCGGCGACCTGTTCGTACTTCACTGTGTCGTAATCGAGGTACTTCTTGGCGAGCGAATCCATGTCGTGACGCGTGGCCGTAGCGTTCCAGATGTAGGACTCGAGCATGCTGTCGTGTTTCAGGCCTTGCACCACGATGCCGTAGAGCGACAGGATGTTCATGTCGTACTTGGCGTGCTGCCCCAGTTTCGGACGGTTGGGATCTTCGAACAGCGGTTTCAACGCAGCCAGTACAGTGTCGCGTGGCAGTTGCGTGGGTGCGCCAGGGTAATCGTGAGCGAGCGGAATGTAGCAGGCGCGCCCCGGTTCGACGGAAAAGCTGATGCCTACGATGTCCGCCTGCATGGCGTCGAGGCTGGTGGTCTCCGTGTCGAAGGCAATCAATGAGGCGTCGTGCAAGCGCGACAGCCACGCATCGAATTGGGCCTGGGTGGTGACCAGTTCGTAATGCCCCGGTGCATTGGCCTGCGTCGCAGGAGGCACCGAAGGCGTCTCGCTTGCAACGGGAGCGGAAGGCGGAGGAGTGGTCGCGACTTCCGCGGTGGCGCTGTCGAGTTCCTTTAGGGCTGCCTTGAATTCATAGCGCGTGAACAATGTGCGCAAGGCCTCGACGTCGCGCTCGCGCAACAGCAGTTGTTGCACGGTGAGGTCCAGTGGAACGTCAGTCTTGATCGTCACCAATTCACGGGAAAGCGGCAGGGCAGGGATCGCTTCGCGCAGGTATTCGCCGATTTTTCCGCCGATCTTGTCGGCATGGGCAATCACGCCGTCCAGCGAACCGTATTCGGCCAGCCACTTCGCGGCGGTCTTGGGGCCGCATTTGGTCACGCCGGGAACGTTGTCGACGGTGTCGCCGGTCAGGCTGAGAAAGTCGATGATCTGTTCGGGCTTGACGCCGAATTTTTCCACCACGGCAGCGCTGTCCATGGTGGTGTTGGTCATGGTGTTGATCAGCGTGACACCGGGGCGCACTAATTGGGCGAGATCCTTGTCGCCGGTGGAAATCACGACGTCGATGCCATGTTCGTGTGCCTGCGTGGTGAGCGTGCCGATGACGTCATCCGCTTCCACGCCGCTGACGCGCAGAATGGGAAAGCCGAGTGCGCCAACGATAGCCAGCATCGGCTCGATCTGCGCGCGCAGATCGTCCGGCATCGGTGGCCGATTCGATTTGTAGTGTTCGTAGAGGACGTTGCGGAAAGTCGGGCCTGATGCATCCGTGACGAAAGCCACGTAATCCGGCTTGGCCTTCAGGGTCGCGCGCAGCATGTTGACAACACCAAACAGTGCGCCGGTCGGCTCGCCATGGGCATTGCTCAAGGGCGGTAGTGCATGAAAAGCACGGTAAAGGTAGGAGGAGCCGTCGATGAGGGTCAGGGTTGGCATGGGGAGAATTCTAAGGGAAGGGGGGCGCGCGAGCGGTCGACGAACAAGCCGCAGGCGGTCTTTGTAACACGCGGACTGTTCACCGCCGGACGTGGGGTGCACTGTTATGCTGTATGGCCTTGAGGAGACTTTCCGCCATGAAACACGTCGCCTGTCTGCTTGCACTTTCTATCCTGGCCACGTCGTCGGCGTTGGCGCAGACGTCCTCTTCCTCGGCCATGCCTCATTTCGCACCTGCGCCGCCGCCGCCGGGCATGAATGATCCGGGTGTGAATCCTTCCAAGGAGAAGGAGCCGGCGTCAGCAAGCACCAGCGAGCCTGTCTCGTCACCGGCGGAACTGGAGCCCAGTCATCTGCAGGGCAAACCCATCCCGACGCCGCTCGTGCCGGGTGGACCGGCGACTGACGCCAACGGCCAGCCTCCTCCCGATGTTACGGTGCGGCAAGAGGGCGAAAACACCATCCAGGAATACCGTGAGAACGGCCGTGTCTACATGGTGGTCGTGACACCGAAGCATGGGCCACAGCAGATTTACAACGTGGACAAAGACGGCCACATGCTCGATCCCAATGGACAACCGCCGGTGAAGCCGGTGATGTACAAGGTGATGCAATGGGGCGGCGGCAGGCCGGCATCCTCGTCGTCCTCGGGCGACAACGGATCGTGATCGAATCGACGCATCATTGATCGGGAGCGGGCATGAACCTGCGCGCAAGCTGGCTGTTGTTCGCTCTCGGCTCCGCATTCTTCGCCGCCTTGACGGCGTTGTTCGGCAAGCTGGGCGTCGCCGGTATCAATTCCAACCT
The DNA here is from genome assembly GCF_058216415.1 of Dyella sp. SYSU CM1112. NCBI lineage: Bacteria > Pseudomonadati > Pseudomonadota > Gammaproteobacteria > Lysobacterales > Rhodanobacteraceae > Dyella > Dyella sp. SYSU CM1112. The sequence goes on along the minus strand of NZ_JBZEGI010000007.1, from coordinate 93,873 downwards.
GGCTACGTTTATCCGCACGCTGGTGATTCTCGCGGTCACGGCGGGGATTCTGAGTTTGCGTGCCGAATGGGCGAAGCCATCGGGTTTGCCTTGGCATAGCTGGATGTTCCTCGTGCTTTCCGGCATCGCCACGGGATTGTCGTGGCTGTGCTACTATCGCGCGCTTCAGTTGGGTCCTATCAGCAAGGTAGCGCCGATCGATAAACTCAGTGTGGCGATGGCGATCGTGCTAGGGCTTCTCGTGCTGGGCGAGAAACCCACCTGGCCGGTCATGGTGGGTGGCGTCCTGATCGTGGCGGGGTCTCTGGTGATCGCGTTGTTCTGACAGGTCCGCGACCCGCTGTGACGATAGTCAGGCGAATCAACGAGAAGGATCCAATTCGGCGTAATGGCGGAAAATGCCTTGCTCGTTGAATGGAATTCGCCGTGCTGAAGCAAGGTAGGCCGCTATGTTGGGCCGTTCGGCAATGCGATCCGCTAGCGCGCGCAAGCGCGGCATGCGTTTTTGCATGCGCTGCATGGCGTTAGGGAATGCATAGTCCAGCCCGCTGACCAGTTGAAACAGGGAAAGATCGACATAGGAGTGGCGAGAAAGCGTTTGCCGGCCATTTCCCCGCCTAATGACCTGTTCGAAATATTCAAGGAATTTGGGTAGCCGCTCTTCGCGGAAGACCTGGCTGCGTTGACGAGCGGCTGCCCGCTGCTGTTCGTAATACTGGCTCGCAGCAATCGGATGATGGGTGTCGTGGATCTCCACGACGAAGTCGGCAATGGTTAGTTGCAATTGCTGCGCATAGATTTCCGCGGATTGACCACCGGGTACCAGGCCGAGATGGGGGCCGAGGTAGGCCAGGATGGTGCCCGTTTGTGCGATCACCAGGCGTCCGGCTTTCAGGAAAGGCGGTGCGAAAGGGATTGCGCCCTGCTGTTTGCCGCGCAGGAACGCCATCATGGCGTTGTCGCCGCGTTTGCGTGCTACGTCTACGTAATCGGCGGCCGCATCTTCGAGTGCAAGCCGCACGAATTCGCCGCGTCCTTGAACACCTGTCCAGTAATAGAGTTCGTAACGCATGACGCCTCCTTCGAGGTCTTGTCCGTGAAAATAGGCAAGGCAGATTCAACGAGGTGTGAGCGTACCTCGCGAAGCCAATTCACGCAGGCGATTCCACACCAACGCCGCCAACGGCGAGAGCGAGCGCTGGTGTCGACGGATCAGGGTGACGGCGCGCCGTTCGGTAGGTGCCAATGGACGTAGGGCCAGCGTGGACGGTGGCGAGGACAGTCCGGGCGTAATGCTGATACCGAGCCCCGATTCGACCATCCGGAATGCCGTGTGCGTATGTCCGGTTTGCTGGACTACCAGGGCCTCGATGCCATGTTTCAGCAATGCCTGATCGATCAGGCGTCGGCTGCCGGAAGAATAGTCGAGCAGCACGAGCGGCTGTCCCTGCAGTTTTTTCCAGGACACGGCTTTCAGTTGCGCAAGCGGATGATCGGGACGGCAAACCAGGAAGAACGGGTCATGCATGATGACCTCGCTGTCGAAATCGCCGCTCTCAGGCGGTTCGATGGCGATACCGAAATCCACCTCGCCGCCCCGCACGCTGTCGAGTACCAGTGTTTGCGCCTGGTCGTGCAGTTGAATCGTCAGCTCAGGGTAATCACGTGCGCAATCTGCAATGCACGCGGGCATCAGGCTTGCCGACAAGGTGGGCACCGAGGCGATGCGGATTTTGCCACGTCGCCGTTCGCCCTCCGAATGCACGTGTTCCAGCACGCCCTCGAGTTCGTCCAGCACGCGCTCGATCGCGCCTTCGAGATAGCGTCCGGCATCGGTAGGAACAACCTCTCGCGTGCTGCGATCGAAAAGCCGTATGCCCAGCTCCGCTTCAAGCTCGGCGATGTGTCGACTCACGGCCGGCTGGCTCAGGTGTAGATGTTCGGCAGCGCGACGGAAGTGGCGTTGGCGCGCCACGGCCAGAAAAGCGCGTAATTGCCGAAGGCTGATATTCATACTCATATCGAATCAATACATTAAATAAAGTGATTTGATTTATCAATAAGTGTACTGTGGAATAGCGCCGTTGCCCCATCGCTTCGCGACCATGTCACTGCGCCGCTTTCTTCCCGACAACTTCACCCTCTGCCTGATCGGCACCGTGATCACCGCCAGTGTGCTGCCTTGCCGCGGCCACGTGGCCGGCGCATTCGAGTGGCTGACCGATCTGGCCATTGCGCTGTTGTTCTTCCTGCATGGTGCGAAACTCTCGCGTGAGGCAGTGGTGGCGGGCATGACCAACTGGCGCCTGCATCTCACCGTGCTGATGAGCACATTTGTGCTCTTCCCGGTGTTAGGCCTCTTGCTCAAGCCAGTGTTGCTGCCGTTGGTAACGCCGGCACTCTACATGGGCATTCTATTTCTATGCACGCTGCCCTCGACGGTGCAATCGTCGATTGCGTTTACGTCGATTGCGCGGGGAAACGTTTCGGCTGCCGTGTGTTCCGCGTCTGCTTCCAGCCTGATTGGCATCGTGATCACGCCGCTGCTGACAGGCCTGGTGGTGCAAGCGCACGGGCAGGGTGCCATGTCGTGGCGATCCGTCGGTGAGATCGTGCTGCAATTGTTTGTGCCGTTCGTTGCGGGGCAGGTCGCGCAACGCTGGATCGGTGGATGGGTACAACGGCATCGCCCGGTGATCGGCCTGGTGGACCAGGGCTCGATTCTGTTGGTGGTGTACACGGCTTTCAGTGCGGCAGTGTTGCAAGGGTTATGGAAACAGCTTCCGTGGCCGGTGCTGGGCGGTGTGTTGATCGTCAACGCTGTATTGCTTGCCGCGGCGCTCTTGATCACGCGCTATGGCTCGCGCGCCTTGGGTTTTGTGCGCGAAGATGAAATCACCATTGTGTTTTGTGGCTCGAAGAAGAGCCTGGCCAGCGGTGTGCCGATGGCCAATGTTCTGTTTCCCGCGCATGCGATAGGCATGATCGTGTTGCCGCTGATGCTGTTCCATCAGATGCAATTGATGACCTGCGCCGTGTTGGCGCGCCGTTATGCGCAGCGTCAAGGCGCAGGCGAAGGAAGGACATCCAACGCATCGGCGGCGGTGATGGAGCAGCCCTGACGCCATAGGCCGGCGAATGCCGGCCTATGAGGGTTTAAGGAAGCGTGCAGAACCTGCTGCGCTCGGTAGATTGCGTACCTGTATGTTCGGCAGTTTTTCAGTGCCGGAAGTGGCGCATGCCGGTGAAGACCATGGCCATGCTGTGCTCGTCCGCGGCGGCAATGACTTCCGCGTCGCGCATGGAGCCGCCTGGCTGGATCACCGCACGGATGCCTGCGGCAGCAGCGGCATCGATGCCATCGCGGAATGGGAAAAATGCATCCGACGCCATGACGGAGCCGCGCACTTCCAGCTTCTCGTCGGCAGCTTTGATGCCGGCGATGCGTGCGCTGTAAACACGGCTCATCTGGCCCGCGCCAATGCCGATGGTCTGGCGATCGCGTGCGTAGACGATGGCATTGCTCTTTACATATTTGGCAACCTTCCAGGCGAAAATCAGGTCATTGATTTCTGCCTCGGTGGGTGCGCGACGCGTCACAACTTTGAGGTCTTCCGCGGTAATCATGCCGCGATCGGCCGTTTGCACGAGCAAACCCGAGCCGACGCGGCGCAGATCATGAGTCGGCGGTTGCGTTGTGGGGAGTTCGCTTGCGGTCGGTACCGGGATCAGCAATACGCGCACGTTGCTTTTCTTCGCGAATGCTTTCAGTGCACCTTCTGTATAGGCAGGTGCCAGTACGACTTCAACGAACTGACGATCGACGATGGCCTGTGCTGTCGCGCCCTCCACTTCCCGGTTAAAGGCAATGATGCCGCCGAAGGCGGAAGTGGGATCGGTCTGGTAAGCCAGATCGTAGGCGCGACCAATGCCATCCAGGCTCACTGCTACGCCACAGGGATTGGCATGTTTGACGATGACGCAGGCAGGCTTGCTGAAACTGCGTACGCACTCCCAGGCGGCATCCGAATCCGCGATGTTGTTGAATGAAAGCTCTTTGCCCTGCAGTTGCCGGAAGGTTGCCAGCGTGCCTGGGGTGGGATGGAGGTCCTGATAGAACGCTGCCTGCTGATGCGGATTTTCGCCATAGCGCAAATCCATCCGCTTTACGAAATGTCCATTGAGCTGGTCCGGGAAGGCATCACGGCCGGTGATGGCCTCCTGCGTATCGTTGAGCTGCAAGCCGGAAAGATAGTCACTGATGGCGCCGTCATAATTGGAGACGCGGTTGAACGCGGCGACAGCGAGCTTGAAACGCGTGGCGCGGCTGAGGCCACCTTGCTGCTCAATCTCATGGAGCGCTGCTTCGTACTGCTCGGGAGCAGTGAGTACCCCGACATTGTTCCAGTTCTTCGCGGCAGAACGCAGCATCGCGGGGCCGCCGATATCGATGTTCTCGATCGCCTGTTCCAGCGTGCAATTGGATTTGGCGACAGTGGCTTCGAACGGATACAGATTCAGCACCAGCAGATCGATGGGCAGGATGTGCAGCTCGTTCATGACGGCGTCATCTGTACCGCGTCGGCCAAGCAATCCGCCGTGCACTGTCGGGTGCAGCGTCTTGACGCGGCCATCCATGATCTCCGGAAAGCCAGTGACGTCACTGACATCCTTTACCGGTACGCCCGCCTCGCGCAGCGCCTTGGCGCTACCGCCGGTGGACAGCAATTCCACGTTTGCCGCGACCAGGCGGCGTCCCAGTTCAATCAGCCCGGTTTTATCCGACACGCTGATCAAGGCGCGGCGGATGGGAGTAACGGCGGGTGCGGGCATGGCGGCTTCCGAGATGTGGTGAAGCCGCGCATTATAGCGCGAGGGGCACTATGCGAACTGCGAGATATTTAGACGGCTAAATGAAACCGTGAGAAACGCACGGAAGCGAGTCAAAGCAGGCCGTGTGCAGCGAGCTTCTTGCGGAGCGTAGCGCGGTTGATGCCAAGTACCGCGGCGGCGCGGCTTTGGTTGCCATCATGAAAGGCCAGTACTTCACGCAACAGCGGACCTTCGACTTCGCGAATCACCAGGGCATGCAAACCTTCTTCGCACGGCGTGTCGCCGATGTCCGCAAGATAGCGGCGTACGGTACGACTGACGCATTCGCTCAGTGCGCTCTGCGACGAGGATTCGCGAACAGCCTCGTTGGCAGGCAGTCTGACGGCGTTCAAGGACATTTCCCCTCACGTACTCACGCAACGGCTGCATGGGCCGTCGCCATGTTTATGGCAGTTACCGCTTTCGCGGCGGGTGGTCGACAGTCGCGCTTTCAGTCACGCGAGGGGCCGAGTTTACTCGCGGGCGGCGACAAAATTAAGAGCCTTCGACGAAGAAAAAGCATAAGCCCATACTGAACAGGTACTAAGACGCTCTTATTCAAACCCAAGGTCAAAGGCGACAGCCTGATGTCCAGGATCCTCTACCTCGAAGATCAAAGCTGTGCTAGCCCCCGGTGGGATACCGTGTCGCAACGCCTCGGTGTCGTCGAGGTATTCGTATGGGTTGAGCCGGCGCATGGCGATGACTTTTCCATTGCCATCGGACAAGCGCAGGGTGACCACTGGCCATGGCTGGGTAAACGTTGCGTCGTTGCGCAGTGTGGCGCTGATCAATAAGGCGCCCGGAACGGTCGGATGTGTTTGCACGTCGCGTGCCAGTAGATGCAGTTTGCTGACGTCGCGTACAGGTGGCAGCTGGCATTGCAGCGTGGCGCATGCTTGTTTTAGCAATGCGCCTGTGGTCGGATCGGCAATCAATGTATCGCGTAGAGCCCAGGCAAGCTGTGCGGCGAGGCCAAGCAGCAGCAACAGGCATGCCATGATCCATGGCCAACGGCGCGGCCGGTCGATATGTGTATCGCGCGCGAAACGCGGTGTAACACTAAGGTCCGCAAATTCATCAAAAGTGGGTGATGAAGAGGCGTCTGTGGGCTCTTCCGCTTGCGCTTGCGGGCGATAGACCACGTGTTCGACATGCGGCGGTTCGACGGCTGGCTCATGCGAGGGCAATTCGCCAAACGGTTCTGGCGGAAGCTGGTCGGCCAGGGTTGCGATGCAGTCGAAGCCTGCGCCGCAGTGCCCGCACATGACAAAGCCGTGTGCCTGCGCAATGGTGCGCGCATCCACTGAAAACACGGACATGCATTCGGGGCATTGCGTATACATGCTTGAAGATCGCTTTGGGTCCGCCCCTTCTGCGTCGCGGGGAAGGTGGAAGTGGAATCGGAGGGTCCTGCTCCGAAGCGTACTTCGAATCACGCGCGGCGCAAATTTTTTGCGTGCCAACTTGAAAGGTCAGTGCTTGCGCCGACCGCTTATGCGCACCCAGTCTTCGCGTGTGTCTACGCGCAAGGCTTCGAACCATTCGGCATAACGGCTCAGCAGTTCGTCCTGCTGGCCCTGCAAGATGCCGGAGATCGCAAAAGGAGCACCCGGCTTTGCGGCTGAGGCGAAGATCGGGGCCAGTTCGCTTAGTGGGCCGGCGAGGATATTGGCGACAAACACGTCCGCGGGTTCGCCGGCAAAATCTTCGGGCAGGAAGAGTTTCAGACGCTCGCCCACGCTATTGCGCTCGGCGTTGTCGGCAGAAGCCGTGAGGGCTTGTGGATCATTGTCGATGCCGGTGGCCGTTGCGGCACCCAGTTTGAGCGCGGCAATGGCCAGAATGCCCGAGCCGCAGCCGTAGTCGATGAGGTTCTTATCGGCAAGATCGAGGCTATCGAGCCACTCCAGGCAGAGGGCTGTGGTGGGGTGCGTTCCGCTGCCGAATGCCAGGCCCGGATCCAGCCGCACAATCACGCTCTCATCCTTGGGGGGCTCGACATTCCAGGGGTAGATCCACAGGCGTTGGCCGAATGGCATGGGCTTGAACTGGTCCATCCATGCGCGCTCCCAATCTTCGTCCGCGACATCGCGAAAGACGATCTGGTCGGGTTCCAGCCAGGGCAGCAGTTCGCCCAATGCTTCGCTCAATCCACGGCGATCGGTGTCGGCATCGAACAAGGCCTTCAGCGTAATGATGGGCCACAACGGAAGTTCTCCCACGCCAGGCTCGAAAATAGCCTGCTCGTCCGGTGTTTCGGCATCAGCATCTTGCAGCGTGATCGAGAGTGCGCCCAGATCGTCCAGCGCTTCTTCAACACGAGGTTGTTGCTCGGTGCGGGCGATCAGTGAGAGTTCGAGCCAGGGCATGGGTATTCCGTGTGAGAACCTGTTCAAGGTCTCGGCGCGCGTCGCGCTGAAACCCTCTCAAGGGCATGCTGAGATTGTCCGTTGCCTTTGCGCGGGGAAGATAGGGCGAAGAGCGGATCCTGCGATGAGAATCACCGAAGACTTGTTTCTGACATGCTTCGGTGCAGTTCTTCTCGATGTCTTGGCCCTTCGCCCGGCGTCCATCCGCTTGCGGCTCAATGTCCGCTGTGCGGATGTTCCTTATGTTCGGCCATGCGTTTTTCCAGATAGTGGATATTTTGTCCACCCTGTTGAAAGCCGACGTCCGCCATGATGCGCTGTTGCAGCGGGATATTGCACTTCACACCCTCGATCACCGTTTCGGCAAGCGCAAGACGCATGCGTGCGATGGCTGTTTCGCGGTCGGGACCGTGCACGATGAGTTTGCCGATCATCGAGTCGTAGTTCGGCGGAATCTTGTAGCCATCGTAGAGGTGTGTGTCGACGCGCACGCCAGGGCCGCCCGGCGCTTCAAAACGTTTTACCGTGCCTGGCGAAGGCATGAAGGAATCCGGATCCTCGGCGTTGATGCGGCATTCGATGGCATGCCCATGGATCTTGATGTCTTCCTGCTTGATCGAGAGCTTTTCACCTGCGGCAATGAGCAGTTGTTCACGCACCAGGTCCACGCCAGTAATCAATTCCGTCACGGGATGCTCGACCTGGATGCGCGTATTCATTTCAATGAAATAAAAGCGTCCGTTCTCAAACAGGAATTCGAACGTACCCGCGCCCCGATAACCGATGCGAACACAGGCATCCACGCAGACCTGGCCAATTTGTGCACGCAGTTCCGGAGTAATGCCGGGAGCCGGTGCTTCTTCGACGACTTTCTGGTGACGGCGTTGCATCGAACAGTCGCGTTCGCCGAGATGAATGGCGTTGCCGCGGCCATCGGCGAGTACCTGGATTTCCACGTGGCGCGGATTTTCCAGAAACTTCTCCATGTACACCTGATCGTTGCCGAAAGCCGCCTTGGCTTCCTGCTTGGTCATGGTGATTGCATTGCCCAGATGCGCTTCGGTGCGTACTACGCGCATGCCGCGGCCGCCGCCGCCGCCGGCAGCCTTGATGATGACGGGATAGCCGATGTCGCGCGCGATACGCATGTTTTCTTCGACGTTGTCGCCAAGCGGGCCGCCTGAGCCGGGTACGCACGGCACGCCGGCGGCTTTCATCGCGCGGATCGCTTCTACCTTGTCGCCCATCAGGCGGATAACGTCGGCGGTCGGTCCGATGAAGATAAAGCCGGATTGCTCGACCTGTTCGGCGAAATCGGCGCGTTCGGAAAGAAAACCGTAGCCGGGATGGATGGCATTGGCATCCGTGATTTCCGCCGCGGCGATGATGCGTGGAATATTGAGGTAGCTATCCGCGGAGGGAGCGGGGCCAATGCAGATGGCTTCATCCGCCAAGCCGACGTGTTTGAGATTGCGGTCGGCCGTGGAGTGTACCGCCACGGTCTTGATGCCGAGACTGTGGCAGGCGCGCAGCACCCGCAACGCAATTTCGCCGCGATTGGCGATAAGAACCTTTTCGAGTTTTTGCATATCGGCGGGCCGCTCAGGCGATGACGAACATCGGCTGGTCGAATTCCACCGGCTGGCCGTTCTCGACCAGGATGGCTTGCACGGTGCCGCTCACCTCGGCTTCGATCTGATTGAACATCTTCATCGCTTCGATGATGCCTAGCGTCTCGCCAGTCTTCACTTGCTGGCCGACCTTCACGAATGCGGAAGCGCCAGGACTGGCCGACGCATAAAAGGTGCCGACCATCGGCGCCTTCACCACGTGGCCTGCCGGCAGATGGTTGGCCGCTTCCCCAGCCGGTGCGGCGGCAGGCGCGGCGGGTACCGCCGCGATCGGGGCGGGTGCCATCTGGGCGGTAGGAACTGCGGCAACCGTCACGCCGCCTTTGGGTACGCGCGACAAGCGAACGACTTCTTCGCCCTCCTTGATTTCCAGTTCGGCGAGGTTGGATTCCTCGAGCAGGTCGATCAGTTTTTTGATCTTGCGCAGATCCATGGGGCTTGCCTTCTCAGGGTCTGGGCCGCAGCGTGGCGGCCGGAAAGTGAAAGAAAACGAAAATGGCGACTAGCCAGCCGGCTTCGATTCAAGTTTGGCGATGGCCGCATCCAGCGCCAGACGATAGCTGGTACTGCCGAAGCCGCAGATCACGCCAACGGCCAGGTCCGAAAGGTACGAGTGGCGCCGGAACGGTTCACGGGCGTGCACATTGCTCATGTGCAGCTCAATGAACGGAATGTCGACCGCCGCCAAGGCGTCGCGCAGGGCCACGCTCGTATGGGTGAAAGCACCGGGATTGATGAGGATGTATTCGATCTGCTCATCCCGCGCCTGGTGAATACGGCCGATCAGCTCGTGCTCGGCATTCGATTGATACCAAGCCAGCTCGTGTCCGGCCGATTGGGCACGCTGGGCCAGCTGCTGATTGATGTCGGCCAGCGTCTCCCGGCCATAAATGTCCGGTTCGCGCACGCCTAGCAGGTTGAGGTTGGGTCCATGCAGGACCAGCAGCTTCGCCATAGGCTCCAGGCAGCCCCCGGGTGTCCAGAATTTGCGAAGTGTGCGCGCTGCCAGGAATGTTGTCCAGTTCGGCGCAGTTCGGCGCAGTTCGGCGGAGAACTAAGGCAATCACCGTGCGGGAACGTATGGCACCTGGTTTGGCCTCTCAGGGTGAGGACGTCGGCGATAGCCAGTGTGCCAATTGGCTTTTGCTGAGAGGGCCGCGTTGGACGGCCAGGATGCGCCCGTATTCATTCAGCAAGACGCTGAAGGGCAGTACTTCAGCGAGATCGCCAAAGCGGAGCGAGGTGCTCGGTGAGCTCAACTGGCCCAGCAGCACCGGATAGGCGACCGGGCGGGTGGCTAGAAACGCACGCACGCGAATAGGGTTATCCATCGCAATACCCAGCACGATCGCTCCCTGATCGCCGAACTTACGCTGCGCCACGTTGAGTGCGGGTATCTCATCCAGGCACGGAGCGCACCAGCTTGCCCAGAAATTGAGCAGCACTCGCCGCCCATGAAATTCGGACAAGCGATGCTCTTTGCCGTCGAGGTCGCGCAAGGCGAGGTCGGGACGAAGATCGCCGATGTTCGCCACCTGCACGCCCGGTGGAATGCGCGCCATTCGACTTTCATGCTGCAGCCATCCGCCCGCTATCGCGGCCAGAAGCGCCAAGCTGAGGATGACCAGGTTGGCTCGGCTCAGCATGATCCGTGGCCCTTCATCCCTTGGCTGCTTCAGTCAGGGCCTGCTCCACCAGGGAAAAGGTGAGCACTGTCGGCAATGGCTTGCCGGGACCGCCACCCTTCGGAAATACGACGTATAGCGGCACGCCGGGGGAATGGTATTGCTGCAGGAAGGCCGAGATGGTGGGGTTCACGTCGGTCCAGTCGCCTTTCATATAGACGGTGCCGGTACGTTTGAGCAGCGATTTGAAGCTGTCGCCATCCAGCACGGCATGCTCATTGGCTTTGCAGGTCACGCACCAATCAGCAGTCATGTCTACGAAAACAGGCCTGCCGGACTTGCGCAGCTCGGCAAGCTTCGCCGGCGAGTAGGCCACGGTGCCATCGGCGGGCATGCCTGTGATGTGTGCCGGGGCGGGCAGGGTGGCGAGGTAATACAGGGGTGCCAGGGTAAGCAGGGCCAGCGGTGCGACCAAGGAGCGGCTGAAGGTGCCATGGCCGCGGCTGCGTTCGAACCACCAAAGCGTCATAGATAGCAGCACGGCGGCGACCAGTAGCAGACCTACCGCATCGGCACCACGCTGATGGGCAAGCACCCATGCCAACCATGCTGCCGTGAGATACATCGGAAACGCCAGCACTTCCTTCAGCGTTTCCATCCAGCGGCCGGGACGCGGCAGCCAACGCGACAGCGCCGGCACAAAACCGACGGCGAGGAAAGGCAGCGCCAACCCCAGTCCCAAAGCAGCGAAAACGCAGATGGCATTCGGCAAGGGTGCGACCAAGGCGTATGCCAACGCTGTGCCCATGAAAGGCGCCGTGCAGGGACTGGCTACAACGACTGCCAGAACACCCGTAAAGAAATCACCGGCAGAGCCGTTGCGATTTGCAAGCGAACTGCCAGCGTTGCCAAGCGAGGTACCGAACTGCACTACGCCGGACATGGACAGGGCGACCGCCAGCATCACTAGCGACAGCACCGCCACCACCAGCGGATTTTGCAGATGCGCACCCCATGCAGTTTTCAGCGCGATGATCATTGCGCCAAGCGCAACGAAACTTATCAGTACGCCAGCCGTATACATCAGTGCATGCCTACGCCGCCGCGTCGGACTTTCACCGCTTTCGATCAAGCCAATGGCCTTGATCGATAAAACCGGCAGCACGCAGGGCATCAAGTTCAGGACCAAGCCGCCACCGAGTGCGAGCAACAGCGCGTACCACAGGTTTACCTTGAACGATTCCGATTTTTCCAACGGCGCCGGTGGCATCTCCGGTGCGGGATTGGCCGCGGGCGCGACCGTTGACGTGCCACTCCCGGTTAGATCGATATGAGCCTCGCGCGTCATGAGCGGATAGCAGAGGCCGCCGTCCTGGCAGCCCTGGAAGCTGGCAACCAGGGCAAGCGACGGCATGCCTGACGTATCGCCTTGAACGGCGACCGGCAGGGTCAGTTCATCGAAATACACAGTAGCGTTACCGAAGTGCGCGTCCTGGTGCGTCGTGCCTGCGGGCCATGCTGGCGACAGCGAAAGCTGTGGCGCATTTTTCAACCCGAGTTGCGTCTGGTCGCGATACAGGTAGTAGCCCTTGGCAATCGTCCAGCGCAACAGCAGGTGATGGGTGTCCTGCGCAATCGCGTCGAAGCGAAACGCCTGTTCCGCGGGTAACGGGGTGTTGCTGTCGCCTCCAAGCGATGATGGACGCGAGTCCAACAGTGCCTGCAGTTTGTTCGACGGTTGGATGGCCGCGGCGGGCAATCGCAGATTGAATTGCTCGGTATGCGGCGGGTAGCAGACTTGCGGATCGGTTTCGTGGCATCCCTGAAAACGCACACTCAATGCGAGCGTCGTGATGCCCGGAGCGACGGTATAGGGAATGGTGGCGTCGACGCTGTGGTGATAGGTCTCCACCGGTCCCAGGTAAGGGTCGGTGTGCTTTTCGCCGTCGGGAAGCTGCGCTTTGCCGAGCGTAACGCCATCGCCACCCTTGAAGGCCATGCGACCGCGATAAAGGTAGTAATCCTGCGCGATGGTCCAGTGCAGCTTCACCACACCCGGTGTGCTGGCGTCGGCGGTGAGCTTGTATGCCTCCGTCACGGGCAGCAGGCTGGCGGTATCCTGCGCGAACGCTTGCACGCCAACCATCAGGACAAATAAAACGAACAGCACTTTGGCGGCGACACGGCCGTTACGAAGCGAACGCATTCCAACTCCAGCGTATTGAGATCGCGCGGGGCGAATGATGGGAATTATGACCCAGCCCGCGACAGATGCCGGAGTGGGGGTTATTCAGGCTTTTTCGACAGCGTCGATAGCTGAAGGTGCAGCCACGCGTGGCTTCAGCATACCGGTGGTCAGTGCGACGCCGAATAGGATCACCACGCAGCCGCCGGCCATCGCGAGGGTGACTGCTTCGTTCAAGAACATGGCTCCCCAGATCACGCCGAAGACCGGGATCAGATACAGCACGGCCATCGCACGGGTCGAACCGACGCGCGCGAGCAGCCGGTAAAACAGCGCGTACGCGAGCGTGGTGCAACCTGCGGCCAAGCCGAACATGGCGACCCAGGCTTGCGGTGTGGGTGCCTTGGCCGGCCACAACCAGATCGTGAAAGGCAGCAGCATGATGGCGGAGGCGATCTGACTGCCGATAGCGACGGTCATTGGCGCCACGCTCTGGACACGTCGATGGCTGTAATGCGCGCCGAAGGTGTAGCAAACGTTTGCCCCGACACAGGCAGCCATTGCCCAGCCGATGGCGCCGCCACCATGTCCAAAACCCATGGTGCCGCCGATCAGCCATGCCACGCCGGCCATGCCGACGATCAAGCCCATGGCGCGCGTGGTGCCCAAGCGTTCTCCCAGCCAAAGCCAGCCGGATGCCGCCACCAATAGCGGCGCAATCGCGTCGAAAATGGCCGAAAGCCCGGCAGGAAGACTCTGCGCCGCATAGGAAAACAACACGAACGGTAATGCGGAATTCGCCAGGCCGATCAAGCTGATCGAACGCCAATTCGCGCGCAGCTCCATCCTGCGTTCGCGTGAGGCCAGCCATGGCAGTGAGCAGATCGCGGCACCGATGGCGCGCACGCCCGCGAGGGCCATACCACCGAACTGCGCGGCACCCATGCGCATGAACAGGAACGACGCTCCCCATAGGGCGCCAAGCAACAGCAGTGCGGCGAGATCGGACTTTTTCATGGCGAAGGTCGGAATGGGAGCCTATAAACAAGCGTAAGGCGACGCAGTGACAGAACCTGTCAGCAGCTTTGAGCAACCGCTGCGGCGCATGATTAAGCGCCGTGGCGTGTGCTTGCGTCCTGGCCGAACAGCACCCGTCGTTCTTCTTCTGATATCGCTTGTTTAGGGGCATACACATTCTCGACACCTGCGTAGGTGCGCTTTGTGGCCGGCCGCGTTGCGATGTCTTCAAACCACCGCTTGAGATGGGGGAAAGCGGCCAGCTCCTGTCCATGTACTTCGTGCGGAACGATCCAGGGGTAACAGGCGATGTCAGCAATCGAAAAGTCGCCCGCCATGAAAGGGCGATCCGTCAGCTGCCGGTCAAGCACGCCATACAGGCGCGCGGTCTCGCGGGTGTAGCGGTCGATGGCGTACGGCACCTTTTCCGGCGCGTAGACGTTGAAGTGGCCGATCTGCCCGGCCATCGGGCCCAGGCCGCCTACCTGCCAGAATAACCACTGCAACACCTCGGCACGGCCGCGCGGGTTGCGTGGCAGCAGATGACCGGTCTTCTCGGCGAGATAAAGCAGGATGGCCCCCGACTCGAACAGCGAAATGGGGGAATCGCCATCAACGGGTGCGTGGTCAACGATCGCCGGGATCTTGTTATTGGGTGAAATGGCGAGGAAGGCAGGCTGGAATTGCTCGCCTTTGCTGAGACTTACCGGGATCTCACGGTAAGCCAGCCCGATCTCTTCCAGGAGCAGTTTGATCTTGAGTCCATTGGGTGTCGGGGCAAAGTAAAGGTCGATCATGGTCCGTGTCTCGCTTTGATAATGTCGCCATCCTAGGCGCTATCGGACTAGAGCCACATTGTGAGACATGCCTGATGTGATGCCTGCCCTTAAAAGGGGAAACAGCCTACCGCTCACCTGCGGATCGCACCCAGTCCAGATAAGCCGTGTGCCCGTATTCGACCGGTACGGCAACCAGTTCGGGCAGTTCATAGGGATGCAAGGCTAGAACGCGTTCTTTCAAGGCTTCGAAGCGGGCGACCGTGGTCTTGATGATCAGCAGTTCTTCGGCATCTGTGGTGACATCGCCTTTCCAGCGATAGGTCGATTGAATGCCGGGAATGCGATTGACACAGGCGGCGAGCGATTCGTCCACCACCGACTCGGCCAAGTGCTGCGCACTGGCGGCATCTGGACAGGTGCAGTAGCAGAGCAGAACCGTTTCGGAGGTGGACATGAGACCTCGTCAGGTGGACGTTTCTTTGCGGGACATGAGGCCGTAGTTGCTGAATTTTTCCAACACCTGTGTCACCTCGGTGTCGTTGAGCAACGCCGGTTTGCCGACCTGCAGCGCCAATGCATACTGGCGGGCCAGTGTTTCCACTTCCACGGCTCGCCACATCGCTTGTTCCAGCGTCGCGCCTGCCGCGATCATCCCATGGTTGGCGAGCAAGCAAGCCAGGCGTCCGTGCAATGCCTGTACGACGGCATCGGACAGCTCCTGTGTGCCGTAGGTGTAGTAGCCGGCGCAACGGATCGAATCGCCGCCGCTGACCGCGATCATGTAATGGGCTGCCGGGATATCCATGCGGCACATTGCCAGCGCAGTGCTATAGGGCGGATGGGCATGCACCACGGCATGCACGTCCGGGCGTGCGGCATAGATGTCCCGGTGGAAACGCCACTCACTGGACGGGCGTAGCCCTTCCGCGTGGCGTCCATCCATCGCTACCTGCACCACGGACGCGGGTGTGATCTCTTCGTAGGGCGTGCCGCTGGGGGTGATCAGGAATCCGTCGCCATGGCGCACGCTAAGGTTGCCGGAGGTGCCTTGGCTCAGGCCTGAGGGGGTCAGCTTCAGGCCGTAGCTGACAATCTGCTCGCGTAATGTCTGGTCCCTGCTCACTGCCTGGGTACTCATCTGCGTGATGTGGAAAGCGGGCATCGTCAGCGTTTTGGTCGTCGGTGTCGATCCTTTCCGAATTATCAAACCACGTCGTTTCATTGACGGCCCTTGAAAGCCCTGCCGCTTCCCCCATTAAAACTCGCACGACCCATCCGGCCCCTCTTGCAGGGGTTTTTTTGGTGACTAGAATTGGCACTCACGTACTCCGAGTGCTAACAGCGGTCACCAAGGCCGGCCCGGGGTCATCCACTTTTCAACCCAAGCCATAGCTGGAGTTCATCCCATGAGCAAACTGCGTCCGCTGCACGATCGCGTCATCGTCAAGCGCCTGGAAGAGGAGCGTGTCTCCGCCGGCGGCATCGTCATCCCCGATAGCGCTACCGAAAAGCAGACCCGCGGCAAAGTCATCGCCGCCGGCGAAGGCCGCATCCTGGAAGACGGCAAGGTCCGTCCGATGTCGGTCAAGGCCGGTGAAGTCGTGCTGTTCGGCAAGTATGCCGGCCAGGAAATCAAGATCGACGGCGAAGAGCTGGTCTTCCTGAAGGAAGACGACATCGTCGCGGTGATCGAAGGCTGATTGCCTCTCCCGCCTCTCTTGGCATCCCCATAACTGAATTTGAAGGAATACACCCATGGCAGCTAAAGAAGTCCGCTTCAGTGAAGACGCGCGCTCGCGCATCCTCAAGGGCGTGAATACCCTGGCCAACGCGGTCAAGGTCACGCTGGGCCCGAAGGGCCGCAACGTCGTGCTCCAGAAGAGCTTCGGCGCCCCCACCGTCACCAAGGACGGCGTGTCCGTCGCCAAGGAAATCGAGCTGGCCGATCCGTACGAGAACATGGGCGCCCAGATCGTCAAGGAAGCCGCTTCCAAGACCTCGGATAACGCAGGCGACGGCACCACCACCGCGACCGTGTTGGCCCAGGCGTTCATCCGCGAGGGCATGAAGGCCGTCGCCGCCGGCATCAATCCGATGGATCTGAAGCGCGGCATCGACAAGGCAGTAATCGCCGCTGTCGAAGAGTTGAAGAAGCTCTCCAAGCCGACGGCTGACGACAAGGCCATCGCCCAGGTCGGTACCATCTCCGCCAATTCCGATGTCGCCATCGGCGACATCATTGCCACGGCCATGAAGAAGGTCGGCAAGGAAGGCGTGATCACCGTCGAGGAGGGCTCGGGCCTCGAGAACGAGCTGGACGTGGTGGAAGGCATGCAGTTCGATCGCGGCTATCTCTCCCCGTACTTCATCAACAACCAGCAGAGCCAACAGGTCGAGCTGGAAGACCCGTTCATCCTGCTGTACGACAAGAAGATCTCCAATGTGCGTGAGCTGTTGCCGATCCTCGAAGGCGTGGCCAAGGCCGGCAAGCCGCTGCTGATCGTCGCCGAGGAAGTGGAAGGCGAAGCGCTGGCCACCCTGGTGGTCAACACCATCCGCGGCATCGTCAAGGTTGCCGCCGTGAAGGCGCCGGGCTTCGGTGACCGCCGCAAGGCGATGCTGGAAGACATGGCCATCCTCACCAACGGCCAGGTCATCTCCGAAGAAGTGGGTCTGCAGCTTGAGAAGGCCACCATCCAGGATCTGGGTCGCGCCAAGAAGGTTGTGGTGACCAAGGAAAACACTACCCTGATCGACGGTGCCGGCGAAGCGGAGAAGATCCAGTCGCGCATCAAGCAGATCAAGGCGCAGATCGAGGAGACCTCCTCCGACTACGACCGCGAGAAGCTGCAGGAGCGCGTGGCCAAGCTGGCCGGCGGCGTTGCGGTGATCAAGGTCGGTGCCGCCACCGAAGTCGAAATGAAGGAAAAGAAGGCCCGCGTCGAAGACGCCCTGCACGCCACTCGTGCGGCTGTCGAAGAAGGTGTGGTTCCCGGCGGTGGCGTGGCGCTGATCCGCGCGCTCAAGGCCGTTGACAACCTGAAGGGTGACAACGAAGACCAGAACCTCGGCATCGCCATCACGCGTCGTGCGCTGGAAGCTCCGCTGCGCGAAATCGTGTTCAACGCTGGCGCCGAGCCGTCCGTGATCGTCAACCAGGTCAAGGAAGGCAGTGGCAACTACGGCTACAACGCGGCCACCGGCGAGTTCGGCGACATGGTCGAAATGGGCATCCTGGATCCGACCAAGGTGACTCGTTCTGCGCTGCAGTACGCCTCTTCCGTGGCGGGTCTGGCTATTACCACCGAAGCCATGGTGGCCGAGCTGCCGAAGAAGGAAGAGCACAACCATGCGCCGGCTGGCGGCATGGGTGGCATGGGCGGTATGGACTTCTAAGTCCTGCGCTTTTGCGTAATGTCAAAAGGCCGCGCAACAGGCTGTGCCAACGCTCCAACCTGATGCAGCCAAAGTGGCGTGATTGACAGGCAATGCCCTCGGAACCCCGAGGGCATTGTTGTTATGGGCCATGTGATCGCGAAGGGTGCAGCCAAAGCACACTGTTTCCGTTGTATCTGGAGGACTTGATCCCTGCTGATCATGCCCTTCGAGTAATCCAGGCCTTCGTCGACAAGCTGGACATGAGCGCTCTGGGTTTTTGTCCGCAGTCAGGCTATCAGCACGGGCCGTCCCGGCGATGGCTCAAGCAATCTGCTCAAGCTGCACCTGTATCAACTGCCTGGAGCAGGCGCGTCATCGCGTTGTCTGCCAGTGAGTTCGCTACTGCGCTGCCGGCAATCGGTGGACTGGCCGGCAACTTCTTCGCCGCCTGCTAATGGAATAGGCGGATATGAAGGTAGGCATCCGTTTCGATCTGGCAGAGAATTTTATTTTCATGATTCTCATCCACCGGAACGCCGTCGATAGAAATAAGCTTCTTCACGAACAACATATAAGGAATGGCGTGCTCTCCGAACGTCTTGATGACGAACTCGCTATTGTTGATTGCTTGCCGACTCGTGACGAAGTTGAAGATGCCTTGCGGATAAGTGCCGTTCAAAAAATCAAATGGCTGATTCTCCGGAGTAAAACTCTCGATCCTGAAAGTCGCTTCGGCGGCGCTGAGAGAGAAGCGGCAGCCCTCGTCCAAGGTAATGGTATTGAAGTGCATCTCGGCGCACACGTTGCCGCCGGCATAGATGCTTGATCCGCCGCTGCACATAAGAGACTCACCGTACAGCGAAGCTTCCGCGTCATCTTGCAAATAAAGTTGCGCTTCAAACAATTTCATTCCGCCGCTGGATTTAAGCAATAACCTCGACTGCTCGCTCAAGACGATCGAGCCGCCCGTTCCAAGCCAGTCGTATGCCGTGATGGAAACACTCGCGTTGCCAGATAGAGAGCTTCCATTGACGGGTCCCTCAAATTCATTGCATTCGATATCGACTAAACCACCGTCCTGCACCGTCAGGATCATGGATGCTGACGGCATATCATTGGGTTTGATCTCTATGGACGGCGTATTGCTGGTCGTGAAGGATCCCGTGTCCTGTATTTTCAGCGACAGAGGCGCAAGGACCATCAAATTTGCCGTATCGAGGATCTGGAAACTGGAATCACCCGATACCGTTATGGCTATTTGAGCGGACGGAATACCCGGGTCAGCCGCCAGATCAAAAGTTGGGGATAATGCCTGTCCCGTGTAGGCGCCGTTATAGACGAGCGTACCGTTTTTCAGGGTCATGGCTGTTTCATCAGCTGCCGGTAGGCCGGTATTTTGCCAACCCCACAGAGTGATTCCGTCAGCGAGAATATCCGCATCAGTAACCTGCAGTGTCAAAGTCTGCAATGGAGCATCCAGCACGAAGCTTGTGCCAAGATCTTTGTTGAAGCTGTCCGCCGCGCCGGTCAAGGTGCGGGTAGGTCCGTTATAGACTTGATTGGCACTCGGATCCCACCGAAACGCTGAAGCCGCCATCGTCCTCTCCCACTCAATCTGCTTCCCCCGGATTGCTCTTCAGAATAATCCTCCACGCTTGCTGCTCGATTTTGGACAAGCTCCCAAATAGTTTGCGAAGCAGAACGTTTCCGACCTGAGCTGACTACGCGCTCATCGGCGCTGACGCGACCATGGGTCTTCAAAAAATCGCAAGTTTCCTGCAACAAAAAAACTCCGCTTACGCGGAGCTTTTTATGCGGCACTAAACCGAGGTAGGGCTGTTTTAGCGATGAACGCCCATGATTGCTGCTGGAACGTCTTCCTGTTCGGCTTCCTGTTTCGCTACGGCAGAATTGGGAGGCAACAGGCTGGCTGGCAGCAACTTGTCCAGTTTGCCCTTCATACGCAGGACGGCGACACTTGCCATGTCCTTATCGAACTGCTGCTGTTGCGCGTCGAGGGAGACCGGTGACGCACCGGGCGCGCGAGTCAATTTCGCGAGGGAGGGAGCCAGTACCTGCGTGAGCGCAAAGTACGCATTGTCGTGAATGCCTGCGCGTTCGAGCAGAAGGCCCGGCAACATCCACGAAGCCATCTCCATGCGCTGTGGCTGGCCGGGATTGCGCGGATCGATCAATAGCCATGTGCCTGGCTCGCCAAGCATGTCCTGCCCGTCCACGAAGCCGGTTTCACGATAAGCCGCGGTAAGCCCGGGCAGATGGTCGCCATAGAACAGCAGCAAGGTCGGGCGGCTGCGTTTGGCAAGCAAAGTCGCCAGGCGTCCGAGTTCTTCATCTGCATGCTGCATATGATAGAGGTAGTTTTGCACCTCCACCTTGTCCCTGGCATCGACCACCGACGGAACAGGAATCGCATCGCGCGCGGCGGGGTCCTTGGGGGTCACATCGTAAGGACCGTGTGCCTCCAGGCTGATGGCGAACAGGAATTGCGGCGGACCGGAATCTTTCAGCTGCGCCATGATCTCGTCAGTCATGGCACTGTCGGCCATGTACTTGCCATCCATCGGGGTGTCGTGGGGGAAGCTTGACTGCGAGACGAAGCGATCGAACCCCAGCGCCTTGAACGCAGTATTGCGATTCCAGAAACTTGGATCGTTGCCATGAATGGCGACGGTTTCATAACCATGCGCACGCAGCGTGCGCACCATGCTCGGCACGACTTTGTCAGTGAGCTGCAAGTACGGAAACTGCATGTTGCCGAAGTAGCGCAGCGAAAGACCGGTCAGCACTTCGAACTCGGTGCGGATGGTGCCGCCGCCATAGGTTGGAATGTGCAGCGGGCCGCTCATGCCCTCCTGCGCGAGGCGATGGAGGTTGGGCGTGAGATCGGTGTTTTCATAGCCGCGGATGATGCTCGGGTCGAAAAACGACTCGCTCTGCACCACTACGATATCGGGCAACGCTGTGCCCCGGTCTGGTGTTGCCTGCATGCGCGCACGCACTGCGTCGCCGGTGGCCTGGAGCAGGTTGCTCACCGCTGCCGGATCGGCCTTCTGTTTAGTGCGACGGTCTTGCAGATGGAACATCACCAGCGAGCTGACCAGCCCGGAATGGTTGGTGGTGGCAGCCGCCGACCAAGGCTCCAGCCAGAGCTTGTGGCCGTTATAAAGATCGCGCCAACCGGGTACGCCAAGCAGCAGCGTGACCAGCGTTGCGGCAAGCACGCCACCAGTGGCGAGTCGTTTGCCACCCGTGCGGCGGCCAAAAAGCGGTGGCTCGTAACGCCACATCGCCGCCATCGTCAGCACGCCACCGATGATGGCGAGATAGATCCATGGACTGTGCGGAAGATAACTGCCGAGGACATGCATGCCGCCTTTGCGTAACTGCCCCACCATGCGGAAATCGGCTGGCAGCAACGGCGTTCCGAGGTTGGCCACCTTCAGGGCGTTGACCCCATACATCACTGCCTGCAGCAAATAAGCCAGGCCGAACGACAGAAAAACGCGCCGGGTCATGGCCAGCAGCAGCAAGGCCAGCAGCAAGCCCGGTATGGCATTGGCGAGCGGGAAGGCTGGCTGGGCGAGCCACTGCGATGCCGCGACGCCCGCATGGCCATCAAGCAAGCTGGTCAGCAGCGCAAATAGCACTGCAATCACCAGCACCAGCACCACCCGCAAGGCGGCACTGCGTCGTGAAAGCCAGGTGGAAGGCAGGTCGCTCATGCAGTCCGTAAACCGTCATCCAGAGGTGAGGACTGTAACGCGACTGACATGAATCGGTTGTCAGGCGGCCTTCCCGTGTCAGGACGGGTTCATGCCGCACAACCGTGGCTACAACGCTTGTCCTGCCAGTGAGCTTGCACCTGGGCGGTTTAGGCCCTAGGCCGCGTCCGCTAAATGCACGGAGCCAGCCAAATCAGATGCACGGGGTGCCAGCCACTCGCCGAACCAGTGCATGGTCTTCGCCATGGCCGCGACCTCGCCAAGAATAAGCATCGCCGGCGCACGCAGGCCGTGATGAGCGGCGAGCGTCGGTAGCTCTTCCAACACACCGGCCAGTGTTCGCTGGCTCGAAAGCGAGCCGTTCTCGATGAGCACGAACGGCGTATCGGCAGCGCGTCCATGAGCGAGCAATTGCCGGGTCAGTTCGTCGAGTTGGCTTACACCCATGTAGATCGCGAGGGTTTGCCGCTCACGCGCGAGGTCGGCCCAATCCTGCGTATTCAACGAGTGCTGGCAATGCGCTGTAACCAGGCGCACCGATTGCGCGTAATCGCGATGCGTGAGCGGCACGCCGCTGTAGGCTGCGCAGGCAAGCGCCGCAGTAATGCCCGGAATCACTTCACAGGCAACGCCGTGCTCGCGCAGAAAGGCCAGTTCCTCGCCGCCGCGCCCAAAAACAAAGGGATCGCCGCCTTTCAGCCGGACTACCTTCTGTCCCGCCCGTGCGTGCTCAAGTAGCAAGGCATGGATCGATGCCTGCGGTGTATGCGCGCCGCCGCCGCGCTTGCCGACTGCAATCCGCCGCGCATCACGCCGCGCCAGTTCAAGAATGTCGTCGCTGATCAAAGCGTCATGCAGAATCACATCGGCTTCATTCAAGGCCCGCAACGCACGCAATGTAAGCAGGCCTGGATCGCCCGGACCTGCGCCGACCAGTGACACGGAACCCTGGACTTTCAGGCATGCATGTCCATCCAATGCGGCAGTCAGTGCCTGCTCAGCGCGAGCGGATTGGGCTGTGCGCAAAAGTGCCGCAACAGGACCGTCATGCAGCCAGTCATAGAACGCGCGACGCGCTGCAAGATCTTCGTAGCGCGCGCGAATACGGGCGCGATAACGCTGAGCGAGTTGCAGCAGTGGGCCGATGGCAGGATCAAGCAAACTTTCGATGCGTTCGCGCAGGCGCCTTGCCAATACCGGCGCCGTGCCGCTGGTTGAAATAGCCACGAGCAACGGCGAGCGGTCGATCACCGCGGGAACCTGGAAGCTGGAGAGCGCGGGATCGTCCACCACATTCACCAGGCATCGCCTGGCTTGCGCATCGTTAGCGATACGCGCATTTAAACGGCGTGAACGTGTGGCGGCAATCACTAGCCATGCGCCATCCAGCCATTCGGATTGATAAGCACCGGAGCGATAACGGATATGTCCCTGCTGAGCCCACTCGCGCAATTCGGGAGCCAGCATGGGTGCGCCCACCATGACCTTGGCGCTGGCTTTCATCAGCATGGAAACTTTTCTGGCCGCCACGTCGCCGCCGCCCACCACCAGCACAGGGCGATCGGTCAAGTCGGCGAACAGCGGGTAGAGCTGCATGACGCGTGTCCTTAAACGCAAGAAAGCTTGAACACGCTAACGCCGTTGCCGGCTCCACGGAAATGGCCGCTGCGACAGAAGTTATGCCGACTTGGCATAGGCCGTAAGCCTTTGTTGCGGAGACTGATAGATGTATAGACGTCCAAATAACACTGTGTTAAGGTCCTGCGATGACCGGTAATGGGCCGGTGCGTGTGGAGAACGTGATGAAACGCCGTCCAGAGTGGTTCGTGAGCTGTATGTGCTGCGCCATGCGCCTGGCACAACCTTGCACGCGACCCGTTCTGGAGCCGATCTCATGACCCTCACGCAACTCCGCTATATCGTCGCCATCGCCGACGCGGGCCTTAACATCACGCTCGCCGCCGATAACGTTCATGCGACGCAGTCCGGCATCAGCAAGCAGCTCAAGCAATTGGAAGGCGAACTCGGTTTCCAGGTCTTTACCCGCCGCGGCAAGAGCCTGGACGCGATCACGCCGGCCGGTGCGCAAGTGCTGGAAAGAGCGCGCAGCATCCTGCACGAAGCACGCAATATCCGCGCGCTGGCCGCCAACCTGCGCGAAGAAGCGCACGGCGAGCTGTCGGTTGCCACGACGCATACGCAAGCGCGCTTCGTGTTGCCGGATGCTATCGCGCGCCTGAAGCAGCAATACCCCGATTTGGGGGTGCACATTCGTCCGCAGGGCGAAGGTCGCATCATCAGCTTGTTCGAAAGCGGCGAGGTGGACCTGGTCATCGTCAGCACCAGCGGCCAGGCGCCGGAAGGCGGCATCGCGGTGCCATTGTTCCGTTGGTATCGGCGTGCCGTCGTGCCGCAAGGCCATCCTCTGGCCAAGCTGGGGCGCCCGCTGCGTATCGAGGACCTGTCCGAACACCCGCTGGTCAGCTACGAATCGTCCCTGCAACCGGAGTCGTCGCTGCGGCGTGCCTTTGGCGCTGTGGACCTCAGCCCGCGCATCGCCTGCACATCGGTCGATGCGGACTTGATCAAGACGTATGTGCTTGCGGGCCTGGGTGTGGGCATCCTCGCCGAGATGGCGATTACGCCGGCGGACGCACGCGAACTGGTCTCGCTCAACATCGATCATCTACTGCCTGTCTGCACCAGCTGGATGGTGTTGCGTCGCGACCACGTGCTGCGCAGCTATGTGGCACAGCTGGCGCGACTGGTGGCGCCGCAAATCGACGAGGCCGAATTGCGGCGCGTCGTGGCCGGTCATGCGGAAGCGCAGTGGCCCGTGCCGCCGTTGTGGAGCGAGTTGCAGTCGCGTACGGTTCGGCGCACTGTGACGCGCGCCGCCTGACACATGCCGCACCGCTCGCAGCGAGCGGTGCGGCAAAGATCGCGGGCAGCCTCTCAGACCAACTCCTTACTGCGTAGCCATGCAACGACGCGGTCAGCGGCTTCGCCCACCGAGGTCGCGCTGGTGTCCATGCGCAGCTCTGGTGCGGCCGGTATTTCGTAAGGATCGTCAATGCCGGTGAATCCCTTGATCTTGCCGGCGCGCGCTGCCGCATAGAGACCTTTGCGATCGCGCGCTTCGCATGTTTCCAGCGGGGTGGAAACATGGATCTCCACGAAACGTCCATGCGCCTGTACCAGTTCGCGCGCTTCGGCACGCGCACTTGCATAAGGTGCAATAGGCGCGCAGATGGCAATGCCGCCGTGGCGTACGACTTCGCTTGCGACATAGCCGATGCGCGTGATGTTCGCATCGCGATCTTCGCGTGAGAAACCCAGTCCCTTGGATAGATGCCGACGCACTTCATCACCGTCGAGCACGGTGACGGGGCGGCTGCTGGTTTCAAGCAATTTAGCCAGCACCGCTTGCGCCAGGGTGGATTTGCCCGAGCCGGAAAGGCCGGTGAAGAACAAAGCGAAGCCCTGGCGTGCATGGGCGGGGTGACGCTCACGCAGAATCCTGACTACATCCGGAAACGTGAACCATTCCGGGATCGCCTCTCCGTCGTGCAGGCGTCGCCGCAGTTCCGTACCTGAGATATCGCGGACCTCATCACCGGTTTCGACTTCGGGCTGTGGAACGTAAGCATCGCGATTCGCGGCATAGACCATAGCCGGGAACGGCACGATGCGAATGCCGAGTTCGTCTTGATGCTCGGCCAGCAAGTCTTGTGCGGCGTAGGGATCGTAGAACGGCTCGCCTTGCGCATCCTTGCCGGGGCCGGCGTGGTCGCGGCCTACGATGAAGTGACTTGCGCCGTAGTTCTTGCGAATGATGGCATGCCATAGGGCTTCACGTGGGCCACCCATGCGCATCGCCAGCGGCAACAGCGAAAGCGCGGCGTGGTCCTGTGGATAATGATCCAGCAGCGCGCGATAGCAACGTACACGCGTGTAGTGATCGACATCGCCCGGCTTTGTACGTCCTACCGAGGGATGGATCAGCAGCTTTGCCCCCACTTGTTCCGCTGCACGCAGGGTCAGCTCACGATGCGCGCGATGCATCGGGTTGCGCGTCTGGAACGCGACGATGCGGTGCCAGCCGTGCTGGTGGAACCAGTCGCGCAATTGGCGTGGACTATGGCGCAGCGCGGTGAAGTCGTAATGCGCGGGCGGCTGGATGCCCTGCACGCGACCACCGAGATAGACCGAGCCCGTGCGATCCAGCAATTCCGCGACGCCAGGGTGTGTCCGGTCGGTGGTGCCAAATACCTGCCGTGCCTCGGCAAGGTGATCAGGAAAATACACATCCTCCACCGTAAGCACCGCAAGCGGCGTGCCTTGCGTATCGTTGAGGCTGATCTGCGCGTGTTCGGGGAGGCGTGCGACGAAAGCCTCGTCCACGTCCAGCACGATCGGCATCGGCCATAACGTACCGTCCGCCAATCGCATGTTGCTGACGACGCTGTCGTAATCCGCGCGACCGAGAAATCCCTGCAATGGCGAGAAACCGCCGTTGAGAAGCAGTTCCAGATCGCATAACTGACGTTGGTTGAGGGTCCATTGCGGCAGCGATGCACTAAGTCGCTTGAGCGATTCGGCTTCGGGTGCAGAGACGTAGAGTTCACGCAGTACGCCGCCGTGCGGCGCCACCAGCGCTTCGTGTTCGGCCGAGGCAAGCTCGGCGGCCAGGGCTTTCATGAGGGTGTCCTTGAATCGGGGCTGTTGCTCGTTCTATGCATTGGCTGCGAGCCTCGGTCTGCATCGCGCCAATCCGTTCGTTTTTTCGTGTTGCTATGTTTGCCTACACATCCAGGTGCAGTCCGCATTCGCGCTTGATGCCGAAAAAGCGGGTGTCCTCCTCGCGCATGCCAGGTTCCCAGCGGCGTGTGGTATGCGTATCGCCGATCGAGATATATCCCTTGTCCCATAGCGGGTGATAAGGCAGGTCGTGACGGCGCAGGTAAAGACCGACATCGCGATCGGACCAGTCGATGATCGGATGCATTTTCCAGCGGCCATGTCGATGATCGAGGACGGGCGTGGCGGCGCGGCTCAGTGATTGCTGGCGGCGAAGTCCCGCAAACCAGGTGCCGGCATCCGTCTCGGCCAGCGCATGTTGCATCGGCTCTACTTTGGCGAGGCGGTTGTAATGGTCCAGGCCTTCGCGGCCCTGTTTCCATAGTTCTCCATGCCGCGCTTCCAGCCATGCTGGCGACAAAACAGGGCGAACGATGTGCAGGTTGAGCGACAAGCGCTCGGTCAGTTCATCGATAAAGCGGTAGGTTTCCGGAAACAGATAGCCGGTATCGATGACGATCACCGGAATGCGTGGCACGCGTTGCGTAAGCAGATGCAGTGACACCGCCGATTGCGCGCCAAAGCTCGATGACAACACATGCGTGCCGGGCAAATGTGCCAAGGCCCAGTCGATGCGATCTTCCGCCGTAAGCGCGAGCAGCCACGCGTCCAGCTTGACGCGTGCACGCGCATCATTGGTCGCTTGCTCGGGGGTGGGCAGGCTCATGCAAGCACCTCCACTTCAAGCGGGTGGCGAGGAGCGGGCAGTACGCCGCTGCGCACCAGGAAGTCGCCGAAGCGTTCCTGCTCATGACGTTCCGCTGCATAGCGGGCAAACAGCCGGTCGAGTTCCGCCAGGATTTCGCTTTCGTCGATGTTCTCGCGCACGACGCGATTGAGCCGCCGGCCCACAAAATCTGCGCCGAGGCGCAGGTCGTAACGGCCAATCGCGCGTCCCACCAGCGCAATCTCGCCAAGATAAGGGCGCGAGCATCCGTTCGGACATCCGGACAAACGCAGCAGGATCGGTGCATCGCTCAAACCATGTCGATCGAGCAAGGCTTCGATTTTCGGCAGCAGTTCCGGCAGATAGCGCTCGCTTTCCGCCATCGCCAGTCCGCAGGTCGGAAAGGCCACGCATGCCACGGCATGACGCCGGATGCCGCTGAGGCGACGATATCCATCCAATGTGTAGGCTTCGACGAGCGCATCGATGCGCTCGCGCTGCGCCTCGGGTACGTTCGCGATGATCAGGTTTTGATTGCAGGTCAGCCTGAAATCGCCCTCGTGCACTTCGGCAATCGCACGCATGCCGCTGAGATGCAGTTGGCCGGGACGATCGGCGATACGGCCCGATTCGACCTGCAGCGTGAGATGCCAGCGTCCATCGTCGCCTTCTGTCCAGCCGTAGCGATCGCCATTGTGATCGAAGTGGTAGGGCCGCGATGGCTGCAGCGTGAAACCAATGCGCTGCTCCAGCTCCGCCTTGAAGGCAGCCAGGCCCATGTTGTCGATGGTGTATTTCAGTCGTGCGTGTTTACGCTCCTGGCGATCGCCATGGTCGCGCTGCACCTCGATCACGCCTTCAGCTGTGCGCAGCAATTGCTCGGGCGTCACAAAACCGATGACGCTGCCGAGTCGCGGATACGTGCTGGGGTCGCCATGGCTTGCGCCCATGCCGCCACCGACGGCTACATTGAAGCCGAGCAGTTCATCGTGTTCGATGATCGCGATCAAGCCCAGGTCTTGCGCGAAGACATCCACATCATTGGTGGGCGGCACTGCCACGCCGATCTTGAACTTGCGCGGCAGATACGTTGGCCCGTACAGCGGCTCGCTCTCTTCTTCGCCGCCGGCCACCTGTTGCTCATCCAGCCAGATTTCATGATAGGCGCGCGTCTTCGGCTTCAGGTGCTCGGACAAGCGTTCGGCCCAGTGGTAGGCGAGCCGATGCGCCGGGGAGTGGACCGGATTGGCGCTGGCGACAACATTGCGGTTGACATCGCCGCAGGCAGCGATGGTGCTTACCAACGCTTCGTTCATGGCGGCGATAGATCGCTTCAGATTGCGCTTGAGCACGCCATGCAACTGAAAGGTCTGGCGCGTGGTGATGCGCAGGGAGTGATTGGCCCAGGTGCGTGCTATATGGTCGAAGGACAGCCATTGCGCGGGACTTAGAATCCCTCCGGCCAGCCGGGCGCGTACCATGAATTGATAAGCCGGCTCCAATTTTTGCTTGCGGCGCTCTTCGCGCAGATCACGATCATCCTGTTGATAGCTGCCGTGGAATTTCAGCAGCTTGTTGTCGTCATCGCTGATCGCGCCCGTGACCGGATCGGCCAGGCTCTCGGTCAGCGTGCCGCGCAAAAACCGGCTACGCGCCTTGACGCGTTCGAAATCGGATAGCGGCGTATGGCTCATCGCAAACCTCAGTACACATCGCGGGCGTAACGGCCCTGTTGGATCAACTGATTGAGCCACGCCTCGGCGTCTTCGACACTGCGTCCGCCATGCTCGGCCACGATCGCGATCAGCGTCTTATGCACGTCCTTGGCCATGCGGCTGGCATCGCCGCAGACGTAAAGATGGGCCCCGTTTTCCAGCCACTCGTAAAGTCGCCGGCCTTGTTCGAGCAAGCGGTGTTGCACGTAGATTTTTTCAGCCTGATCGCGCGAGAACGCAAGGTCGATGCGATACAGCTGGCCGCTCTTCAAGGCGTGCTGCCACTCGGCCTGATACAAAAAATCGGAATACATGTGCGGATTGCCGAACACCAGCCAATGGCGGCCACTGGCCGCTCGCTCGGCGCGCTCTTGCACGAATGCGCGATACGGTGCGACGCCGGTGCCGGCGCCGATCATCACGATGTCACGGTCATCGCCGGGCAACCGAAAGCGCTCGTTGGCTTCGATGAAGACAGGAACGGCTTGGCCTTCTCTCTGCGCAGCGAGATAGCGGCTCGCCACACCCCAGCGCGAAGCGCCGTCCAGCATGTAGTCCACGTGGCTGACCGTGATGTGCACTTCTTCGCCGACGACTGCCTGGCTGGACGCGATCGAATACAGGCGCGGTGCCAGCGGACGCAGCGCCTGCACCAACGCATCGGCCGTCCAGTCGGCGGGATGGCGCTGCAGCAGATCCAGTACCTGCCATTGCCCGAACAATGCCGATAATGCATCACGTGAGGCGGGTGACAACCAATCGCGCAGTTGGGCATCGCCGCTGCGCTCTGCGTGCGCGGCAAAGAACGGCCGGGTCAGTTGCGTCAGCTCCCGTCGTTCGGCAAGCCAGGTTCGCAGCGGGTATTCTTCTTCGCCCGCGCGGACGCGTGTGTCACCGTCCAGCCGCAATGTCTTCAACACGGCGTCGACCAGCTCGGGCGACTGGGTGGGCCATACGCCGAGCGCATCGCCGGGGGAATAGCGCAGGCCAGAGCCTTCCAGCGACAGTTCGACATGGCGCACGTCGCGGTCGCTATCGCGGCCGGTGATGCGCTGATTGAGCAAGATGGGCGATGCGAACGGCTGGTCCCGATGCCAGGCGGGTACGCTGCGTGAAGTGCGCAGCGGCGTCACTGTCGCGAGCGGTGTAGCGATCTTCAGCTGCTCGCGTGCCTGCTGCAGCGCCTGCTCCAGCCAAGGCTGCGTCACTGTTTCCAGGTCGATGTCCGCCTCGCCGGCCGGGAGCAGCCGTTGTGCTCCCAGTGTCGCAAGGCGTTCATCCAGGCCGCGACCGATCGCGCAGAAGTCCGGGTAACTGGAATCGCCCAAACCCAGTACGGCATAACGCAAGCCATCCAATTTGGGAGCGCGTGCGCTGTTGAGAAATTCGACCAGCGCGCGCGAATCGTCCGGCGGCTCGGCGTCGCCTTGTGTGCTGATCACGATGTAAAGCAGACGCTCTTGTTTCAGTTCGCGGGTGGCGTAGGTATCTGCGCGAACCACCCGCACCGCGAGGCCGGCTGAGCCTGCACGACGCCCAAGTTCCTCGGCCAGGCGCTTGGCATTGCCGGTCTGGCTGCCGTAAAGCACGGTGAGGCGAGCTTGGGCTTCGGCCGCAGGCGGTGCTTCACCGCTACTTTTCCCCGGCGTCTGGCGTTGCGCCGCCACACCCGCGAGATAGCCGGAAAGCCAATGCAATGCCGGTGCTTCCAGCCCGTCGACAAGGCGTGCAACCAGCGATTGCTTGTCCTCCGGCAGGGGTGAGAGTGTGACGGCCGTCATCGTTGCGTGTCCCTGGACGTTTAGACGTCCATCTAGTCGAGCAATGTTAGAACTCCGTTTATTTGCCAAGAAATGATGGCGCGGCATAACCGCATGCCATTCCCTCCTTTCCATTGCACAAAACCGGCCGGGCAGCATGGATCAAGGCGCATCTCCAAGGCGTCTTAGGGACTGTTTGCTCTCATCGACCCATGCGCCGCTTGCGGTGCCGGAGTTGCTTATGCCGCGAAGATCCAAGCCAGGCCGTGTCAATGCCATCTTCACATCCGTCTTTCTCGGTGCATTAGCCGTGCTGGCTTGTCGCCCAGCGGCTGCTTCCGACGATGACTGGTTAAATCACTGGCCCACGCAGGTACAGCTGAGCGATGGCACGGATATCGGCCTGGTATTGCGTTATCAATATGACGTCAACGACTTTTCACATGACGACAATAAATTCACGGACGCGCATACCAACCGTCGCCGATACCTGGGCTTCTATGTAAGAAAGCCGGGGGTCTATGACGCCACTCTTTATTACGATTTCCAGTCCCAGCAATGGCAGGACGCCTTTGTCCGTTTGCAGTCGCAGGCGTTGTTCGGTGAGGACTTCGGCGCCCTGCGTTTTGGGCAAAGCAAAACGCCGGTAAGTTTCGAGGGCGTCACCACTTCTACCCAAACCACCTTCATCGAGCTGGCGTTACCGTCGCAGGCGGTATACGAGAATCGCCGGATCGGCGTCGACTGGGCGATCCAGCGGCAACATTGGCTGGCTAGCCTCGGTTATTACGGGGAGAATATGGAAGGCAGGAACAACGGCCATACAGTGGCCGCTCGCGTCGCCTGGGTGCCGATTCATGAAACGGCTCGCGTGTTGCACCTGGGCGTGGCGGCATCGCAGGAGCGGCCCTATGGCATCGTCGATGCACTCGGTGTCCAGCAGCCATCTACGGCCAGCTTCAAATCGTTGCCCGAAGCGGGGCTTACCACGACGGCCTTGGTCAGTTCTGGCACGCTGACAGGTGTCAATCACATCGATCGAGTAGGGCTGGAAGGCCTGTGGATCCAGGGACCGTGGTCCGTGCAGAGCGAATACCTGCAAGCGCACACCGCTTTCGACGTGCCAAAGCCGCGCTATGACTTTGACGGCTATTACGTGTTCGGTACGTGGGTGCTCACGGGAGAGTCCCGCCGATACCAGGGCGGCAACGTCAAGAATGTGATTCCCTCGCATCCCTGGGGCGCCGTGGAGTTTGCGCTGCGTTACAGCGAGCTTGATCTCAATGACGGGCCGGTGCAGGGCGGCAAGGAGCATGACTGGACGGCTGGGCTCAATTGGTACGTCGGTACGCATTTGAGGCTGCAGGCCAATTACATCCGTGCGTTCAGCAATCGGCGCGGACTGGTCATCAATCCGCACATCTTCGAGCTGCGGGCAGAGATTTACATATAACTAGCGGAGGGCATGGCATATGGATAGCACGATCCGTGCTTTTAGCCGTCCATCCTTCCAAACCTATAGTGCAGTGCAGGGTGGAGGCATCGCGCCGAGGAGAATGTCACGCATGAGACGCATACTGCTGGTTTTGGTAACGCTGATCTCGCTCGGCGCGGGATGTTGTGCGATGGCGGCGGATACGAGGCTTCTCAACGTGTCCTACGACCCGACCCGCGAATATTTTCAGGACGTGGACAGTGCGTTCAAGGTTTATTGGGCCAAACAGACGGGACAGAACGTCACGGTGACCACGTCCAATGGCGGCTCGGGCAAGCAGGCACGGGCGGTGCTCGATGGTTTGCAGGCGGACGTGGTGACACTCGCGCTTGCGTACGACATCGATGTGTTGGCGGACAAAGGCCTGCTTGCCAAGGATTGGCAGAAGCGGCTGCCGGACAACAGCTCGCCGTACACATCGACCATCGTCTTCCTGGTACGCAAGGGCAATCCGAAACATATCCGCGATTGGCCGGACCTGATTCGTCCGGGCGTGCAGGTGATTACACCCAATCCGAAAACGTCGGGCGGTGCGCGCTGGAATTTCCTGGCAGCGTGGGGATGGGCAGTGCGCCAGCCGGGCGGCAATGCCGACAAGGCGCGCGCCTACGTCAGTCAGCTCTATCAACACGTGCCGGTGCTGGATACCGGTGCGCGCGGTGCTACCAATACGTTCGTGCAGCGTGGCATTGGCGATGTACTGATCGCCTGGGAAAGCGAGGCGCTGCTGACGCAGCAGGAGTTCGGCAAGGGTAATTATCAGATCGTCGTTCCGTCGACCACCATCCTGGCGGAGCCGCCGGTATCGGTGGTCGATTCGGTAGCGAAGGCGCATGGCACGCGGCAAGTCGCCCAGGCTTACCTGCAGTTCTTGTATAGCCCGGAAGGACAGGCGCTTGCGGCCAAGCATTTCTTTCGTCCGCGGCTGGCTTCGGTCGCGGCGAAGTACGCCGCGCAGTTTCCGGCGGTGAACACCTTCACGATTGCGCAGCAGTTCGGTGATTGGCGCAACGTGCAAGCCACGTACTTTGCGGATGGTGGCGTGTTCGATCAGATTACGGAGGGGGAGCAGTGAGCCTCCCGTGCGACAACGCATGACACGTCCTGTCCTTCCGGGATTTCGACTCAGTACCGGCTATACCTTGGCCGTGCTGGCCAGTTGCGTGTTGCTGCCTTTGGCGGCGCTGATATGGACGGCCTGCGATCTGGGGCCACACGGTTGGTGGGCGCAGATCGGGTCGCGCAGGGTGCTGGCATCGCTGCGATTGAGCTTTGGCGCGGCGTTAGTGGCGGCGACGATCGATGCGGTGCTTGGCTTGTTGGTGGCGTGGGTGCTGGTGCGTTACCGCTTTCCGTTCCGTCGCCTGTGCGACGCATGGGTCGATCTTCCGTTTGCCTTGCCGACAGCGGTCGCGGGTATCGCACTGACTGCGTTGTATGCGCCGAACGGCTGGATTGGCAGCCGCCTGGCATCGTGGAATATCGAGGTGGCCTATACGCGCCTGGGTGTGTTGCTGGCGATGGTGTTCGTAGGTTTTCCCTTCGTGGTGCGAACCTTGCAACCGGTGCTGGAAAGTCTGGAGAGCGATCTGGAAGAAGCGGCGTACACGCTTGGCGCATCGTCGGTGCAACGCTTCTTTCGCGTGCTGCTGCCGTTGCTGCTGCCGACCTTGCTGACCGGTTACGCCTTGGCGTTGGCGCGTGCGATCGGCGAGTACGGTTCGGTCGTGTTCATTTCCGGCAATCGTCTGTTCCGCACGGAAATTGCTCCCTATTTGATCGTGCAGAAGATCGACTCGCAGTATGACTACCGCGGCGCGGCGGCGCTGGGCGCCGTCATGCTGGCGGCTTCATTGCTGTTGCTGGTGGCGATGGCGTGCTTGCAACGATGGACGCGTCGCTGGGCGGTGGTGCGCTGATGGCCGCCATCTCCGCCGTGATGTCCATCGGCAGGCCGTCGCGCTCGACGCCTTGGGTGCGAGGTGGGCTTATCGCGGCGGCCGTGTTGGTACTGGTCTGGTTGTTGGTGTTTCCGTTACTGGCGATTTTTACCGAGGCGTTTCGCCAGGGCACGGAGTTTTTCTGGAATGCGATCCGTCAGCCGGACACTCTCGCCGCCGTGCGTCTGACCTTCACCGTCGCGGCCATCGCGGTGCCTTTGAACGTGGTGTTCGGGCTGGCTGCCGCCTGGTCGATGACGCATTTTGATTTCCGCGGCAAGGCCTGGTTGGCTGCACTGATCGACCTGCCTTTCTCGGTGTCGCCGGTGGTGGCCGGCATGATGTTGATCCTGGTGTACGGCAAATACGGCTGGCTGGGCGGATGGCTGGAAGCGCATGGCTTGCAGGTGATCTTCGCTTTGCCAGGTTTGGTATTGGCGACCGTATTCGTCACGCTGCCTTTTGTGGCGAGAGAGCTGATGCCCTTGATGCAAGCGCAAGGCTCCGAGCAAGAAGAAGCAGCGTTGACCCTGGGTGCCGGCGGTTGGCAGATTTTCTTTCGGGTGACGCTGCCGCGCGTGCGCTGGGCCCTGCTTTATGGCGTTCTGCTCTGCAACGCCAGGGCGATGGGCGAATTCGGCGCCGTTTACATCGTCTCAGGCCATCTGCGTGGCATCACCAACACACTTCCGCTGCAAGTGGATCAGCTTTACCAAGAAAATTTTTCGGCTGCCTTTGCAGTCGCTTCACTACTCGCCCTGCTTACTGTCTTCACGCTTGGGCTCAAACGTTTGCTGGAATGGCGGCATGGCGGCGAGTTACATGCGGATCGCTGAGAGCACCTGACACGATGGCTATCGAGATATCTCATTTGCGTCGACAGTTCGGCTCGTTCACCGCCCTGAACGACGTCAGCCTGACGATTGCCGATGGCGAATTCGTCGCCGTGCTGGGCCCTTCGGGTTCGGGCAAGACCAGTCTGTTGCGCATCCTGGCGGGATTGGATCATCCGGATGCCGGCTGGGTGCAGCGCGACGGGCAGGATTTGCTGGCGCTGGATGCGCGGCGGCGCGGCGTGGGGCTGGTGTTTCAACACTATGCGTTGTTTCCGCACATGACCGTGGCGCAGAACGTCGCGTTCGGCTTGCGGGTGCGCCCCTGGCGTCTGCGACCGCGCGCCTCGGCGATCAAGGCGAGCGTGCACTCGCTGCTGCAACGAGTGGAACTGGAAGGGTTGGCCGATCGGTATCCCGCCCAGCTTTCCGGCGGGCAGCGTCAGCGGGTGGCCTTGGCGCGGGCGTTGGCGATCGAGCCCCGGCTGCTGTTGCTGGATGAACCCTTCGGTGCGCTGGATGCGCAGGTACGGATCACTCTGCGTCGCTGGCTGCGCGAGTTCCATCGTTCGCTCGGCATCACCACCTTGTTCGTGACACATGATCAGGACGAAGCCCTGGAGATGGCCGATCGCGTGGTCGTGATGAATCGCGGACATATTGAGCAGATCGGCACGCCGGAGCAGATTCATCGCGAGCCGGCTTCGCCGTTTGCTTCGCGTTTTATCGCCCGCGGCCAGAGCTTGCCTGGTGAAATCGAGAATGGTCAGTTGCGTGTGCTTGGCGATACATGGCCGCTCAGCGGCTTCGGGGTACACGACGACCTTACGATCCACGTACGCCCTGAAGATGTGCTTCCTTCGCCGCGTCCGGGCGAAGGGCTGAAGGCGAAACTTTTGAACATCCGTCATGTGGCCGGCACTGTACGCATCGGCCTGTATCTGGAAGACCACGACCTATCGCTGGAAGCGGAATGGAGCGAGCACGATTGGCATCGCCATGCGAGCGAGATCGGTGACACGGTGGCCATCCAGTTTCGGGCACTGGCTGTATTCGGCATGGACAAGGAAGGGCACGTGCGGCAGCGAGCCAATCTCCAGCCGCCTCATGCCAGCTTTCCGGTAGCGGTGGGACCGTGGAAGCGGGTCGAGGCGTAGGATTGTCGCAGCTAGGTCGACCTTGATGCCGGCGCAAATAGTAACGCCTGCTCTTGTCGGATATATCCGCCCTGGTGGTACCTGAGAACTTCCGCGATATCCGAAGTCCCACATTGGGACTTTTCCCCAACGATAGTGGGACTTTTCTAATTCCCATTGAACGGATGTAGTGAGACATTCGCGCGCTCGCAGGCCGAAATCGCGCCGAGTGGAGCTAAGTGAATGTCTGAAGATGTACAGAAGCGTGCCGTCAAGACCAATCATCTATTGGTAACGATGGGGTCATTGACAGAGCAAGGGGGCCAAGTCATCGCAGCAAACAGTGTAACGATCGACGGCGTGCCACTAGCTGTCGTAGGGGGCGCGATGTCCTGCGAGGACGGTAATACGGCAATTATCGTAGACGGCACAGGCTTCGGCGCGACCCTTTACGAGACGCCATTCGCGCTGGTTGATAGTCGGCTCGACAACGGCGCCGGCATCATCAATACACTGCAAACCAAAAACTGCAGGCTGGTGGACTATCACGGCAAACCCATCGAGAGACTTCTTGATCCGGCTTACGTGCCGCGAGCGCGGGAGCAGGTCACATGAGACGGTACAACATCTTGGATGGTGATACGACTACTGCGCGTGGGGGCGGAGCCGTGAGAAGTTCCACAACCCATTCCACAAATAATGGTCGCGCGCTGGCCTTGATCGGCGACGACGTCATCTGCCGAGAGTGTGGAACAGTAGGGAAGATATGCCCGAACGGACCACGGCTCAGAGAAAGCGTGCATGGGCGTGATGTTGCATTGGATGGCGATCTTTGTCTTTGCGATTGCAGGCCGTCACCGCGACTTATTAACTCACGCACAGACATGTATCAGACCATCGAGACGGATGAGGTGATACGTCAGGGCTATGGGTCGTGGGTAGGAGCTGCTTCGCTGTATGACGACCAGTTTCAGGTGCTTGATCAACTGGGCCGTCCAGTCTGCAATAAAGCGTACCGAATCGTTTCATCCTCGGGTTCGGTAACGACAGGGGTTACGGACGCTCAGGGTAAGACATCTCGTGTTGTAACGAATGGTGCGGAAAACCTGCATCTCTATATATAAAAGATTCATATGACTGATACACGCGTGGGAACAGCGAGAACGAATACGACACCTGGTTCTGTGACAAGGGTGATAGTAAATGTGCCTAAAAAGGAGAAAAGTGGTTTGCAATGGGTGGGTCGTTTTCTACCGAGCACATCAACTGCTGATTTAATTCAGCCATTTCGCACCGATGTTGATGATTTCATCGCTGCTCTAAGAGCAGGTGGGGCAAGAGTAATAATTTCGACCACATATCGACCGCCAGAGCGTGTCTATCTTATGCATTGGTCATACAAGATCGCACATGGTACCGATCCGTCATCTGTGCCAGCGATGGATGGGGTGGATATTGATTGGGAGCATCTGGATGCTGGGGCCACCCCAATCATAAAGAGGCTGTAGCCGCTGCGCAGGAGATGGTGAGGGGGTACCAAATTGTCTATCCCCCAGCGTTGAAGACTACTCGGTACTCTCTGAGGAGGGCCATCGATATGACCATTACAGGGTATGAGGAAAAGACATTTGTAAATGCGAAGAGGGAGAGTGTGAAGATATCAAATATGAATGACTTGTATAAGCTCGGAAGTTCTTATGGTGTTCATAAATTAATGAGCGACCCTCCACATTGGTCGGATGATGGGAAATGACAATTACAAAAATATTTTTATTAGGCTTTCTGTTGCTCCCATTTCCCGTTGCAGGCTTGGCTCAAAAATCCACACCAAAAGTAGGTCTGATAAAAAAAGATAATGCAGGAAAGTGGGTTATGTATTCAGACATAAGTAATATCCCAAGCACTCAAAAGATATTTATCCTTGGTATTCATGGAGACGTAGCAGTCAGATGCTGTGCAAGCATTAATGCCCATCCTTCCGACTTGGGTGATGGAGCGTCTATTTTTATTAATGTAAATTCAGATAAAAATCATCATCTTTTTACCTATGCATTGAATATTCCAAAAGATTTGCTTCTTGATAGCGGCTCCGCATCACTTGCAGTGTGGAATGTTGGCTCTGTAAAGAAGGCTGGAAAGGGCTATCTTTTGTTGTCAAAAAGCATCTACCGGGTTGATTCATGCCTTTCATTTGAGGGTGTTAATTTCTATATACGTGATGAGCAATCAAATAAAGAGGTGGCACATTATTATTGGAGTCTTGGTTATGATGTTGAAGGCTCGGATTGTCGTGGACTGCCGTAATTTGTGGGCTAAACAAGGGTGCAGAAGAGTCCCGCGTTGGACTGTTGATGTCTTACTACCCGTTTGAGGATCAGTGCTTTGCCCTTGTCTCATTTCCAGAACAACTACGGCTCGGATTTACACATACAGAGGTCCCGTTTCAATTTTCGGTCCAGGATAAGAACTGAATAATTCATGGCCACTCATCCTTACCAATTTTCGTCATAGGGCATAGGGTACGTCTTTGAAAAAGAATCATCCTCCGCAGTGCACGTGCAATCACAAGTTTGTGACCACGCCGAACCTGTATGTTTCTGTGCGTTACACGCCACAACCCGGGCAACCGGATGCGGTTCGCATATCATGTGAAAGTACGGAGAATGGTGATGCCATTTCTACGTTTCTTTCACCCCTTGATGCAATGATCGATGCCGTTTATTGCACCAAGCCTGGGGAAACGTTTCACGTCATTCCCGCCTCTCGGTTCGACCCTGGCGAGTTCATCCGTAATTGCGGCGGCATGTTGAGAATCGTCGTGCATCTCGGTTGGGCGGCCCACGACCGAAAGTTAGTGCTACGGCATCGTGGTACGCCCGCCTCGGCGGCCGAAGAGGCAAGTTTTCCCGTCAACAACACCAGCCGCGTGGAAATCACCGTGCCACAAGATATCCTCGCCGCGATCGATCGCCTTCACGAGCACGCTGGTCTGTTCGACTATCGCGAGCCCCACGGGCAAATCATGCATTGGGATGAACAGCGGCGACATCAGGCGGTTGCGAAAGCGATCCACTCGATTCCCGATACGGTGCCTTCGGGAAGCGAATGTACGCAAATAGCCCTGTACGATCCCGAAGGTGAGCAGTGGCATTTTGTGCCGATAGCATTGTTGGACGACGAAGAATAAACCTATCGATTGGCTGAAGTCGCCCCATATAACCGACAGGGACGTGCCGGTTCCTGTCGTCGGCGATGTCTTCGTGGCAAAGCGTCACTTTTTGCTCCTGAATCAAGACAGCGCCTGCTGCGATGGGGGCGGCCATCTTCCCGATGCGGATCAAAAGCGAAGCTGCGGTCATAATGGGACTATGTCCGCGACCGTTCTTCCCAGTGAATCCCCCGCCCTGCAAGCGCTGATCGACGACCGCTATGCCCAGCTGGTCGCACGTTGCCGTGCTGCAGGCGTGCCTTTGCATGACGATGCCGGCGTAGCCGAGCGCATACGGCGCACCTTGCTGGCCAGCGATTTCGCGTTTGAGACCTGGCGCAATCAGCCACAGCTGTTGTCGCCGCAGGGCTTGGAGCGTCTGCGTTCGGGCAGCGATGCGTCATCGCGCATCGAGGCGCTCCGCTTGGATACGGATGAAGCGGCCTGCATGCAGGCTTTGCGCCGCTTCCGCCATGCCGAAGCCTTGCGGCTGGTATTCCGTGACGTCAATGGGCTGGACGCCTTGCCGGAAATATTATCCGCCACCAGCATTTTGTACGAAGCCCTGCTGGGCAGCGCACTGGAGTGGTCCGAACGCAGCCTTGCCGAGCGTTATGGTCGCGCGCGTGGCGAGGACGGCGATGTGCAGCGGCTGGTGGTGATCGGCTTCGGCAAGCTGGGTGGCAGCGAACTCAATTTTTCGTCCGACATCGATCTCGTGTTGGCTTATCCGCAAGGCGGTGAAAGCGACGGCACGCGTTCCCTGGACAACAGTGAGTATTTCATCCGGCTGGGAAGACAGCTGGTCCGCTTGCTTCATGAACCGACGATCGACGGTATCTGCGCGCGTGTCGACCTGCGCTTGCGTCCGTTTGGCAATGCCGGGCGGCTGGCTTTGCCGTTCAGTGCGATGGAGCAGTACTACCAGCGGGAAGGCCGCGATTGGGAACGCTATGCGTGGATCAAGGCGCGGACGGTGGCCGGCGATCGGCACGAGGGCAAGCTGTTGCAGGAAATGTTGCGGCCCTTCGTCTATCGCAAGTATCTCGATTACACCGCCTTCGCTGGTTTGCGCGAGATGAAGGCCTTGATCGATGCCGAAGTGGCGCGCAAGGATCTGGCGGACAACCTGAAGCTGGGGCCGGGTGGCATTCGCGAGATCGAATTCATCGTGCAACTGGTGCAGTTGATTCGCGGAGGGCGCGAACCGAGTCTGCGCGTGCGTGGCCTGTTGCCGGCGCTGACGGCGTGCGAAGCGCGCGGACATATCCCCGCCGTGCGCGCGCGTGCCTTGCGCGAAGCGTATGTGTTTCTGCGTCGGCTGGAGAACCGCGTGCAGATGTTGCGCGATGCGCAGACACATGACCTTCCCGATGACGACCTGACACGCGAGCGGCTGGCGTTGGCGTTGGATTATCCGGGATGGGAATCGTTGGCTGAGGAGTTGGCAAAACACCGAGAGATCGTTGCCACCGAATTCGCCGCCGTGCTGGTGCCGGAAGGCGGTGCGAGGGCGAGCGTGCCTGCGGCCGAGGCCCTGTTGTGGCAACAGGCGTGCGCTGAAACGCTGCAAGCGGATGTGTTGGAAGCATCAGGCTTCGTGCCGGGTGCGGAAGCGGTCGAAGCCTTGCTCAAGCTGCCGCAGGCGGCCGCGCTGCGTGCCATGTCGGCACGCGCGCGCGAACAGCTCGATCATCTCATGCCGCAATTGCTGGGGGCCGCCCGCGAAACCTCGGCGCCGGTCGCTTGTTTATTGCGCCTGTGCCGGCTAGTGCAGACGGTGGCGCGCAGGCCCTCCTATCTGTCCTTGCTGGAAGAGCAACCGGCGGCGCGCAAACGCCTGGCGCAGCTGTTCGCGGAAAGTGCCTTCCTCGCCGAGCGCGTGATTGCGCAGCCTATATTGCTCGATGACGTGCTCGATCCGCGTATCGAGCAGTTGCCGCTCAAACGCATAGATATCAGTGCGGAAATTACGCGCGTGCTCACCACCTTGGATGAGCGCGAAGCGGAGGCGGAGCTGGAACGCATCAACGAGTTCAAGGCGAGTATCGCGTTCCGGCTCGGTCTTGCCTTCAACGATGGGCGCGCCGATGCGGTGGCTACGGCCCGTCGCCTGGCAGCGCTCGCCGAATCGGTGGTCAATGCCGTAGCAGCTTTGGCAGAGCGTGAAGTGATCGCCCAGCATGGACGTCTTCCCGGCGAAGGTTCGGGTTTTTCGATACTGGGCTATGGCAGCCTGGGTGGAGAGGAACTTGGGTTTGCGTCGGACCTGGATCTGGTGTTTGTCTTCGACGGTCAGCGTGCACAGGCGATGAGCGATGGCGCGCGTCCCGTGGACGGCTCGCGTTGGTATCAACGCCTGACGCAGCGCGTGATGAACTGGCTTACCGTGCTGACGCGTGCAGGGCGTCTGTATGAAGTGGACACGCGACTGCGGCCGGATGGTTCGAAGGGATTGCTGGTAGGCAGCCTGGAAGCGTTCGTCGCGTACCAGGAAAGTCGCGCGTGGACATGGGAGCATCAAGCATTGTTGCGCGCTCGTCCGGTAGCGGGCGATCTCTCATTGAATGCAGAACTGGCCGAGGTACGGCGTCGTACGCTTGCCGTGCCGCGCGATCGGCAGGCGGTATTCGCGGAAGTCAGCAAGATGCGTCGACGCTGGCGTGCGGAACGCGATCGTTCGAATGCTGCGCAGCTTGATCTCAAGCAAGGACATGGCGCTCTGCTGGATATCGAATTCACCTTGCAAGGCTTGGTACTGGCGAACGCCGCCACGTTCCCGCGCCTGCTGTCGACGACCGCCAATGCGGGAATGATCGACGTGTGCCGTGAGGCGGGCTTGCTCGACGCCGCACAGGCTGATTGCTTCAGCCGCGCGCATGCCGAATGGTTGCGGCGTGCATTGTTCTGCACCCTGGATTTGCGCTCACGCATCGCCGCGCGCGATGCGGCCTTGGAGAGGCTATGCAGTGAGGTTGGCGCGGTAACCCGCGCGCTGGGGTTCGATTTCTGACACCGTGTCTTTTCATGGCATAGCAAAGCGTTTCGCCGCGCGCTCCCCGAAGGGACCCTGTTCACGGATACTCGCCCCACGGCGAGCCTCGGTCCGGCATGACTGGTTTTCTTCTTTCACTGGGCAGGGTGGTCATTCGATCAGGTCTATCGATCATCCGCAGGACGGCACGCGCTTCGTGCCTGGATACCTGGGTCATCGCCACATCGCCTTCATACAATTGCGCCCGCTCGCGCAGCCCTTGCTCGCTCAGGCCAAAGGCGCCAATGCTGACCATCAGGCGCTCATCGGCTTCCTCACCCAGGATGAAGGGCAGGCCCGTGCTTTCGACCACCATCTCGATGTGATAGCCATTGCCCTGTTTGTGTATGCCAAGCGCCAGCGAGATGCGATTGCTGGGCGCGCGCTCCAGCACATGCAGCACCATCTCGCAGCCCAACCGATGAATCGTGATGCACATGTCGGTGGAAAGCTGCAGCAAGTGGGCGTTGCGCGGCATCGCCAGCACGTCGCAGCCGATACCCTCGCTGCGCAAGGCGGAAATAATCAGGCCATCGCGGTCGCCGAAGTCCCACCAGTCATGCGGCGACAGGCCCATCAGGATACGCGAGCATTCCTGATGCAAGATGTCCAGCCGGTGATAATGTTCAACAAGTGCCTTGGCTGGCATATGCGTGCGTGCGCTGTGCATCAGGCGGGTCGTTTCCCTGCGTGCATCGTCCAGCGCGTCGCTCAAATGACAGGCGCTTTTCAGGCGCACGCGCTCTGTCATCAGGTAGCCGCGTCGGGTTTGTTGGACAAATTCATCACGCACAAGCTCAATAGCTTTCGATGATTGGGCTGCGAACAAAAAGAGTGTTGTCATAAACAAGACCATA
This sequence comes from Dyella sp. SYSU CM1112, assembly GCF_058216415.1. Classification (NCBI taxonomy): domain Bacteria; kingdom Pseudomonadati; phylum Pseudomonadota; class Gammaproteobacteria; order Lysobacterales; family Rhodanobacteraceae; genus Dyella; species Dyella sp. SYSU CM1112. The sequence goes on along the minus strand of NZ_JBZEGI010000007.1, from coordinate 50,766 downwards.
AAGCCCTGTGCAAGTAGCGTCACGGTATCGTTGTACACGGGCATGATGCTTACCAACGCGATATTCGCCGCCGCACCCATCAGAGCGATGCCGGGCCAGCCATACGATGCGGCAACCGGAATCAGGGTGGCAAGAATGCCAAAAGTGACCAACTGCCGCTCCATATCGTCACTGTGAAGAGCGAGTAGCACCATCAAGCCATCGACAATCAAAAGTACAGAGGGGACCAAGTACCGCCGCCTTTTTATGAAATTGATCCATTCACGCTTAGCCAGCGCTCGGTCGCCCATTGCGCATTTGATGACTTGCGCCGCCCACAAGGCGAGCGGCGTGAACGACAGCATGGCTAGGTAATAGCCGGCGAAAGCCTGGCCAGCAAGTTCGATAAATGAAAGTGGCCGCTCACCGGCAGGTAGGTGCGCCTCGAGGCGGTAGTCCAGCCAGGCCGTCAGGGTGGTGATCACTGCCGCCGCAAACATGCATGCCAGCAGATACGTCATCTTTTGCGCGATGCGGCTTTGAATATCCGGAACGCGCAGGCGAGTCAGCGCAACCACCGGCATGACCTGCAGCATCGGCGGGACACTGGCAGCCCAGACCCATGGCCATCCAAATGCGTCCAGGCACAGATAATTGGCGTAGCCAAGCGGAATCGCCTCGCCCATTACCAGCGCCGGCCAGTAACGCATCGGTATCAGTAGCAAGCAACTCATGCGCAGGGCGGCTACGAGAACCCAATTAAAACTACTGATGCTTCGCATGGAGGCATCCCTAATAAACACATAGGCCACGCCATACAACAATGCGATAAGCAAACAACGCCCCAAATAAAACGTCCGTTGGTACATGACCCATTCCATAGCAGCGCGAACAGTGGGGTGAAGCTACCGCGATATGAATACCCACGTATCGCCATCGATGCCCTTCGCGATGCAATTGAGATTTTTCGCGGTGATTCCTCTGCTTGCTTCCGCAGGGTAAAGGCTATGCTCAGATTCCCTTTGCATAGCTGTCCAGGTGGAACCCATGAACCTGTCCGCACGTTTCTTTTCACGGTGTTTTGCCGCCTGTGTCTTGCTGGTGCCAGGCATGTCGGGTGTGGCGCGTGCGGCTTCGTCTTTCAATGATCTAGGCGAAGCATTTCCGCATGCCGTTGACCGGAGTGCCAACGCGCTATGACGTGTTTATGTCTTCCAGCGCGATGGTGTGCGCTACGTGCAAATCAACGACAGCCAGGGCGTGGTTTGCGCCGCCTTCGCCACCGCAAACGGCGTAGTCATGGTTTTGCCGATGGGCATCGATGCGAACCGCATCGTCGTGCCACCGGCCACGTCCAAGACGTCGCACGCGTTCGAAAACGGAATATCCACATGCGCCGCAGCATGCAGCGACAACCGGATCGTGGCCCGCGTCGGTGCTGTGGCGGCAAGCCCGGTGGATTCAAGCATGCAGGATGCGGGTACTGCGATCTATCAGGATGCCACCCTGCAGATCCGTGTCACCGAAGACGCCCAAGGCCGGCAAATCTGGAACGTGCTCGCACGGCCCTTCGACCATGGTGAAGCGATGTGCAAGTCATACTGCAGTGTGAATCACTACCGTGCGGGGCTTTCATCGCAGCCGCCTTCATCGCCGTAAGCGTACCCATGCTTCATTAGCGCTTGCATGAGATGCAAGCCAGATCACCGGCCGCCGTACGGCAGCCGGCCATGGCCTTACTGTCGATGAAAACGCCTCTTCTCAAAACCTTCTTCATGCCGCTCCTGCTGCTCGCCGTGCTTGCCGGCTGCGGCCAACCTGCGCCATCGGCACCGAGCACAACGGATGCGTCCAAAAAGCTGCATTTCGATGTGCCGCTGCAGGTGGTTTACCGCCTTGACGATCATCGCTTTGTTTCGCTGGAGGACTACGACGAGTGCCTGGGGAGCGTTTACTACAACGACACTCAACGGCACATTCATCGCTTCATCTTCGAAGGTGACCCTACGGATTACCGTGGCCGCCTGATCATCGACGATCCCACCGGCATGAACATCGCTGTCGCATTAATGGATCGCAACGGCTGCGGCGACCGTGGCTGCGACGTGCCGCTGGCCTATTCCACCGATGCCGGACGCTCCTTCCAGTGGTTGACCTACATGGAGCATAGCTACGACACCGTCGAGGATTCGCAGGAATGACATCGCGCAAGGGCTCAAGCTGATGCTTGCCAGGCACACATAAGCGCGCTAAGCGCCTGCATTGGGTTGCCGCACTCCATTGATGCTTGACATAAACCGTTCGTGCGTTGACTTGTTTGGCCGTCTGTTTGGAGCGAAGCGGAAGGATTGAACGGCACAAAAAGTCGTTGCGAGGTCCGGCAAGCCAAGCGCACGTCTACGTGGCAAGCATCCGTTCGCGCAACATTGCCGCGATGGTTTCTGTTTCCCGCAGCGGCGGTTGTTGTGCTGGCGCCTGGTCGTTCATGTCGTGCAGCAGTCGCGCTTCACGCAAGCGGTGATGAAAACGCGCGAGCTTGGGCGGCAGGTTTGCCGTTATGAAGGTGTGCACCGGACAGCCGACGGCGCAGGCTTCGCTGAGCATGTTCACCGAGTCGGGCGTGACTACCAATCGATCGGCCCAGCCCAGCACGCCGGGATAGGGATTGCTGCCGTCATCGGGGCCATGCCAGAACAAGCCGGGTATGCCGGCGGTGGCGTTGTGCATCGCTTCTGCTAGCGATGACGGCGTGCGGCGGGAGGCCAGCACCAGCAGGCTGCCGCCCTCGATGCGACGGCGAGCCAGTAACGCGTCGGCGAGGCGTTTTGCGTACGCGGCATCGATGCGCAGTCCCTTGCGTGGGCCTCCCAGCAGCACGCCCACGCGTGGACGTGGCAGATAGCCGATCTCCGGGCTGGCTTCGCGACCATCTTCCAACCACGCGTCATCGATGGGATTGAGAGAGCCCAGCGGGGTCAATACGTTGTCGCCGCTCAGCCCATCATGCCGCGGCGCAATGACCGTATCCCAGTGGGATGGATCGATACGCGGGGCGAGAATTTGCACGGAGTAACAGCGACCATCGGTCAGTGGCCGCAACAAACGTGTCAGCAGGGCGGCGCTGCGACCGCAGCCGATGGCGATCTTCGGCCATGGCGGCGTGAATACCTGCCGCTGGGAAGGGGGGAGGGCGAGCCGTCCACCCAGTGTCATGCGCGGTGACAGCCAGGACCAGGGCGCGCGTGGCGAAAGAACGAGATGACGCACCGGCATGTCCATCCGTTCGGCCAAGGCCAGCGCCTGGCGCTGGTTGCCGGCGGCTTGGTCGGTGATGGCCCAGCATTCGTCCTGCGGCAGGTTCATGTGATGGAGGGTGCGCTCGGAAGGATTGTTGCCGGATCGTGCACAGTATGTTCGCCTTGGTCGCCTCTAAGGGGGCCGCCTTGCACTTACACTCTCGGCTGGTAGCGTCGTCTTTTTTGTCATGCAGAGGATAACCATGAGCGAGAAACTTGCCGAGGCAGCACTGGATCAGCTGTTTCGTTCCGCACGTACCTACAATGCGTTCCTACCCAAAGAGGTTACTGACGCGCAGTTGCACGCTTTGTACGAACTTGCGAAGTTCGGACCGACCAGCGCCAACTCGTCCCCGATGCGGCTGGTGTTCGTGAAATCCGCAGCCGCCAAGGAAAAACTCAAACCGTTCCTTTCCGAGGGCAATCGCGCCAAGACGCTGGCTGCCCCTGTTACGGCCATCGTGGCCAATGATCATGCCTTTTACGAACGGCTGCCTCAGTTGTTTCCACATGCCGATGCGCGCAGCTGGTTCGTGGGCAACCAGGCGTTGATCGATATCACGGCATTTCGCAATGGCAGCTTGCAAGGGGCTTACGTGATCATGGCCGCACGCGCCGTGGGACTGGATTGTGGCCCGATGTCCGGCTTCGATAACGCAGGCGTGGATCAGGCGTTCTTTGCCGGCACGCAGATCAAGTCGAACTTCCTGATCAACATCGGCTATGGCGATGCCAGTCGAGATCTCTTCCCGCGCAGTCCGCGGCTCTCGTTCGAGGAGGCATGCCGCGTGGAATAAGCCGATGCGGGCTTCCCGTATGGCAGGACCCCGGATCCGGAGAGAGCGAAGCGTTCAACCCGGAGACCGGCCGAAAGGCACTTACCCATTCCTTTGATAAAGGCAGGAGACTTTTCATGCGTACATTCCGTTACGTCATACTCGCCGGGCTGCTCAGCGCAGCGTTGTCGGCCCAGGCCGCGCCGGTGACTTATAAGCTCGACCCCGCGCACACCATGGTGTTGTTTAGCTGGAGCCATTTCGGGTTCTCCAATCCGACGGCAGATATCGGCATTTCTGACGGCACGCTGGTGTTTGATGAGCAGCACCCGTCCAAATCCTCGGTGGAAGTGACGATGCCGCTGAGCGCGTTGGATACCCATGTCACGGCGCTGGACAAGCACTTGAAGGAGCCGGATTTCTTCGATGCCGATAAATATCCGACGATCACCTTCAAGAGCACTAGCGTGCAGCCGTTGGGCGGCAAGCGTTACAAGGTCATCGGCAACCTGACCGTACACGGTGTGACCAAGCCGGTGGTATTGACCGCCACGCTCAACGGCATGGGCAAGCACCCGATGACCGGCCAGCAGGCGATCGGCTTCAATGCGACGGGTACGCTGGATCGCTCGGCCTTCGGCCTTGGCGCATACGTGCCGAAGGTGAGCGACGCCATCAAGCTGGATATCACCACCGAGGGTTCGGTGCCGAAAGCCGGTCAGTAAGCGTCGAGAAAGAGCCGGCACATGAGCAGTGAACAGGAGGCGCAATGGGCCTTCCTGTTCACTTTCTCATGGGCATGACGGCTGTGTGAGAGAGGGCGTATTTTCCAGGGCAACCCTTGCTAAGATAGCCGGTCCCATCGTTTCGTCCCCGGAGCACCATCCCATGTCGGGTTCCTCTGCCGCTGTCACGCCCATCCTGGCGAATGCCGAAAATCGTTACGAAGTGACGCGTTCGGACCTGCCGCTTTCCTGCCCGATGCCCGGCATGGCGTTGTGGAACTCCCATCCGAAGGTCTATCTGCCCATCGTTGAGGACGGCGGCGAATCCGTATGTCCTTACTGCGGCGCGCATTACATCCTGCGAGACTGAATTCGCCGTCATCACAGCGCTTAGCCCGCACCATGCGGCACGATTGGTGCTTGGTTTTTACGGATGAGAGTCGCGAATGAGGGAGTTATGTCCGTTGCCGCCACGCCGGCCAGAGTGCTGACGGTTGTCCAGCTTATCCCCGCGCTGCGTGCGGGCGGTGCGGAGCGTTCAGTGCTGGAAGTGGGGCAGGCGTTGGTACAGGCCGGTCATCATTCAGTGGTGATATCGGCGGGCGGTCGCATGGTCGATCAGCTGGTGGCCGAAGGCAGCGAACACATCGCTCTCGACATCGGACGCAAATCGCTGCTGACACTGGGGCGCATCGGCCGATTGCGACGGATCCTGCGGGAACTCCGGCCGGATGTGGTCCATGTCCGCTCCAGGCTGCCGGCATGGATGACCTGGTGGGCCCTCAAGGGGCTATCGCCGAGGCCGCATTTCATCACTACGGTGCATGGCCTGAATTCACCGGGTCCCTATAGTTCGATCATGCTGCGCGGCGAGCGGGTGGTGGTGGTTTCGCAGACCGTGCGCGACTACCTCATCAGTCACTATCACAAGTTGGACACGACGCGGATCCGCATCATTCCCCGCGGTATCGATCCGGCTGCCTTCCCTTATGGCCACCGGCCGGACGAAGTCTGGCAGAGGGCGTTTTTCAACGAGTATCCGAACCTGGCCGGTGCGCCGCTGCTGACGTTGCCGGCCCGCGGCACTCGCCTCAAGGGGCATCACGATGCCATCGAGCTGGTGGCGGAACTCAAGCAGCGGGGCATCGAAACGCGCCTGCTGCTGTTGGGCGTCATTGAGCCTGGCCGCGAGGCCTACGTACGCGAGCTGCAGGAGCTTATTGCCGGGCGAGGGGTGGCCCAGCAGGTGGTGATGACGGCGCCGCGCGAGGACGTGCGCGATATCTTTGCCATGTCTGCGCTGATCCTGCAGTTGTCCAACAAGCCGGAAGCATTCGGGCGTACCGTCGTGGAAGCGCTGTCGCTCTGTCGGCCAGTGCTGGGATACGCCCATGGCGGTGTCGGTGAGCTGCTGGCCGAGCTGTATCCGGCGGGCCGCGTACCGCCCGGGGATCGCGAACGCCTGGTGGAACGCGCTGCCGAGCTGCTACGTGTCGCACCACCCATTCCGCCGCTGCAGCGCTATCGACTGATCGATATGCAGCGCGCCGCACTGGCGCTGTATGAGGAAGTTGCCGCTTAGAGCCGGGATTGCGGTGGCTCGCTACAATTCCGGGATCGTCATTCCGGATCCGGCATGAACCGTTCGTTCAAAAGCCTGTTGCGCTCGCCGCTATTGCCGCTCTGGTTGCTCGTCGCTCTGCTGCCGTTCGGACGCAGCGCCGAACTGGGCACGTTTGCATGTGCGATCGCGCTGGCCGTGGCTTGGTGGCGCACCGGTCCGGATGTACTGAGATCCCCGGGAAGCGGATGGCTGCTTGCACTCTTGGCGTGTTACATCGGCGCCGCGCTGGTGTCGGCGTTTACTGCCATCGCACCTGCAAAGAGCTGGGAAACCGTGCTGGCTTTCTTGCGCTACATCCCACTAGGGCTTTACGCCTGCTTGGTGCTTCGGGGCGAGCAGCGCGTGCACGGATTCTATGCGGCTGTCGCGTGGGTGATTGCCTTCTGGGTGCTGGATGCGTGGATGCAGATGCTTACGGGCTGGAGCTTGCGTGGGCATGCCGAGCCCGAGCGTATTTCCGGCTTGTTCGGTGCAGACGATCCCAAGCTGGGGCCGACCTTGGCGGTACTCTCGCCGCTTGCACTGTGGTCGGCGCGCCATCAATGGGGGCGGCTTGGCTTAGTGGTGACGTTTGCCCTGATACTCGGGCCAGTGATGCTGAGCGGTTCGCGGGCGGCCTGGATCTGTTTTGGCCTGGTAGCTCTGTTTTTTATCTGGCGCGAGGCGGGTTCGCGTTTGCGGTTTCTGGCGATCTGCCTTGGCGTTGCCGTTGTGCTCGGTGTGGCCGGCGGCACTGCCTGGAAGGTTTCGACGCGTTTCGACGCGCGCGTGCAACGCACGCTTATGGCATTGCGCGGTAATGAACAGGCGATCAACGATGCCATGACGGGACGTCTCGATATCTGGCGCGTCAGCTTGCGCATGCTCGACGCTCACCCACTTACCGGAGTAGGCGTGCGTGGTTTTCGCTATGCCTATCCGCTTTACGCACCGGCGAATGACCATTTTCTGATCGGCGAAAATTGCGGTGAGGGAGCCGGTGCGTGCCATGCCCATCAGTTGTTGCTGGAAATCCTGACCGAGACCGGCGCCGTCGGATTGGTGTTATGGCTCGTCGGCGTAGGAATCGCATGGCGTGCCTGGCGGTATGCCGGCAAGCGCGGCAAAGCGTTGGCGTTTCCGGTGACGGTGTCATTGGTCGCCATGTTGTTTCCGATCAACTCTCACCTGGCTTTTTATTCGGCATGGTGGGGGTTGCTATTTGCCTGGTTGCTGAGCTTGTGGTGCGCGACGCTGTTTGCGCCAACGGAGGAGCAAGACGATGGCGCGTGAGCCGCTCTCAGTCGTGGTGATTACTTATAACAACGCCGATACGTTGGATGCCTGTTTGCGCGAAGTGGACTGGGCGGATGAAATTGTCGTGCTCGATTCCGGTTCGACCGATGAAACCGTGGCGATTGCACATAAGCACGGCGCGCGCGTCGAAGTGCATCCGTTCGACGACTATGGTCCGCAAAAGCAACGTGCGTACGATCTGGCGAGCCATGACTGGATTTTGAACCTCGACGCGGACGAGATGCTATCGCCCGGTACGCGCTTGATCATCGAGCGTGCGCTGGAAGATCCCAGGCATGCGGGCTTCAGGCTTCCTCGTCGCGAGCGCATGTTCTGGACGGTGCAGCATCGCTGGAGTCACCGTAACGGTCACCTGCGTCTGTTCAATCGCCGCCACGGCGGCATGAATGATGTGGAAGTGCACGCGGCGGTGGAAGTGCGGGGGCCGGTCAAGACGCTGTGGGGTGCCGACTTCGTCAACAATGGCGATGGTGACGTGGCTTCGCGCGTGGAAAAGATCAATCGCTACAGCAGCGGCATGGTGGCGCATAAACTGCGTCGCGGACAACGCTTCACCGGTGTGCGTATGGTCATCTATCCGCCACTGTTTTTTCTGCGGCAGTTTGTGCTGAAGCGTTATTTCCTGAGCGGCTGGGCGGGGTTCATTGCCAGCGTGCTGGGCGCTTTTTACGTATTTTTGAAATACGCCAAGTTGCATGAGGCGCGTCGCGATGCGCGTTCTTCGCGTTCCTCCATGCGAAATACCGAACAAGAGGATTCGTAAGCGGCGCGCTGCCGCTTGCATCCATCGAACGAGCGCTAGGGACTTCCGGTATCGCTGAGGATACGCACGAATTCATCCGCAATGACGCGCGTGCTGAAATGACGATCCACGAAATCGCGTGCCGCCACACTCATGGGCTCGCGCACCTCCGGATCGCACATGCGCAGGATGGCATTGCGCCAGGCGGCTGCGTTGCCTGCTGGAAGCAGCAAACCGGTGACGTTGGGTGACAGTGTCTCAGGTACGCCGCCGAGATTGCTGCCAAGCACTGGTGCTCCTGCAGCTTGTGCTTCGATCGAAACGCGCCCGAATGTTTCGGTCGCGATGGACGGAAATGCCAGCATCGAGATTGCGCTGTAGTAAGGATGCGCGTCGTCGATCCAGCCGAGCAGGTGATGACGATGCGCGAAGGAACCGGCTTCAATGCGTTCGCCTAGCTGTTGCACGTCGGGGCCATGGCCTAGCCACAGACAGTGCAGGCGCGGTTCTTGCGCCATCGCGCCCTCGGCCGCCTCGAGCAAGGTAAAGATGCCTTTGCTGTGATGGATGCGGCCAAAGTAGCCGAGCACGATGGCATCCTGCGGCATGCCTAGCTGATGCAGGATGTCGCTGCGACGTTGCGGGTCGGGCCGGCACGAGGCCATGTCCACCGGGTTGTACAGCACGCGCACCAGATTCGGCGGCACCCCGCGATCGAGATAGGCCTGCCGCGCATGGTTGGAGACGGCAAAAAAGCGTTGAGCCAGCCGCGGCACCAGATAGCCGGAGAGGCGCCCCATGGGCGGTGTGCGGTGGCGGAATAGTGCTACCGGCACATCCAGCAGGCGACTGATAAGGATCAGCGGCCAGTATTCCTTGCCGAAATTGCCGACCAGCCAGTCCGGTTGCAGATCGCGTGCAGCCTTGAAGGTGGCGCGATAACCGCGCAGGTCGAACACATTGCGGAACTTCGCGGGATACAGGCGCACTCCCGATTTGGCCAGGCTATTGGCGATCAGGCCGTTCGGGTAGACCACCGCGCTGACGTGATGGCCGGCCTCCACCATGGCTTGCGCAAGCGCTATGAAGTGGGTCGCCGCCCCGGTGTTTTCCGGGTTGGTGCCAACGAAGAGACATTTCATGCGCGGTTACTCGTGGCGTGCCGGTCGGCATGCCGCTTGTTTTCATAATCGGTGAATGCGCGCATGGCGAACTGCGGCAATGCGTGGTGCCGCGCGACTTGCACACGCGGCAGGCGCCAGAGATCCATGCCGGGCATGGCACGGCCGCGCTGTGTGGTGGTGGCGGCGGCATATCCGGCTGCACGCGTTACTGCGGCGACACGGTCATCGGCGTCGCCATAGGGGTAGCAGAACTGGGTGACCGGTGTGCCGAGCAAGTCTTCGAGATCTGCCTTGCTGCCTGTGATCTCGTCTTCCAACTGGGTATCGCTGCACTGGGTCAGGTGTGGATGCGTGCGCGTGTGCGCGCCGACCTCCATGCCACCATCGCACCATGCACGCAATTGGCCTGGGGTCATGAGCGCTTTGCGCACGCCCAGCTTTTCTTCGTCCCAATCGTTGAAGCGACCGATGCTGCCGCTGACGACATAGCAGGTGGCGGTGAAGCCGTAGCGTTGCAGTACGGGCAATGCCGATTCGAGGTTGTCGAGGTAGCCGTCATCCAGGGTGATGATGGCGATACGGCCTTGCTGCTCGCCGCGCAGGTAAGGCATGGCATCAGACATCGACAGGCCTTTGTAGCCCAATCGCTTGAGCAACCACATTTGCCGCGCAAACGTCGCGGGGCTCACATACAGGCTGCGCCAACGCTGCAGGCCACGCGGCGCATGCGCAATGTTGTGATACATGAAGATGGGGCAGGCGCGCGCCTGCCGTTCCCCACGCGTGGTCATGCCGCGCTCCTTGTCAGCCGTGCGTAGAATCTTACGGCAATCGAGGGCGCCGGACGGGTCAGTGGCCGGCTATAGGCACGGGGGCAAGGCATGGGCGGCGGGCACAGGCAGAAGTCAGCCCGCTTATCTATCCGGGAATGCTGTCGTTTGCCTGTCGAGGCTTAATAGATGGGCGGGAAGCCTTCCGGTCGGGTCTTGAAGCGCTTATGCACCCACAGATATTGCTCGGGCGCCTCACGCACCATTTCTTCGATGCACCGGTTGACGTTGGCGGTGTCCACCTCGGCATCCGCACTCGGCAGGTTGTCCAAGGGCGCGCCTAGCCGCAGAACGTAGCCTTGGTCATCGGGCAGGCGGCGGTGGAAGAAGGGAACCACTACGGACCGGGACATGCGTGCCAGGTGATGGGTGCCGGTGATGGTGGCAGCGGTAACGCCGAAGAACGGCACGAAGGCATTGTCCTTGCTGCGCATGTCCTGGTCGGGTGCATACCAGAGTGTGCCGCCGCTGCGCAGGTACTTCACGGTGCCGCGGATGTCGTCCTTGTCGAACATGGCGCGCGCATAGCCGAGGCGTGCGCGCAGCACCGCCCATTCGAAAACGGAGTTGTCCATGCGCCGATACATGCCGGCGATGCGGATGCGCTGGGAAACCAGGCGTGCGCAAAGTTCGAGATGCGAGAAATGTCCGCCGACCAGAAGTACGCCTTGCCCCCGGGCATGCGCCGCTTCCAGATGTTCAAGCCCTTCGAACACGACCGGGATTTTCGCAATAGCGCGGTCGGATCCCATCCAGCCGAGTGCGAATTCGATCAGCATGAGGCCGATGTCGCGCAGGTGCGCGTCTACCAGCGCAGCTTGTGATTTGGCATCAAGCTCGGGGAAGCACAGCGCAATGTTGGTAGCGGCCACTTGGCGTCGCGGAGACGGAAAGCGCTCAATGATGGTGCCCAGGCCGCGGCCTATCGCCATGAGCAGCTTGAACGGCAACATGGCGATGAGCTTCATGATGCCCACGCCGATCCACGCCGGCCAGAGGCGAGGAGCAAGCAGCGAGGGGGTAAAGTCGGGGCGGGGAGTTCCAGGCATCCGCAGCATTGTAACGGCACATGCGGCGCGCTCCTTCTTCGGGAAACGGAGTCAGGCGCAGCGCCCCCGTATACTTTCGCGTTCCGGACAGGAATCCGCCCTTGCGCTATCTCTACACGCTACTGATGTACCTGGCCACGCCGCTGATCGTGATGCGGCTGCTGACGCGCGGGATGCGCTATGGCAACTATCACCGGCGTTGGCCGGAGCGCTTCGGCATTTTCAAGGCGCCGGACCTGCGTGGCAGCATCTGGGTACATGCCGTTTCGGTCGGTGAAGTCAATGCGGCGGAGCCGCTGATCAAGGCACTGCGCGAGGATTATCCGAACGCGCCGCTCGTGGTGACGACGGTGACGCCGACGGGTTCGGCACGCGTGCAACAGCTGTTTGGGGACAGCGTTTTTCACGTCTACCTGCCTTACGACCTGCCCTTTTCGGTGCATCGCTTCCTTACCCAGATCAGGCCTCGCCTGGCCTTGATCGTGGAGACGGAAATCTGGCCCAACCTCTATTTCGGCTGCTATCGGCGTGGCATTCCGTTGATGATCGTTAACGCGCGGCTATCCGGGCGATCGCTTCGTGGTTATGCGCCCATGCGTGCGCTGTTGCGCTCGGCTCTGCGTTGCGTTCGGCAGATCGCCGCCCAGTCGCGTACCGACGCCGCGCGCTATCGATTGCTGGGTGCTGATCCCGCGATCGTCACGGTGAGCGGCAACCTGAAATTCGACATGCCGGTACCCGAGGCCGCGTTGGAAGGTGGTGAGGTTTTTCGTCAACAATGGGGGCACTTACGGCCCGTCTGGATCGCAGCGAGCACCCATGAGGGCGAAGAGCTGGCGGTGCTTGAAGCGCACCTGGAAGTGCTCAAACGTTTGCCTGATGCCTTGCTGCTGATTGCGCCGCGGCATCCTGAGCGTTTCCGGGTGGTGGAGCATTCGGTGCGTAGCCTTGGCTTCAGCACAGCGATGCGCAGCAACGATCGTCTCCCGGGAGAGTCGCACCAGGTTTTTCTGATCGACACGATGGGCGAGCTGATGCCCTTTTTTGCCGCGTCCGACGTGGCCTTCGTAGGGGGGAGTCTGGTACCTATCGGCGGCCATAACGTGCTTGAGCCGGCATCGCTGTCCAAGCCGGTGCTGGTAGGACCACACACGTTCAATTTCGAGGAAATCACGCTGGCGCTGATTCGTGGCGGTGGCGCGAAGCGCGTGTTGCAGAGCGAGGCATTGGGGACTGAGGTGCTTGACTTGCTGCAGAATGAGGCGCGATGCACGCAAATGGGGCGACAGGCTCGCGTGGTTTTCGATAGTGAACGCGGCGCAGTAGGCCGGGTGATGCGATTGATCGACCGCATGCTGCAGGAATGAGCTGCAAAAAAAAGGCCGGAAAAACCGGCCTTTTTTTTTCTAAGCAGCTTTGTAAGCAGCGATGACTTGGCGGCTTACTGCAACAGCGAGTTGGCGTATTGCAGATCTTGATAATCAATGGTGCCGGCCGATTGTTTCAGCAACAGGCGATTGAGCACCAACTGGTGGCGAGCGAGTGAATAAGTACTTTCGGCTTGCGTGAGGTTCTGGATGGCCGTCAGCACATCGAGCATGATCTGCGTGCCGACCTGGAAGCCGGCCTTGGTGGCATCGAGTGCTTTCTGTGCTGCATCCACCGCTGCCTTGCCCGACTCCACTTCGCTGATGCCGGCGAGCACCGAGTTGTAGTAGTTCAGCGTATTTTGCGTAACCTGGCGCCGCGTGGATTCCAGCGAATCCTGCGCTTCGTCGCGCTGGTAAATGGACTGGCGCACTTTCGACTGGATGGCCCCACCCGAAAAGATCGGAACCGACAAGGTGACGCCAATGGTGTTGCCGTAGCGGCCGTTACCGATCACGTTGTAGCTACCGTTCTCCAGCCAGCTGGTGCTTTTGCCGCGCGTAAAACTGGCGGTGATGGTGGGCAAGTGGCCGGCGCGCGCTGCGTTGACGGAATGATCCGCCGCATCCACCGAGTACTGTGCCGAGAGGATGGTCGGGTTGTTCTTGATCGAGCTGTCAACCCATGCTTGCGGACTGGCCGGCGTAGGAGGATCCATGGGCAGCTCGTCGCGCAGGCGCTTGAGTTCGCCAACCGGCTTGCCGGTGATCACGCTCAAGGCTTGCCGGTCATTGGCCAGCGTGTTCTGCGTACTGATCGTGGTGGCTTTGGCGGCCTCGTAGTACGACTTGGCCTGGTACACATTGGTTACCGCAGCGATGCCGACTTTGTATTGCTGCTCGGCCTGGTCGTACGTGACACGGTAGGCCTCTTCGTTGGCCTTGGCGTAGGCGAGCTGGTCTTCATCGCTGAGAACCAGAAAATACGCCTCGGCGACGCGGACAAAAAGGTCTTGTGCTGCGGCTTCGTAGGTTTGCTCCTGCGCGTCGTAGGTGGAATGCGCAGCCTGCAAGTTGGCAATGTCGGCCAGGTTCAGGATGGTCTGATCGACGCTGGCAGAAAGGGATCGAGTGCGGATATGGCTGCTATCGGCAGTGTTACCGAACTCGCTGAGGTTGGAGAGACTGCTCTGCTGCTGCAGACTCATGCCGGCACTGATCTGAGGTAGCAGCAGCGCGCGGGCCTGCGGAATGTTTTCGTGTACCGCCAGGCGTGTCGCATCGGCCTGCGCCAACACGGGGTCGTTCGCACGCGCCTGACGGTATGCATCCAGCAAATCCTCGCCGTGGCTGGGCAGGGAAATTGCCGCCAGGGACAGGGCAAGGGTCAGAAGCTTCAAGCGCATGGTTCGCCTCTTAAGGTTCGGGGATCGGTAGCGGGGTCAAAAAACAAAGCGGCGCGGAGGCTCTGCATGTGCGAGATAGGGAAGATCCGTCTCGAACAGGTTTTCCTCACGGTAACGGCCGTTGCCTTCATGGGTGATCAGTACGACTTGCTGCACCGGTGACTCCCCGCGGATGGCGAACAGTCGGCCATCGGGCTTGAGCCAGCCGAGAAAACGGTCGGGGATACGGTAGACGGCACCTGTGACAACCACGGCGTCGAATGTGCCCTGCGGATGCCATGCATCGACGGCTTCACCGGTCACGAGCTGCGTATTGGTGATGCCGGCAGCTTGCAGTCGCTGACCAGCGGCGGCGGTGAAGTCAGCATGGATATCCACGCTGGTCACATGCGTGGCGAGATGGGCCACGCACGCAGTGAGGAAACCCGAACCGGTGCCGATTTCCAGCACCTTGTCCTCCGGCTTCAACGCCAGCGCCTGCAACACGCGGCCTTCCACCACCGGCTTCATCATCACTTCGCCGTGTCCGATAGGCAGGCATAAATCGGCAAATGCCAATTGGCGATGCGCGGGCGCAACGAAATCCTCGCGGCGGACACGACCAAGCACGTCGAGCACGCGACCATCCAGCACCTCCCAGGGGCGCACCTGGTTCTCAACCATGTTTTGACGCGCCTGATCGAAGTTCATCGCCATTGGAAAACAAGCCTGTGTGGATCGAAAAAGGTCAAAAAGGATAAGCGTTTAGACCCTGTTTCGACAATGGTTAGGGTGCGGTCAGGCCGGTGCTGCACGAAGTGCCGGAAGTCATCGCAACGATCTGACGTAAGTCATGTAAGACCTTGTGTCCGCGGACACTTACGCACTTTTTCGCTGATGGCGAATGGCGCGCAGATCGATCATGACCGGCAAATGCGTCAGCGCAGCTTCGGTACTCACGCAAAGCGCAGCATCGAGCCGCCGGATACGACCCATGAACGACTCACCTCGACGCGTGGCAGCAACGCAAAGCCATGCAAGCCAGCGCGATAGGCTGTGGCGTTCCGTCGCATTAAGCTGCGCCAGCGCACCGCGAACCGCAAAGACCTGTCTCCGCGCTGTCCGGCGCTGCTCCAGCCACTCGGCCAGCAGGCGCTGGGCCTTGCGATAAGCAGCGCTAAGCGCCAATTCTGGGTTAGTTGCGCACATGAGCCGAAATATTCGGTATCATTCAGGAAATAAGTAAACCGACCCGTATAATAAATTGGGTTTTTTGATTTGTGAAGGTGCATCCATGAACTCGATCCCGCTGACCAAGCCGCATGGGCCAGGCCGCCCTAAGGACATGGAGAAGCGCGCGGCCATACTTGATGCCGCGAAAGCGCTGTTCATACGAAATGCCTTCGCTGGTACCAGCATGGATGCCATCGCCGCTGAGGCGGGTGTTTCCAAACTCACCGTCTACAGCCATTTTGGCGACAAGGACAACCTGTTTCGCGAAGTCATCCGCGCGCGCATCCAGGACCTGTTGCCGGAAGAAACCTATAGCTTCGATCCTGCGTCCGATATCGGCGACATCCTTACCCGCATCGCCCTTATTCATGCGCGCCTGGACTGTGATCCGGAAAACGTCGGCACGTTCCGCGCCATCCTGAGCGATTGCCGACAGGGCAATCCCCGCTACGGCAAACTGATGTGGGAAGAAGGTCCCATGCGCAGCCGGGCGCTGATGGAGCGTTTGCTGCAGCAGGCAGTCGATGCCGGCAAACTTCAGATCGACGATATTTCCCGCGCAAGCATGCAATTCATCTCCCTGATCAAGGGCGACATGATGATGCGGCGCATGTTCGGCTGCGCCGATTGCGCGCAGGCCTATGCGAAAGAAGTGGAAGAGAACGCCCGCGCGGGCGTCATCATGTTTGTGCGTGCCTACGCGCCGCGTTGAGATCGTGCCCCCATCCTGCACTCGTCTATCACCTCGCTTCGTGTTCAAATAAGCGGGCCTGTAACGGGTTATTTAGGAAGCGGGGGTGCCGACCGCAGTCGGCTGAGAGAGTCCCTTCGAACCTGATCCGGTTAGCACCGGTGTAGGGAGCTTCGCCGCACGGACCATCGTGCGCTGGCGCCGTCGCTTCGATCCTGTGCGGATATCCGCACGAATGCCGCATCCGATCGCGGATACCAGAAGGACGAATGCCGATGAATGCCTTGCCCTCCGACCTCGCGCGTGCCGCGCAAGCCCTCTCCGAAGCGGTGACCCAGCCTATTCCCGGCTCCCGCAAGATTTATGTGCAAGGCAGCCGGCCTGATCTGAAAGTGCCGATGCGCGAGGTGGCCCAGGCCCAGACCCCGACGCTGTTCGGTGGCGAATCCAATCCTCCGATCACGGTCTACGACACCTCTGGCCCTTATACCGATGCGGACCATGCTGTAGACCTTGCCGCCGGCTTGCCCGCGCTGCGGGCCGGGTGGATCGCCGAACGCGGCGACGTGGCGCAGTTGTCGGGCCTGAGTTCCGCTTTCGGCCGTGCACGCGCGGCGGATGCCCAGCTCGACACCGTACGCTTCGGCCATACGCGCACGCCGCTGCGCGCCAAGCCAGGCGCCAATGTCACCCAGATGCACTATGCACGCCGCGGTATCGTGACGCCGGAGATGGAGTACATCGCGATTCGCGAGAACCAGCGCATTGAAGCACTGAAAGACAGTGCGCTGTGCAAGCAGCATCCGGGCGAATCCTTCGGCGCATCGCTACCGAAGCTGATCACGCCGGCTTTCGTGCGCGACGAAGTGGCGCGTGGCCGCGCCATCATTCCAGCCAATATCAATCACCCGGAAAGCGAGCCGATGATCATCGGCCGCAACTTCCTTACCAAGATCAACGCCAACATTGGCAATAGCGCGGTGTCCTCAGGTATCGCCGAGGAAGTTGAAAAACTGGTGTGGGCGATCCGTTGGGGCGGCGATACCGTGATGGATCTTTCCACCGGCAAGAACATCCATGAAACGCGCGAGTGGATCATCCGCAATTCGCCGGTGCCGATCGGCACGGTGCCGATCTACCAGGCTTTGGAAAAAGTAGGCGGCATCGCTGAGGAACTTACCTGGGAATTGTTCCGCGACACATTGATTGAACAGGCCGAGCAGGGCGTGGACTACTTCACCATCCATGCCGGCGTGCTGTTGCGCTTCGTGCCACTGACCGCCAAGCGCGTCACGGGCATCGTCTCGCGTGGTGGCTCGATCATGGCCAAATGGTGTCTCGCGCATCACAAGGAGAATTTTCTCTATACGCATTTCGAGGAAATCTGCGACATCATGAAAGCGTACGACGTGTCGTTCAGCCTGGGCGACGGTTTACGCCCCGGCAGCGTGGCCGATGCGAACGACGCGGCACAATTCGGTGAACTCGACACGCTAGGCGAGCTCACCCAGATCGCCTGGAAACACGACGTGCAAGTGATGATCGAAGGCCCTGGTCACGTGCCGATGCAACTGATCAAAGAGAACATGGAGCGGCAGCTGGAAAAATGCCATGAAGCGCCGTTCTATACATTAGGGCCGCTCACTACCGACATTGCTCCGGGCTACGACCACATCACCAGCGCCATCGGCGCGGCCATGATCGGCTGGTTCGGCACGGCCATGCTTTGCTATGTGACGCCCAAAGAACACCTTGGGTTGCCGAACAAGCAGGATGTGCGCGACGGCATCATCACCTACAAGATTGCCGCGCACGCCGCCGATCTTGCGAAAGGCCATCCGGGGGCGCAGGTGCGTGACAACGCGCTCAGCAAAGCCCGTTTCGAATTTCGTTGGGACGATCAGTTCAACCTCGGGCTCGACCCGGAAAAGGCGCGCGAATTCCACGATGAAACGCTACCGAAGGATGCACACAAATCGGCGCACTTCTGCTCCATGTGCGGGCCGAAATTCTGTTCGATGAAGATCACGCAGGACGTGCGCGATTACGCTGCGGAACACGGCGTGGAAGAAATCGCCGCGCTGGAGGAAGGCATGGCTGAGAAGGCTGCCGAGTTTCGCGCACAGGGCGCCGAGGTTTATCACAAGGCGTGACGTTGGGACTTCCGGCAGCCGGCGCTTTCTCGGCTGCTGGGCGGGGAGCCTGTCAACGTGGAACGCGCAGACAGGCTCTCAGAGATCCGAATGAGAGCGGCCGGAAGCCGGCAAGCAGAAGAAAAGAAACAACGATCCAATCGCTAGTCCGCGCCAAAGATCAACAAAATCACGGCCTGCTATGGATGGGTGCGATAGTTCGAATACGGAGAGCAGAAAAAGCACGGCCAGAATGATCTGGCCGAAGCCCCGTTTCGTTCGTAGCGACCATGCAAAGCGTGTTGCGGGAATCTTCATGCCGCCATTGTCCGGCGCCGCGACATAAAATTGCGATAACGCTGTTGCCGGCCGACGTATAAGTTCCATAAAAACCTGGCGCATCGCCAAAGAGGCCGATACAGCCAGTGCGCTAAGCGGGTATTGCCTTGTTTTGCATGGATTTGAGGCGATTCCTGGCCGGTAGCACCCCGGGCTGCTCTGTGGGGTACGCTGTAGCGTGAGACAGCCATTTCACGTGCTTCTGATTTCCATCTAATTGTGAGGGAAAATCCATGCAAGCCAGTGGAGCTTTCGAAGTGACGCTGACGCCGCAATCCCCGCGGCCCGATCGCGAGGATGCCGGTCTAGGGCGCTTGGCGATCGACAAACAGTTTCGCGGTGATCTGGACGCCGTCAGCATCGGTGAAATGCTTTCGGCGATGGGGCAGGTACAGGGGTCGGCCGGCTATGTAGCCCTGGAGCGGGTCAGCGGTGTGCTGCAGGGCAGGCGTGGAAGCTTCGTGCTGCAGCATCACGGCATCATGGATCGCGGTACGCCACAGCTGTCGGTGATGGTTGTGCCGGATTCCGGTACGGATGAATTGACTGGGCTGACGGGAACCATGCAGATCCAGATCGAACAGGGTAAGCATTTCTATACGTTCGATTACATGTTGCCGTAGACAGGCAGGTTCGAAGGAACGCGCCGACTACTCTAATTTCACCTGTACTTTGCGGTAGTGAAGACAGGATGGGGCTGTCACTCGTTTACAGGAGACCGCCATGACGGCAAAGCCTTTCCTGACGGATATCCAGACTATCCGCAAGCGCGCACGTGAACATATCGATCAGGGCGCGATCACTGAAGGCTATAAAGCCGACCGCAAGACAGTGATCAAGCTACTCAACGAAGCATTGGCCACCGAACTCGTGTGCGTGCTTCGCTACAAACGCCACTATTTCATGGCGTCGGGCATCCACTCCAAAAGTGTCGCGGCCGAGTTTCTGGAGCATGCGCAGGAAGAACAGGGCCATGCCGACCAGATCGCGAGGCGCATCACGCAACTGGAAGGCGCGCCCAACTTCAATCCGGATGGCCTGCTCACCCGCAGTCACGCCGATTACGTGGAAGGCGACGACTTGGTGGACATGATCAAGGAAGATCTCGTTGCCGAACGTATCGCTATCGATAGTTACCGTGACATCGTGCAATACCTCGGTCACGACGATCCGACCACGCGACGCATGATGGAGGAGATCCTGGCAAAGGAAGAAGAACATGCCGAGGACCTGTCCACCTTGCTTGAAGAGTTGGGCAAGAAGGGCGAGCCGGCAAAACCGGCCACGCGGCATTGATCTAGCGAATAAGGGCAGGCGGGAAGCAAGTCCGCTTTCCGCCTGCTGGTGAAAATAGGCTCACCAACCGGACAAGACCAGCTTGCCGATCGTGCTGCCCGATTCCAGGCGGCGGTGTGCTTCGCGCATGGTTTCTGCGTTGATCGGGCTGAGGGCTTCGCGCTGAATGCTGCGCAGTTCGCCTTCGTCGATGAGGTTTGCCACGCGCGCGAGAATGCGACCCTGTTCCGCCATGTCTGCTGTTTTGAAGCGTGGCCGGGAAAATACTGTTTCCCAATGAATGCCGATGCATTTGGCCTTGTAAGCACCGCCGATATGGACGGGCGCTTTCGGGTCCACGATCAAGCCGACATGCCCTTGCGGTGCGAGCAGCTCGCCAAGCTCGTCCCAGTAATGGGATGTATCGGCAAGATTGATGGCGGCGTCAATCTGTTCGAAACCGAGCGCCTTCAATTGCGTCGTGAGCGATTGGCGATGATCGATTACGTGTTGTGCGCCCATGGCGCGGCACCAGGCCTGCGTTTCCGGCCGCGAGGCGGTGGCAATCACCGTAAATCCAGCACGTCGCGCCAACTGGATCGCGATCGATCCCATGCCACCGGCGCCAGCAATGACCAATAGCGATTTGCCTTCGCCGCCATGCTCGGAATCGTAGGACATGCGTTCGAATAGCAGCTCCCAGGCGGTAAGTGCGGTCAACGGCAATGCTGCAGCGCTTACAGCGTCCAGCCGGCGCGGCCGATGTGCCACCAGGCGTGCATCCACGGCCTGCCATTGCGCGTTGCTGCCGGGACGCGTGACGTCACCTGCGTAATACACTTCATCGCCCGGCTTGAAGCCCGTTACCTCGCTGCCTACGCCTTCGACGACCCCTGCGGCGTCGAAACCGAGCACGCGTGGTTGTGCTTCCACCTGCGGCTTTGGTGCACGCAGCTTGGTGTCAATCGGATTGACGGAAACCGCTTCGACACGCACGAGCAGATCGTGCGGGCCGATCTCCGGCGTGGGTAGGTCCACATCAATCAACGATTGTGGATCTTCGATGGGTAAATAACGAATAAGAGCGACGGCTTTCATGGCGATATCTCCATATGTGCGATCAAGTTGCCTGCGCGGCGGGTGAGTTGCGTTCGACAAAAGGCCCATTCCAGTATGGGCAGCAAGGGTAAGAGGATGTGAAAGCGGTATTCCATGATCGAGGTTTCTGTAGAGATCAATCGATGGAGAGTGGTTGCAGCGATCAGGCTTCGCCGCTTGCGCATGCGCCATGTGGCAGGTGTTGGTGGCTGAGATCGCGTTGCCGTGCCCATAGAGCGACTAGAAGACCCATGAACGTGACCAGTGCGGCGACCCAGGTGAGTGAGCCCAGGCCTGGTCCACGTGCCACGACAACACCACCTAGCCACGCACCGAGCGCATTGCCGAGATTGAATGCACCAATGTTCAGGCTGGAAGCGAGGTTTTGCGCATCATGCGCCTTGTGCAGCACCCACAGTTGCAGCGGCGGTACTGTGGCGAAAGCGGCTACGCCAAGCAATCCGACGAAGAGCACCGTCAGCCACGCATGGTGCAAGGCAAACGTCATCACGCCGAGCACCACGATCAGCGCAGCCAACGTGAGCAACAGTGCGCGCATTAGATGCCGATCGGCTAGTTTGCCGCCGAGCAGATTGCCTGCAATCAATCCGACGCCGAACACCAACAGGATGGGAGACACCGCGCGCTCGGTAAATCCGGTAACTTGGGTCAGGATCGGTTGGATGTATGTGAACACCGTAAAGACGCCAGCAAAGCCCAGCACGGTCATCAGCAAGGCCAGCAGCACGGAGGGATGGCCGATCGCACGCAACTCGTCACGCAACGCAATGCTCTTGCTGTGTTCGTCGCTGGCAGGCACCAGTGCAGCGAGCACGGCCATGGCGATGACGCCGATGGCGGCGACGGCCCAAAAAGTCGAGCGCCAACCAAAGTGCAGCCCCAGCCATGCGCCGGCCGGCACGCCTAGCAGCGTGGCAAGAGTCAGCCCGGTAAACATGATCGAAATAGCCGAGGCACGGCGGTCGGTGGCGACGAGGCTGGTGGCCACCACCGAGCCCACACCGAAAAAGGTGCCATGCGCGAGCGAGGTGATAATGCGCGCCAACAGCAGCAGGGCGTAATTGGGGGCGATGGCGCAGCAGATGTTGCCGATAGTAAAAATTGCCATCAGGCCGATCAACACGGTTTTGCGCGGCATCCGGCTCGTAGCGGCGGTGAGTACGGGGGCGCCCACGAACACGCCCAGCGCATAGCCAGAAATCAGCAGGCCTGCCGTGGCGATACTTACCTTCAAGTCAGCGGCTACTTGCAGCAGCAAGCCCATGATCACGAACTCGGTGGTGCCTATGCCGAACGCGCCAGCGGCTAGGGCATACAGCGCCAGGGGCATGGGACGAGATGAGCGAGTGGCGGCGGGCATCGAGCGAGTCCGGTCGAAAGCGGTGGACGTCAGCGTAGACGCTTGCATCTTCTTTAAAAACCACCAAGATGCCGAATCACTTTCAATGAAATGTTGAAAATATGGACCGTGTCGGTGACCTTATCTTGTTCATGCGAGTGTTAGACCAGGGCTCGATCAGCGCCGCCGCGCGGAGTCTGGATGTGTCAGTCGCGGTCGCCAGCCAGCGATTAAAGCGTCTGGAGCACGATCTTGGGGTGCGTCTACTACACCGGACAACCCGCCGCCTGCATCCCACGCCCGAGGGCCTGGCGCTGGCCGAACAAGGGCGCCCGCTCGTCGAGGATCTGGAGGCGCTGACTTCCGGCTTGCGCCAGGGTGCGGCGGATGTGAGCGGCACTTTGCGCCTGACTGTCTCGGCGTCATTTGGACGCCAATATGTATCGCCGCTACTGGCCGCCTTCATGGCCCGGCATCCGCGCGTAAGGCTCAGCGTTCACCTCACGGACGAGATGCAGGATCTCATCAGTTCGGGTTTTGACCTGGGCATTCGCATCGGCGCACTGCATGACTCACGGCTGGTCGCGCGCAAGCTGGCGGTGAATCGGCGCGTGCTGTGCGCGTCGCCAGACTATCTGCGACGGTACGGCATGCCGAAGACCCCTGAGGATTTAGCCAGGCACGAATGCTTGATTCTGGTTGGCCGCGCCGGCCGCCAGTACACGTGGCGATTGCATGATGCTCAGGGTGAGCTACATACCGTGCGAATCAATGGAAAACTGGAATCGACACTCGGCGAGTTGCTTCGCGATGCAGCGCTGGCTGGGCTGGGCATTTCACAGCACTCTACGTGGCACGTGCACGAGGACTTGCGCGCAGGACGGCTGAAAGTGGTGTTGCCCGATTACGCTATTGCCGACACCGGCATCTATGCCGTGATGCCCCAGCGGCGTCTCGTGCCGCTGCGCGTTCGCGCCTTCGTGGATTTTCTGGCCGAACAATTCGGCGATGTGCCGCCGTGGGAGCGGGGATTGGGCAACGCCCTCTCCCCCAACGAGAGAGGAGAGGGAGTCGACGTCTTCAAGCCTTGAGCTTGCAGCGCTCCACGCCGGCGATGATTTCCGCCTTGGCATCGGCGGCGCCGACCCAGCCTTCGATCTTCACCCACTTGCCTTTTTCGAGATCCTTGTAGTGCTCGAAGAAGTGGCCGATGCGCTCCAGCCAATGAGCGGATACGCCTTTGATATCGTCGATATGCGCGTAACCCGGGAAAATCTTACGCGACGGGATCACCACCAGCTTTTCATCGCTGCCCGCTTCATCGGTCATCTTCAGCATGCCGACCGGATGGCAGCGGATCACCGAGCCGGGGACCAGCGGCAACGGCAGGATCACCAGCGCGTCCAGCGGGTCACCGTCACCGCCCAGCGTGCCAGGCACGTAACCGTAGTTGCAGGGGTAGCGCATGGGCGTGGAAAGAATGCGGTCGACGAAAATCGCGCCGCTCTCCTTGTCTACTTCATACTTGACCGGCTCGGCATCCTTGGGGATTTCGATAACGACGTTGATTTCGTTCGGCACGTCGCGGCCGGCGTTAACCATATCCAGGCCCATGGGGCACTCCTTACGTCTATCTAAAACGGGGAAAGCCAGTCAGGATAAGGCAAAGTCTGTCGCAACGCACCATAGGCCATCCGGGCCGGTATCCCCCTCCCGCAGAAAGCATCCAGGCATCCTGCGGCCAGCCAGCGAAGAAGGGTGATGCATTCATATCGCCATGGCGGGGAAGCGCGCCGGAACCCCATCTGACGTGGCGGCTCATTCAAGCGCACGGTGGCGGGTTACTTTTTACAGCATCGCGATCATGACCCATGCTCACGCATGATCCATGTGGTTTAGGCACTGTCCAAACAGTCGCATGGCCTCGCGCAATTCGTTCACCGACAGCCCGCAGTAACCCAGCAGAAGGCCCTGCCGTTCCGAAGCTTGCTGATATAGCGGTGCCATGGGATAGAGCCCAAGTCCCTGCTCATGGGCATAGGCAATCAGCGCTTCGCAGCGTGCCGCGTCGTAACCTTGGAGCCAAACGACCAGATGCATGCCGGCTGGCGTCGTGGTGATTGCCACGCGATCACCTGCATGTTCCTTTAATCCGGCGATCAATGTCTCGCGGCGCGTCTTCAGTTCCTTGCGCACCACGCGCAAATGGCGTTCGAAACCACCGTCTTCCATGAAACGAGCGAGCGCCGCCTGCTCGATCACCGGGCACGCCATATCGCTGAGATATTTAGCGTTGAGAAAATCCATACGGAGCACGGCAGGCATCACAATGTAGGCAAGGCGCAACCCACCGAACATCACTTTGGAGAATGTGCCCACATAAATCACGCGCTCTCCCTCGTCCAGTGAGCGCAATGCTGCCAGTGGATGTGCGTCGTAACGAAATTCGCCGTCGTAGTCGTCTTCCAGAATCCAGCACTGGTGTTGTTCGGCGTAATGCAGCAGATCGATCCGGCGCTGCCTGGAAAGTACTGCGCCGGTAGGAAAATGGTGCGAGGGCGTCACGTAAACCAGCCGTGGCGATTGCCTGGGAAGTTCCTCGCAAACCAATCCCTGTTCGTCCGTGCGCACTGCCACAAGTTGTGCGCCATGCGCCGCCAGTGCCTGGTGCGCCAGGAAATAGTGCGGTTCTTCCAGGACGACATGATCCCCCTCATTCAACAATACGCGTGCCGTCAAATCGATAGCTTGCTGTGTGCCACTGACGATCAGCACGTCGTCCGGCTGTGCTTGCACGCCGCGGCGACGGGCCAGGTAATCGCAGGTCTGCTTGCGCAGCGCGCTCACTCCCGCTACCTCCGTGACGTTGAGCCGTGTGTATGCAGCAGCGCGAGCCAGTTCGCGTCCCCATGCGTTATTGAGTGCGGGATTGACCAGCGGATTGCCGTATTGCAGGTTGTAGCGTAAGCCGCGGTGCATGCGCGGGATATTCCAATCGCGCACTTCGCGAGCGCGCTGCGCATAGCGAGAGGGCGCGGAAATGGAAGAGCTGGCATGGTGTGTGGCAGATTTCGCCGGCAGATAGCTGACGTAACTGCCAGAGCCTACGCGGCCATCGATGAAGCCTTCTGCGCGTAACTGTTCATAGGCAGCAAGCACCGTGGTGCGCGAAAGCTCAAGCTCGTCCGCCAGCTCTCGCGTGGGCGGTAATTGTGTTCCCGCCGCAATGCGGCCGTCGAGAATGGACGCTTTCAATGCACGGGTAAGCTGGTCATAGAGCGGCCCATGGCCGTCGAGTTCTAGATACACACCGCGCCCTCCTATTGGCTCTAAGAAAATACGGGCAATTGGCTATGGAGGGAACGTGCCGACATACCTAGTCTGAACGGGTCGCAGGGTGTCCCTAATAAATCTTCTCTGCCCGCGTCCTTCCCCAGACGTAGGCAGACCCGGCGGCGACGACGTCTCCCTCGCTTCCCACACCCGCGGGGCAGTTTTACACCACTGCTTCGCGGGCCTTTTGGGCGCGTGGAAGTTTTTGTAAGGAATGAGTGACGATGATGTCGATAGCTGTTGATTCGCCTGCGCTACCTGCAAAGCGCGTCCGTCGCATGGCGCTGTTTGCTGTGTCCGTTGTCGTGGCGCTTGCCACGGCAGACTTGGTTTTTGCCTGTACTTTTTGGCATGCGCTGTATCACCTGCCACCGTTACGCGTACTGCAAAACATTGCAGCAGGCCTGCTGGGCCGGCGCGCATTCGTTGGGGGTGTGCAAGCCGGAGCGCTAGGCGGGTTGCTTCATTACACCATCATGGGCGTAATGGTGGGTGCCTACTACGCCGCTGTCGGCAGGTTGAAGGCCTTGCGTGACAGGCCGTGGCTGTATGGTGCGCTCTATGGGGCGGTGCTCTACGTCGTCATGAATGGCGTCGTGGTGCCGTTGTCAGCGGCGCCGAAAACACCGTTCGTGCCGAGCTGGATCCTCTGCAGCATCGCGATGCATATGCTCATCGGGATGATGATTGCATGGAGCGCGCGATGTGCGTGGCGCGAACAGGCTATCCGTATGGTTCGGTGCGACTCATGACATCGGCCTGAGCAGATATCGCTCACATCGATCATTCAACGCGAGGGTTTTTGAAACGGCCGCTCACGCAGCCATTTAGTGGCGATCCATTTTTCGCCTTTCCGCACTGGCAAGCCGGCATGCAAGGATGCCGTGTCACCGGTGTCGTAGGCGAAATAGACGGCCGTGCCACGCAGCGCGGTCACGGTCAGGCCGATTTCCGGAAATGCGGTGCCCCCGCCGGCCTCGGGGGTGTTGAGGTACATCACCAGGCTGGCGATGCGTTGGCCGCCTGTCGCGGTAATGGCCGCGAAGCCCGGCTGGTTGGGATCGAACCAGTCATAGTGCGGCTCGTATTGCTGACCAGGAAGATAACGCAGCACTTGCAAGCCCTCGCCGTGGTCGACCGGAATGCTGAGCATGCTGGCGATACGCTTTTCGATGCGTGCAATCAGGGGCGATTCGCCGAGGGTGAAAAACATGCCTTCGCTGGTGCGGTGTGCATCGACCTGATGCTTGCCGTGACTGTCCACGGTTTGCGCACGCTGCAAACGTGGCGTGGCTTGCGCGATCAGTTCCCGGCACTCCTGTTCTGACAGAAAGTCATTGATGACGCGTAGTGAGGGCGATTCCGCGCTCAAGCTGACATGCACGACGCGGCCGTCCACGGTCATCGCCGGGGCTTCGGGGTGTCGTGTACGGCGGCCTGCGCTTTTGGGTGCCTCGACGTGGGCATCCAACGCGGAAAGCGGCATGTTCAACACTGACGCGACAATCCCACGGCTTTGTCGCGGGTCATAGCCGGTTTCCTGCATCAGCTTGAGCAGGGACTCAACGCTATGGCCGGCGCGCGTGGTGGTAAGAATCCACTCGCGAAGTTCGGGACGGATGGAGAGACGCGATGGCATGCTGAAAGGCGGGGGACGAGAGCCGGCCGTCATTCTAACGCCCTCGCCCCTTAGCCCTGAATCTTTTCGTTATTTCAGTTGATCCCACAGGAAATCATAGGCAAGCGCATGCATGTGTGCGCTCTGCTTGTTATCAGCTCCCGCGCCGTGGCCACCTTCCGTGTTTTCGTAGAACCAGACATGCTTGTAGCCCATGCCTTCCATCTTCGCAGCCATCTTGCGGGCCTGTGCCGGGCCGACACGATCGTCGCTGGTGGTGGTGTAGAACAGCACGGGGGGATAGGTCATGCCGGCCTTGACGTTCTGGTAGGGCGAAAAGGTCTTGATGAAGGCCCATTGCTTGGGATCGTCCGGATTGCCGTATTCGGCAATCCAGGACGCGCCGGCTGACAGATGGGTATACCGCTTCATGTCGAGCAGCGGTACTTCACAGGCAATCGCGCCGAACAACTGGGGATACAAGGTGAGCATGTTGCCCATCAGCAAGCCACCGTTGCTGCCGCCTTCGGCACCCAGATGTTTGGGCGATGTCACGCCACGCTTGATGAGATCTTCCGCCACTGCCGCGAAGTCTTCGTAAGCGCGCATGCGGTTTGCCTGCAAGGCGGCCTGATGCCAGCGTGGGCCGTACTCACCACCGCCGCGGATATTGGCGACAACGTACACGCCGCCGCGTTCCAGCCATGCCCGGCCGATGCTGCCGCTATAGAACGGCTGCAATGCCACCTCGAAACCGCCGTAGCCGTAAAGCAGGGTGCGGTTATGGCCGTCCAGCTTCAGGTGCTTGGATGCGATCTCAAAGTAGGGCACGCGTGTGCCGTCCTTCGAGGTCACGAAGTGCTGGCTGACTTCGAACTTCGACGCATCGAAGAATGCCGGGCTTTGCTTGAGCGTTTGTGCCGTACCTTGGCCGAGCACACCTCGTTCCAGTGATGAAGGAGTCAGGAAGCCGGTCACGCTGAGCCAGTATTCGTCGCTGTTGTCCGGATCGGTGTCGATCACGGAGACTGTGCTGAAGGTCGGCGCGCCAGGCATGTCCGCGCGCGACCATGTGCCGTCGAGCTGAGGGGTCAGCACATCCAGGCGGCTCTTTACGTCGTCCATGATGTCCAGGATGAGGTGATGCTGCGTCCAGGCGTAGTTGGAAAGCGCGGTGTGCGAATCAGGTGCAAACAACGTGGTGAATTGGCGCTTGCCGGCCATGAAGTCGTCGAACTTGGTGGCAATGAGTGCACCGGAGGGATAGGTATGACCACCTACCGTCCATGCCGTGCGCAGTTGTACCAGTAACCATTCGCGATGCGGATCGGCGTTTGCATCCGTCGGGATGTCGAGATGGATCAGCTTGCCGTTCTTGAGCTGATAGGTATCGCTATGGAAAAAGTCATGGGCGACGGTGACGAAATCGCGTTCGAAGCCGGGCGTGCGGTCATGGAACGCAGTCACCGCCAAGTCATGCATTTTGCCTTCGTAAACGGTGGTGGCGGCGCTGAGCGGTGTGCCGCGTGTCCAGATCTTCGCTATGCGCGGATAGCTCGACGTCGTCATCGTGCCGGGACCGAAATCGGTGCCGACATACAGATGGTTTTCATCGATCCAGCCGACCTGACTCTTGGCGATCGGCAAGACGAAGCCGTCCTTCACGAAAGACTTGGTAGGGATATCGAACTCTCGCACTTCGACCGCGTCGCCACCGTCGGGCGAGAGGTTGATCAGGCAGCGAGTGTAGGCGGGCTTCAGGCAGTCGCTGCCTTTGAACACCCAGCGCTTGCCCTCGGCTTTGTTCAAGGCATCGATGTCCAGCAGCACTTCCCATTTGGGATCGGGCTTGCTGTATTCGGCAAGCGTGGTGCGTCGCCAGAGGCCGCGCGGATGTGCTTTGTCTTGCCAGAAGTTATAGAGGTACTCGCCACGGCGCTCGACGTAAGGGATACGGGCATCGGAGTCGAGCACTTCCAGGATGCGATCGCGTGTGCGATTGAATTCGGAGTTTTCGGCGAACTGCTTTTCGGTGATCGCATTCTGGGCTTTCACCCAGTCCATGGCGCGCGTGCCATGAATGTTTTCCAGCCAGAGATAAGGATCGTCAGCGCTTGCGGTCGCGCCGGTTGCAGAGGTGTTGTGGGCTTGGGTCATGCCGCCCATTATGAGGGCGAGTGCAAGGGCCAGCCGCATCGATGTTTTCAAGCTCATGCTTCCGCTCCGTGGTCATGCGCAAGGAGAACCCTCGCGCGGAGCCATCAGCTTGCATGTCCGTGTTCAAAGCGCCAGTGGCGAAAGCAAGGGGATGGCCGCGAGGCTTCCAGGCCATCCCCTTCGCATCGGTTACAACAAGGGGATCAACAGCAACGCCACGATGTTGATGATCTTGATCAGCGGATTGACCGCCGGACCGGCCGTGTCTTTGTAGGGATCGCCTACGGTGTCGCCAGTGACCGCGGCTTTGTGCGCGTCGGAGCCCTTGCCGCCGAAGTTGCCGTCCTCGATGTATTTCTTGGCATTGTCCCAGGCGCCGCCACCGGTGGTCATGGAGATGGCCACGAACAGACCGGTGACGATGGTGCCGATCAGCAAGCCGCCCAGCGCGACCGGACCGAGTGCGAAGCCCACGATGATCGGCACCAGCACTGGCAATAGTGATGGAACCAGCATTTCGTTGATCGCCGAACGCGTGAGCATGTCCACTGCGCGCGAATAATCCGGCTTGGTGGTGCCTTCCATGATGCCGGGGATCTCGCGGAACTGGCGTCGAACTTCTTCGACCACGGAACCCGCCGCGCGTCCTACCGCTTCCATCGCCATGGCGCCGAACAGGTAGGGGATCAGCCCGCCGATCAGCAGGCCCACGATCACGCGATGGTCGGAGAGATCGAAGGTGAAGACCTGCCCGGGATGCTCCAGTGCGAGACGGTGGGTGTAGTCCGCGAACAGCACCAGCGCAGCCAGGCCGGCGGAGCCGATCGCATAGCCTTTGGTTACCGCCTTGGTGGTGTTGCCTACGGCATCGAGCGGATCGGTCACGCCGCGTACGTCAGGCGGCAACTCGGCCATTTCGGCGATGCCGCCGGCGTTATCGGTGATCGGGCCATAGGCGTCCAGCGCGACGACCATGCCGGTCATCGACAGCATGGCGGTGGCTGCGACGGCAATGCCGTACAGGCCTGCCAATGCAAAGGCGCCCCAGATCGCCGCGCATACTGCCAGCACCGGCAACGCGGTCGATTTCATCGAAACGCCGAGGCCGGCGATGATGTTGGTGGCATGACCGGTGGTCGACGATTTGGCGACATGGCGCACCGGCGCATATTCGGTGGCCGTGTAGTACTCCGTGATCACTACGATCACACCGGTGAGCACCAGCCCGATCAACGCGCTGCCGTACAGGCGCGGAAAGCCCAGGGTGGCGTCTGCCATCAAATCCTTGGTGATTGGCCAGAAGGCGATGGCAGCCAGTACGGCGGAAATCACCACGCCCATGTAGAGCGCACTCATGATCTTTGCGCCGGCCCGGGCACGCACAAAGAACGTGCCAATCACCGAAGCAACGATTGAGGCCGCACCGAGCAGCAGCGGATATAACACGGCATTGGGGCCTGCCTGTGCGCCGACCACACCGCCGAGCAGCATGCTGGCGATCAGCGTGACGGCGTAGGTTTCGAACAGGTCGGCGGCCATGCCGGCGCAATCCCCCACATTGTCGCCGACGTTGTCTGCGATGACCGCGGGATTGCGCGGATCGTCTTCCGGAATGCCCGCTTCGACCTTGCCGACCAGGTCCGCGCCGACATCCGCACCCTTGGTAAAGATGCCGCCGCCCAGGCGGGCGAAGATGGAAATCAACGACGAGCCGAAGGCCAGTCCCACCATGGCGTGCAAAGCACGACCGGTGTCATAGCCGAAGTGGGTGAGCAGCAGGTAGTAGCCGGCGACGCCGAGCAAGGCGAGGCCCACGACCAGCATGCCGGTGATGGCGCCGCCGCGAAAGGCCACGTTCAAGGCCGAGGCCAAGCCATTGCGTGCCGCTTCGGCCGTTCGCACGTTCGCACGTACCGACACATTCATGCCGATGTAGCCGGTGGCGCCGGACAGCACCGCACCGATCGCGAAGCCGATAGCCGTTCCCCAGTCGAGAGCAAAGCCGATAACGACCAATAGCACGATGCCTACCAGCGCGATCGTGCGGTATTGGCGGTTGAGGTAGGCGCGTGCGCCTTCCTGGATGGCCGAAGCGATTTCTTGCATGCGTTGGTTGCCCGGCGATTTCGCCAGTACCCATCGCACTGAAAATGCTCCGTACAAAATCGCCACGACCGCGCAAGCCAACGCGATCCACAAGCCATACTGCTGCAGCATCGGTGCCTCCCCTCAAGTTGTGTCGACCGCCCGAACGGGTCGGTTCGAGCCGAGTATAGGCAGAGCTTGTGTGATGAAACGTTGTGCGATGCCGCAGTGTGTCTTTTCCCACAGCCTTGGAGAGAGGACTTGGGGACATCTTCGGCGATCAATGGATCAGCGCGGTGCTGCGTTTGGCGTTCAAGGCAAGCCTTGGAATTTTCCCCAGGAGCAGCAGCGAGCTATGGCCGGGCTCAGCGCTCGAACGCAGGCAACTTCTTGGTTACTGCTACGTTCTTGAGCTGCACGTATTTGGGCAGGCCTTCGCGTCCGTATGGGGGCGGCGCTTCGCCACGGATCAGCGGCGAGAGATAGCGCCGAGCCGCGGCCGTGATGCCGAAGCCGTCGCGTGTGATGAAGTTGACCGGCATTTTTTTCTCGTGATTGGCGATCTTGTCCAGTGGGGCTGGTTCGATCTTCCAGCGATAGGGGTTTTCGGAGGTACGCACAATGACCGGCATGACCGCGTTCTTGCCGCTGAGTGCGTAATCCACGGCAGCCTTGCCGACCGCGTAGGCTTGGTCCGCATCGGTCTTGGAAGCCATGTGACGGGCCGAGCGCTGCAGATAGTCGGGCAACGCCCAGTGGTACTTGTAGCCAAGTTTTTCCTTGACCAAGGCCGCCAGCACGGGCGCGACGCCACCGAGCTGCGCATGTCCGAAGGCATCACGCGTGCCCGCTTCGGCCAGGAACTGGCCATCGGCGTTGCGGATACCTTCCGAGGCGACGACCGTGCACCAGCCCACGCGTTCGACGGTGGCTTTCACTTTGTCCAGGAATGCGGCTTCGTCGAAGACCCGCTCGGGAAACAGAATGATGTGCGGCGGTGCGTTCGCGCCTTCCCCGGCGAGACCGGATGCCGCTGCGATCCAGCCGGCGTGACGGCCCATCACCTCCAGGATGAATACCTTGGTTGAGGTATCGGCCATGGAGGCGACGTCCAGGCTGGCTTCCAACGTGGAGACCGCCGTGTACTTCGCTACGGAGCCAAATCCCGGGCAGCAGTCGGTCACCGCTAGATCGTTGTCCACGGTTTTGGGTACGCCGATGCAGCGGATGTCATAGCCCATGGCCTGGCCGAGCTGTGAAATCTTGAGGGCGGTGTCTGCCGAGTCGTTGCCGCCGTTGTAGAGGAACCAGCGGATGTCATGCGCACGTAACACCTCGATCAGGCGCTCGTATTCAGCGCGATTGGCATCCAGCGATTTCAATTTGTAGCGACAGGAGCCGAATGCCCCTCCAGGCGTGTGCCGAAGCGCGGCGATGGCGGCAGCCGACTCCTTGCCCGTATCAATCAATTCCTCGCGCAACGCGCCCAGGATACCGTTGCGTGCCGCATACACCGGAACACGATGTGCACGGGCGGTCTGGATGACACCGGCGGCAGTGGCGTTGATCACTGCCGTAACGCCGCCCGATTGGGCGTACAGCAGGCGACCGGTAGCGGGATGGGCTCTGGATTTCATAAGGCGTTCTCCGGCTAGCATGGGGGCGCGTGTGACAATGCAGCGTCAATTACGGATCACTTTGTGCATCAGGTACTTGGGCGCGATTCGGGCGATGCGTAGTTTGACGCCACCCCCTGCAGACGCTACCTTGACCAGCATTCATCTAGGAATTCGTGAGGCTGCCGCAGTGTGCGGCAGAACGCGGATCTTGTGGAGTTCTATGCGACTTGTCCTTCTTGGTGCGCCCGGCTCGGGCAAGGGTACCCAGGCAGCTCGGCTGAAAGCCGATCTGGGGGTGCCGCACATTTCGACCGGCGACATGCTGCGCGCCGCGGTGAAAGCCGGTACCTCGCTGGGTCTGAAAGCCAAGGCGGTGATGGATGCGGGTCAATTGGTGTCCGATGACATCCTGCTCGGCATGCTGGAGGAGCGGCTTGCGCAATCGGATGCGAAATCCGGTTTCATCCTCGACGGTTATCCGCGCAATCTTGCCCAGGCCGATGCACTGGATCACTTGCTGACCAAAATCGGTCAGCCGCTCGATGCCGTCGTAAAGCTTGAAGTGCCGAGCGAAGTAATCATCAAGCGCTGCGAGATTCGTTTCGCTGCGGAACATCGCCCGGACGACAACCCGGACGTGGTGCGCGGACGCCTGAAGGTGTATGCCGAGCAGACGGCGCCGGTGGCGGATTTCTACGCCCGCCGCGGCAAACTGCAGGTTGTCGATGGTGTCGGCGAACTGGATGAGGTGACGGCACGAGTCAAACGCGCCATTGCCGGTGAAACCGCCGCGGCCAGCAGCTGATTTGCTTTTCCTGTTCTTCTTCGTAAAAGTTCCTAACCTTGCGGTGTCCTTCGGGCACGCATGTTCATTAGATGGAATTCCCGCGTTCGAGAGCATGACGGCCTGATAATTCGCGCATTGCAACGATGTAAGCGGGCTGCTGCGGAAATACGGGTTCAACCACACGAGCCATTCATGCGTCTGCACATCCTTGGTATCTGCGGCACTTTCATGGGCGGCGTCGCCGCCCTGGCGCGCGAACTCGGCGAAACGGTAGAGGGCTCTGACGCCAATGTCTACCCGCCGATGAGCACACAGCTCGAAGCGCTTGGCATTGAGCTCATGCAAGGTTATTTGCCCGAACATCTGCAATCGGCGCCGGATCTGGTGGTGGTGGGCAATGCGATGGCGCGCGGTAATCCGGCCGTCGAATACATGCTCAATCAGCGCTTGCGTTATGTCTCGGGGCCACAGTGGCTGGGCGAGCGGTTGCTGGTCGAGCGCGATGTGCTGGCTGTGGCCGGCACGCATGGCAAGACCACGACGACGAGCTTGCTCGCGCATGTGCTGGATAGCGCGGGATTGTCACCTGGCTTTCTGATCGGTGGCGTGCCCGGCAACTTCGGCATTTCGGCGCGACTCGGGCAAGGGCGGCATTTCGTCATCGAGGCGGACGAGTACGACAGCGCGTTTTTCGATAAGCGCTCGAAATTCGTGCACTACCGGCCGCGTATCGCCATTCTCAATAACCTTGAATACGACCACGCGGACATCTTCCCCGACGTCGCCGCGATCCAGCGACAATTCCACCATCTGGTGCGCACCGTGCCGGGCAACGGCAAGCTGATCGTCAATGCACACGATGCTTATCTTGCAGAAGTGTTGGCGATGGGTTGCTGGACGCCGGTGGAAACATTCGGTATCGGCAAGGGCGACTGGCAGGCCAAGCTGATTGCGGCGGACGGCTCGCATTTCTCGGTGCGTTATCGGGGTAGCGTCATCGGTGACATACAGTGGTCACTGCTCGGCGAGCACAACGTGATGAATGCGCTGGCCGCGCTCGCGGCTGCCGCGGCGGTGGATGTCGATCCACGTGAACTGCTTCCCGCGTTCGGCACTTTCCAGAGTGTAAAGCGGCGCATGGAAGTAGTGGGCGATGTCGATGGCATTCGTGTGTATGACGACTTCGCGCACCATCCCACGGCCATCGCAACAACGTTGGCGGGCTTGCGGGCGAAAGTCGGCAAGGCGCGCATCCTCGTCGCTTTGGAGCCGCGTTCTAATTCCATGCGGCTGGGCGCGCATGCGGAGGCCTTGGCGCCATCGCTTTCGGATGCGGACGTGGTGGTGTTTCTGCATCGGCCGGAACTGCCATGGGATGCGCGGCGTGTCACCGATGCCTTGCATGGGCGCGCCAGCACGACGTCTTCCGTCGATGATCTGTTGTCTGTACTGAAGTCGCAGGCACAGCCGGGCGATCACATTGTTTTTATGTCGAACGGGGGCTTCGAGAACGCACCACGTCGGATGATCGCGTCACTCAGCCAATAGGCGCGTCGAAACGTGGCGCTCTGGTCTGATATTCGCGCTGGGCGGCGACCCACACGCCCGCGCCAAAACCCAACGTAACCAGGGCCAGCAATCCACCGCCGAGCATGTAACCGGCAATGCCGACCAGCCAATAGCCGCCCCAGTACACGCCCATCACGCCGAACACGACGACCAGGTTGACGATGGTGCGTCCGGTCGTGCCTTCCGGACCGATCAGATGAAGTGCGAGCGCTGCCAGGCTGGCGGCGGCTGAAACGATCGCCGCAACGAACAACATGTGCCAGGGCTCAGGCGCATGGACCAGCGCAGCACCGAGCGAGGTGTAGACAAGTGCGGTCGTCATGCTGATCGGCACCAGCACCAACAGTGCATCCGAGATGATCCTCTGATATTCGGCACGCGTTTCAGGAGCGAGTGTGAGATACAGGTCGGCCATGTTCGGACGCATGCGGACCATGCCGATGTTCAGCTGTGGGAAGCGGGAAATGCTGAGCATGATGGCGTAGGCACCGATCACGACCGGTTGGAAATGCTGCCGATGCATCATGGCGAAGAAATAGAAACAGACCAGGATGGCTACTAGCGCAATGCGCAGTACGATCGCTTCGACGTTGTCATGCGGCAGCAACAGGCGACGTACCAATACCATGCGCCGCGCCAAGCTGGGATGCTGTCGGTAAGCTTCCAGCGCGCGCTGCATAGCGCGTTGCGCGACATGATCATAGAGGGCGGCGATGCGTCTGCCGATGGGGCCGGAGCGGCGCGGCTCGCCGGGCGTGCTGCGTGCCGAGGCACGGTTCAGGCTGGTGCTTTCAAGCGGCGACGTTTCCATTTCACGGTCTTCGATGCGCAATAACGGCGCGAGACTCAACGTGAGCAACAGCGCCGCGATGGCAAGCAGCAGCCAGGCTGTCAGTGGCGAACGAACGGCTTCGGCGATCATCGTTGTCACCAGCGCGGGCATCCAGCCAAACACGATAAATACGGGCCATAACAGCATGCTTGCGCGTGGATGGCAGCCCATGATGACGCCCAGCACAGCCATCAGCAGCAGACCTGCTGCAGCCAGTAGCAGGTGGATGGAGGAGCCGGCAGCTATCAGCAGCAGGGGTACGACAACCCATAGCACCGCATCCATCATGCCGTAGTTGAGCAGGTGGCGGCGGAAACGCGGCAGCAGAAAACTTTCCGGCATGCATAAGCTGCGCAGACCACTGCCTTGTCCGATATGCCATAGCCAAGAGGCGGTGGCAAAAAGGGCGGCGGCGACCGGACCGGCGTCGCTCTCATGGCGCAGCCATTGGATACCGAAGAACAGCGCGGCTGCGGCCAAGACGTGTGCCAGCATGACCAGCAACGGCATGCGCCGAAACAATTGCATCCAGAGCTGCCAAGCGACCCTCATGCCAGCTCCACAAAGAGATCTTCCAGGCTGAGCGTCTCGATCCTCAGACTTGCGCCTTCCCGTGCCGCCAAGGCATGCAGGCTTTCCATGACCGGATCTTCGGCTACCAGCACCGCTTGCTCGCCTTCAATGTGCGTTTTGATGGCGCCTGCCACGGCGGGAGCCTGTGTCCATCCTTCGGATCGAGTGAGCACCACCCGTTTGAGGTGTTCACGCAATTCAGCCAGCGGGCGCATGAATTGAATGCGGCCATCGCGCAGCAGGGCGATATCCGCATCGGCGCGTTCGAGGTCGGCCGTGATATGCGTGGAGAAAATCACGCTCTTGCCGGGTACACGCATGAGCGCAAGCAATTCGGTCATGAAGGCCCGGCGTGCCTGTGGATCCAGACTGGCAACAGGTTCATCGAGAACCAGTAAGTCCGGATCGGGCGCAATGGCACGCACAATCGCCAGTTTTTGTCGTTGGCCCTGCGAGAGTTCGCCGATTTTCTGCTTGGTGTCCAGCTCCCAATTCATCAGCAGGCG
The DNA here is from genome assembly GCF_058216415.1 of Dyella sp. SYSU CM1112. NCBI lineage: Bacteria > Pseudomonadati > Pseudomonadota > Gammaproteobacteria > Lysobacterales > Rhodanobacteraceae > Dyella > Dyella sp. SYSU CM1112. Next base: position 13,366 of record NZ_JBZEGI010000007.1, on the reverse strand, counting down.
ATCAGCCAGCGGGTGGTTCCACCGCGGATAGAACGCGGCAGTGAAATCCAGATAGGCGCGGACTTTCATCCATGGAAATAAATCGAAGGTTTGCGGCACGAAACCGATGCGATGCATGCGCTCACCGCCGGGTTCGCGCATCGGCGCACCAAAGAGTTCAATCTCGCCACCGTCGATGGGAGACAGGCCGAGCAGGCAGCGTAGCAGCGTGGTCTTGCCCGCACCGTTGCGGCCGAGCAGGCCGATCACGCGGCCAGCCGGCACGCGCCAATCCAGCGATTTGAGCACTTGGCGTTTCTTGAATGACTTGTCCAGGCCGTGAATCTGCAGCACATAGGACTCGGCCATGCCTGGCACGGACATCGAAATAGGTGGTTCGGCAGCGGTAGGTTCGAGGACAGACATCCTTGCAGCAGCTCCGGCGTGACCTTCGGCCACTCTGCCGTTTGCAGGGTGGGTCGTCCAGTGGCAATGGCTCTAAGATCTACCGCATGGCTGCCCAGCTACCTCTCATTGACGTACCTCTGTTTCCGCTCAGCACGGTGCTTTATCCGGGCGGACAATTGCAGTTGCGCATTTTCGAACCGCGTTATCTGGATCTGGTGCGCGAATGTACGCGGACCGGATCAGCATTCGGTGTTTGTCTCATCCTGGATGGAACGGAAGCGGGTGCGCCTGCTCGTCCGGCAGCCGTAGGCACGCTAGCGCGCATCATTGATTTCAATCATCGCGAGGATGGCCTGCTAGGTATTGCCGCGGAGGGAGGCGAACGCTTTCGGGTGCGACGCACGCGCGTCCGTTCGGATGGATTGGTGCGCGGCGATGTCGAATTATGGCCGGAGGAAGCGACCCACGAGGTGCCGGTTGAGTTCGCTCTGTTACAGACCATCCTGGAACGCTTGATCGAAACCATGGGGCCGCAGTGGCATCATGCGCCGCGCTCTTCCTATGACGACGCGGCATGGCTGAGTTTTCGTTTGGCCGAGCTATTGCCGCTTGCGCGCGACGAGCAACAGCAATTGTTGGAAATGACCGATCCCTTGCAGCGGTTGGCGGTATTGCGCGATATCCTGCCGCGCTTTCAACGAGCTTGAGGTAGGCATGAATACGCTGGCTGGCAAAACGTTATTTATTACCGGGGCCTCGCGCGGCATCGGCTTGGCGATTGCACTTCGTGCGGCGCGCGATGGCGCCAACGTCGTTATTGCCGCCAAGAGCGGCGTGCCCAACCCCAAGTTGCCCGGCACCATTCATACGGCTGCCGTGGAGGTGGAGGCAGCGGGTGGCAAGGCGCTTGCGTTGAAGGTGGATATCCGCGATGAGACTGCCGTGCACGCGGCGGTCGCGCAGGCGGTAGATCGCTTTGGCGGCATCGACATTGTGGTCAACAATGCTAGCGCCATCTGGTTGGCAGGTACTGAAGACACGCCGATGAAGCGCTTCGACCTGATGCATCAGGTCAACACGCGCGGTACATTTATGGTGACGCAGGCTTGTTTGCCGCATTTGAAGAAGGCGAGCAATCCGCACGTGTTGATGCTGGCACCGCCGCCGAATCTGGATCCAAAGTGGTTTGCGCCGCATACGGCTTATACCATTGCCAAATACGGTATGAGTCTTTGTGTGCTCGGCATGAGCGCAGAATTCGCGTCACTGGGGATTGCGGTCAATGCGTTGTGGCCGCGTACGGTAATTGCCACGGCAGCTATTGCCATGATCGAAGGCGTAAGGCGGGAACAGTGCCGGCGTCCGGAAATCGTGGCCGACGCAGCGCATGCCTTGTTGATCCAGCCGGCCGCTCAATGCACGGGGCGTTTTGCAATCGACGAGGATGTGTTGCGCGAAGCAGGAGTGCGGGATTTTGACTCCTATGCGTATCAACCGGGTGCCCCTTTATTGCCCGATCTGTTCTTGAACTAAGTCGTTTAGGAAAGTGGAGGCGATTGTCATCAGTCCGCCGCGGTTGAGCGCGTACGATCCGACCGTCTGCGGCATCCGCGGATGATTCGCAAGATATCTGCTTAAAAAATGATCACTCGAAGAGAATCGGGTGTATATTTTGTGAACGGCGCCGATTTCTTTCGACGCATGCTGGCTGTGGGGTGAGGCAGAAACCTGCCGACCGGGATGTCGCGGGGGCTGTACGTCAGCAGTCCTGGAGGGAGGCGTTGCGATGATGAGCGACACATCGATCCGTTGTGTGGTGTGGTTTGGTGAGCCAACCAATGCCGAACGAACGCGTTTGGCGCAGGCTGGTTGGCATACGCGCGTAGCGGATGCAGGGGCACAGGGGACCGGGGTCGGTATCCGGCGTGGTGATGTGGTGGTGGCACTGGCGGATCTGCGCAACGCCGATACGGATACGCTGCGCAGCATGGCCGCATTGATGGCCGATCATCCGCGTATTCCATGGTTGGCTCTGCTGTCCGCCGATACGGCGGTGCAGACGCCAGAGGTGGAGCGGGTTGTCCACGCAAGCATTGATTTTTTCACCGTACCGATCGACATGCAGCGTTTGATCGAGACGCTGAGCATGCTCGCGGGCAATGAGCCGGCACCCGTCGTATACGCCGACGTACCTGGCATGACTGGCAGCAGTCCGGCCACGATGGCAGTGGTGGCAAGCCTGCGAAAATATGCACCGGTCGATCTCCCGGTATTGATTACGGGTGAAACCGGTACCGGCAAAGAAGTAGCCGCACGTGCGCTGCACAGGCTTTCGCCACGGCGGGAGCGGCCTTTCGCCGCGATCAACTGCGGTGCGCTGCCGGCCAATCTGGTGCAGTCGGAATTGTTCGGGCATGAGCGCGGCTCATTTACCGGGGCGAATGCGCGTCGCATCGGTCATTTCGAAGCGGCTGCTGGCGGCACGGTGTTTCTGGATGAAATAGGCGATCTGCCGCCGGATGCGCAGATCAGCCTATTGCGGTTGCTGCAGGAAGGAACATTGGAGCGCGTTGGTTCTACCCAATCGATCAAGCTCGATGTGCGTGTGCTGGCGGCAACTCACGTGGATCTGGAAAAGGCAGTCGCGCAAGGCCGTTTCCGGGAAGACCTCTACTATCGTCTCAATGTGCTGCGTCTGCGCATGCCGGCCCTGCGCGAACGTGCAGGCGATGTATTGCAGTTGGCGCAGATATTTTTGGATGCCTTCCGCAAACAACATGACTGCCAGGCACGGACCTTCAGCCCGCTGGCGCGCAAAGCGCTGAGAGACTTCTCCTGGCCGGGCAATGTGCGCGAGTTGCTCAATCGTGTGCAGCGTGCTGCGGTGGTGGCAGAGGGAGCGCAGATCAGCGTAGCCGATCTGGACTTGCAGGACGTCATCACGCCCCGCATGGGACATTCAAGTCTCGGGCTTACTCGTACTTCCGCCGAACGCGATGCAGTGGTGGCCTGTTTGAGAGAGACGCGGTTCAACATCAGCGAGTGTGCGCGTCGCTTGAAAGTGTCCCGCGTCACCATTTATCGCCTATGCAAGAAGCATCAGCTGGTGCTGGAAGACATGCATTGAGGAGGAGGCGCCGGGTGTGGGAACGGCGCTTCTGCCCGAGGGCTGCTTAAAACATATAGGGAACCTTGAAGGTGAGCGTGAAGTCGGGTGCATCGGGTGTCATGCCCATGCCCAGCACGGTCACGAAGGTGGTATGCGAGTTCAACGCATAGGTGAAGCCAAGATTCAACGTTGCCGCATTGGCCTGGCTGCCGATGATTTTGGTCCATGGGCCACCGGTTTGACGTAGCGCATCCTTGCCATTGATGCGGTCACTGAATGACAGGCTCAGGCTGGAACGATCATTGAACGCGAAGGCCAAGCCCGCGCCGTAGTAGTAAATATCCGCCAGCCGCACGCTTCCCGGCGTAGTGATCTGAGGATCGGTGTCGATGTCGTTGAAACTGCGTGAGAAGGAATGGATGTAGCCGACATTGCCGAAGACGATGGCCGGATCCATGGTTTTCACGAATGAAGCGCCCACCATGGCTTGCCACACACCATTGCCGGTAGGTTGCCGGGTTGGTACGGCAAACTCTTCGTATTGCGCGCTTGCGGCGGAATTCACCCATTTAATGCCATAGGGCGCGCGTCCGGTCGGCGCGGTAACACCCAAGGTAAGCACGGTATCAGGACGATTGGGAGTCTCCGTCAGGATTTTGTAGTTGACGGAGAAATTGACGTCGCCAAGGCCTTTGCCGGTCGAATTGGCTTCGCTCAACGCCGCGGCCGATCCGCCCGCGCCGCCTTGTTGATAGTCGGTATTGCGTCCGACGTAGGGGACGTCGAGATTCAAGCTTAGGCGAGGGGTGATCGCATAGCGACCGATGAGGTCGTAAGTGAGTGAATCGGCGTTTACGCGATCGATGGCGATATTGCCGAGAAAGATCGAGTTCAGGGCCAGGAAGCCATTCAGTGTCAGCTCGGCGCGGTCGTAATGGTTGTAGGTGAGGTCATTTTCGAACGTGAATTTACGATTGAACACGGCGTTCTGCTGCTGCTCCAGCACGTCCTGCACGCTGCGTGTTTGCGATGATGTGCTTGCTTGGGCACTCTGTGTCGTCGAGGCAGCTTGGGTACTTTCTACCGTTCCGTTATTGGGAGCACTGCTCGTTCCCGCCGTTGCCGCTTCCGCTGGAATAGAGCCCGTTGTCGTTTTGCCGGTCAGGCGTGCTTGCAGTGCCTGCACCTCCATGTCCAACGCACGCAGCCTGCGGACTTCCTGCGCATAGCTCACTTTGAGCATTTGCAATTGGCGAACCAGCTCCTGCACATCTGCTTGGTTCTGCGCGCTGCTGGCTTGCGTCGCGCCGGATTGCGCGTCTTGCGCGAATGCATCAAGAGCGGTGAAAGTCGAGATCCAGCAACATGCCACCGCGGTGGCCAAAAGCGTCTTGCGCATGGCGGTATCCCCCTGATCAAGAGCACGCAGGGCTAGTGCACGTGCTCAGCGGCCATTGGTACGAGATAAGTTGAGTGATTGCGCCAAGGTGCGCGAAAGTTGTGATGACGCGGTTGTCAGTGATTGCGTCACCATGCTCACGATCATCTGGTTGGTCACGATCTGGTTGTCCGCGGCCAGCGCAATGGTTTGTCCGATGCTTCCCTGGCGAATCCATTGCGATGCGGAGCCTTGTCCAGCTACGGAAAGGTTGAGTTGTGCGCTGTTGCCTGAATACGTCGCAGAGGCGGACGCGTTGCCAACGTTGGCCGTACGCCCATCGGGTGTGGGGTCTCCATTAGTTGTCGAAGGATTAGTTATCGAAGGCGTCGGGTTGTCGGGTGCCTGGCTGTTTCCTGCGGATGCCAGATTTGTGGTGGACGAGCTGGCATTGACCATGGGACCGTTCACGGTAACGCTCGCAGGTGAAGAAGACGCTCCACTGTTGGAAGGCGAGATCTGCGTTATCGAGCCTGCATTGCCGGCAGTAGCTGGATGCGATGCATTGCCGTTGTTCTGAATGGTAAGGCTGGTGACGTTACTGGCCGCATTGCGATCACCTGCAATCTGCACACTTTGCGTCAGGCCGCCTACATTGGCGACGCCACCGCTCTGGATGCTGCGGCTGATATGGGATGGGGTGGATGGGGACGGCAGCGCATTGCTGAGTGTGGTGATGGTCACGGTCGGGACAAAAGTGACCTGCGGCTCGTTGGCATTCTTGCTGAAGTTAAGACCGAGGCTCAGTGCACTTTGCAAGATTTGACCGTTGTTGGTCTGCCAGGTCGAAACCATCTGTACGCCGAACCACAGCACGGTGTTATCGCCGACCACATAGCGTCCGCGCATGTCGGCCAGTTCTTGGTCGGCCACTTCGTGGATGCCGGTGCCCACATGCCGATCGGCATTCACTTCGTAGGCAAGCACATTGTTGCAGCCGCAGGCTATAGCCAGTGCGACTGCGGTGAATAGTAGTGAGCGCTTATCCATGACAAGGCCCTCAAAAGAGATCGGCGTGGGTAAAGCCGAAATCGAGTAATTCGGCGTCGGTAATGGCGCCACCTTGGCGGGCGAACAGGGCGCGGGCGCTGGGTTTGTCGACGGGTTGTAGCAGTACGGTGTGGCGATCGAAGTCGCTCCCGATCACAACGAAGAGTACATGCGACGGCCATGCCTTCAGAAAGTCATCAAGGCCCATGGTGCGATTGCCCAGGATGGGATCGGCAAGTTCGACGTGGTCATCGTGCACTTGTTTGAGTACGACAAAGTGTCGGTAGCCGCGTACGTCCATCAGTACGATCACTGGTACGCGCAAGGTGCGTAGGCGCGCGAGATCGACACGGTAACCGCGTCCGCGCATGCCCAGCGCTTCGACGTAATGCTTGATGTCGAGCAAGGAAAAGCCGCGTTGCTTGACGAGTGCTGGATCGGCCTCGCCCATCATGCCGTCGATGACGATGTTTTCATCTACATCGAGGTGATAGGCGTAGCGGAGAATGGTCGCGAGTGCGGCGGCGCCACAGCTGTAGTCGGTGTGCTGGCGCACGATATTCGCGAAGCGCAGCTCCTGCATGCTGGTGACATGCGCGTTGTATTGCGCGCCATTAGGCAATACGTCGGCAAAACTCACATTGCCGGCATGGACGCGTCCGCTCAGGCAAACCATGGCTAGCCCTAGCATTCCTATAAATGTGGAAAATGCAGATCGCATGCCCAGCCCTTCATGTCCTGCGAAGGGAAGACCCCCGGCCCGCAGGGGACGGGCCGGGGGCTTCCACATGGTGCCCGGCGACATGGCGCCGGGTTACCGCCCTCATTGCCGTCAGCTGACGGCGCGTTCCTTGGTCACGCCATTACGGGTTGGAAACACCCATGGCGAGGCTGTTGCTCTGCAGATTTCCCGTCCCCGATGCCTGGTTCAGGCCGATGTTGCCGCTGGCATTGGCAAGCACGCTGCCCGATAGGTTGGTCGAGTTGGTGGTGGCTTGCGGATAGCTGCACCAACCGAGCGTGCCTGGATCGTTGTCCACGCTGTTGCCGGACCATTCCTGGTCCAGTGTCGACGTTGCTACAGCGTAAGCCACGTTGCTGGCCGTGGCCGCCGAGAGCTGGTTGAGCTGCTCGTTGCCGTCGCCTGCCGCCTGGTTCACGCCAACGTTGCCGGATGCATTGTTGAATGCATGGTCGCTGATGTTGGCCGAGTTGGTGGTGCCGTGGTTGTACGTCCTGCTGAAGTACGAGGACTGTGTCGCAAACGTTTCGGCATCTGCCATGCTGCCAGCCTGCGAACCTTGACCCTGGCTGCCACCGCAGCCGCTGCCGCTATGTTCGCAGTTGAAGGTAAAACCGGCATCACTTACCGATGCGCCTGCATCGGCCAGAGCGGCCTGATTGCCTTGAGCGTTCTGATCACCTGAGGCTTGGTTCACGCCCAGGTTGCCCGAGGCCCCGTTGCCTACGGTTCCACTGATGTTGGCGCTGTTGCTGACATCCGAGTCGTTGTGCACGCTGTTGTAGAGCGATGACTGCGTGCCGTTGGACACAGCGATGGCCGCAGCGTTGATGTCAATTTTGCCATCGACATAAGGATCGCCGCTGACGTTGATGTTTGAACTCAGCGATATCCGTTTGCTGATCTTGACCTGGCTATTGCTTCCGCCGTCGTCGTGAGCGTATGCCAGCGAGGCGCCGAAGCTGCCTATGACAGCCAGTGCGATCAAAGTCCTTCTCAGATTAGCGTTCATGGTGCCCTCTCTAATGACTGGTGCTGCGGATTGCTTTCAATGCGCAGAAGGCGGCGCGGACAACAGCAGCATGTTGTCCGACGCATTGCCGGATCCTGCGACCTGGTTGAGTTGCATCACACCGTTGAAGCCCTCCATTGCGGACGGATCGACTGCCACGTTCCTGGTGCCGCCAGCCTGTGCATGTGGGTTCGACGATGCTGTTTGCCCCCCTGCCGACGCGGAGACGGTGGTGGCCAAGGCGCCGTCCGTCGTTTCGCGTATGCCCTGATTGGCCAGTTGCACGGCGACGCCATTGAGTTGCGTGTTGCCGTTGCCGCTGGCCTGATTAATCGATGCGATGCCCTGTCCATTGGCATAGGCATGTCCGCCTATGGTGCTGCTTGCGTAAAGCGGGGTGTCGTCTGTTTCGCTATGCAGATGTTGCCGCGCTTGTATAAGTGCTTGAGATTGACTGCCGAGGGCGAAAGCGTGGACATTTGCCTGCAAGTTGGCATCGCCCGCCGCTGTGTTGACGGAGCTGATGCCTTGCGCGCCCTGCAAGGCGTTGCCGCTCATGACGTTATTGTCCAGATAGCTGAGCATCGTGGCATAGCTGTCGTTCCCCGCCGTTTGCGCAAGCGTGTTTTGTGACAGCGTGAAGGCGGACCAAAGTCCGACAACCCATGCCATGCGATGATGCGTAGCGTTCATCGCGCTCCCTTCAGTGACTTGCGCCAAGGAGAGGGATTTGCGATATGGCGTTGGTTACCTGGTCGCCGATATTGCGAGTGCTGTCCGCCACGGCACCGCCTGCCGGGGCGCTCACTGTATTGCTGACCCCGTTGTTGCTCACCGTGGTTCCGCCGGTGTTTGTGCCCATGGCGACGCCGAGAGAGCGCTGGGTGTTCGAGACGACTGACATGCCACCGGCTCGTGGCCCTGCGTTGAGATCGGCGATTTCCGCGTCGGTAATTTCTCCTGGCCCACCGCTGCCGGTGATGGCATTGCCAAGTTGGGGATTGGGCGATGCGCTGACCATAAGCGCCATGCCGGGAGCGGTCGGCGGCCGATCGGCCGGACGCGCTGCCACGTTGCGGATCAAAATGATCTCGCCGGGTTTGGCTTTCTGCGCCACACGAGTGCCATCGGCGACGCACAAGGCAGGAAGCAGACAAAGCGTGAGCACACTCGCAACGAGCAAACGTTCACGTGCGAGGCACTGTGACTTTTGGTGTGTAGTGTCCATGGGCAACATCCCCTTAGATCCCTGATGAAGAAGGGGCAAGTACCATGCCAGCACGAAAAAACGCTGAAAAAAGAGGGGTTAACGCATCGCTGGCGTTGTCGGCAGCCGCGGTAGCCTGTCACAGGCTGTTACAGGCTCGGCGGCGCCATCATGGCGCCAGGCGGCTTGCTAGAACGGTTTCAAGGCAGGTGTAACAGTTGCGATACAGGACAAGTCGCGATAAACAACGCCACCGTATGTTGGCAGGATGGCGTGCCGTGGCTACGATGCGGCTTCACCGAAATTCTTTTCCGCCTGGCGTGGTTGCATCTCGCCAGGAACAAGCATGTATTGAGCACAGGAGTTACGTGTGTCTTCACTCACTGACCTCGGCAAACGTTATTGGCTGCCGGTGTACAAACCGCGCGACTTGGTGCTCGATCATGGCAAGGGTGCGCGTGTCTGGGATACAGAAGGTCGCGACTATGTCGATTTCGGGGCGGGGATTGCCGTCAATGCATTAGGGCATCAGGATCCTGACTTGCTTGCCGCGCTGACAACGCAAGCAGGCAAGCTTTGGCATAGCAGCAATGTGTTTTACACGGAACCACCGTTGCACCTGGCGCAGGAGTTGGTCGAGGCATCGGGCTTCGCCGAGCGGGTGTTTCTATGCAACTCAGGCGCGGAAGCCAACGAGGCTGCCATCAAACTGGCACGTAAGTGGGCGACAGCGCAGGGCAGGGCGCCGTCACAGCGCGTGATTGTCACCTTTCGAGGATCGTTCCATGGGCGCACGCTGGCAACAGTAACCGCGACAGCCCAGCCCAAGTATCAGGAAGGTTATGAGCCGCTTCCGGGTGGTTTTTCTTATCTGGACTTCAACGATATCGCTGCGTTGGAGAAGGTATTCGCCAATGGTGATGTCGCTGCGGTGATGCTGGAGCCGGTGCAGGGTGAAGGCGGGGTTGTGCCGGCGGCGCCAGGTTTCCTCAAGCGAGTGCGCGAATTGTGTGATCAGCACAATGCGTTGCTGATGCTGGATGAGATCCAATGCGGCATGGGACGTACGGGGACGTTGTTTGCGTATGCACAGGATGATGTTGTGCCTGACATCGTGACGCTGGCCAAGGCGCTTGGCTGTGGCTTCCCCATTGGCGCCATGCTTGCAGGCCCGAGAGTCGCACAGGCGATGCAATTCGGCGCACACGGAACAACGTTCGGCGGCAATCCGCTGGCTTCGGCCGTGGCAAGGGTGGCACTGCGCAAGCTTTCTTCTGCCGAGTTGCTGAGCAACGTCAAGCGTCAATCCTCGCAGTTTCGAGAAGCGTTGATGTCGTTAGGTGATGAACTAGGCATCTTTTCGGAGGTCCGTGGACGCGGTCTGATGCTGGGTGCCGTGTTGACGGACACGTATCGAGGTAAGGCTGGCGAGATACTCGATATCGCTGCCGCGCATGGCTTGTTGGTGTTGCAGGCCGGTTCGGATGTGCTGCGCTTTGTGCCGCCGTTGAACATCACTGATGCCGAAGTGTCCGAAGGTCTGTCGCGTCTGCGCGTTACATTGCGTGCCTTCGTGGGCCGAACATAGCAACGAAATTATCAGCTCCCCTTCCCCCGGAGACATTCAATGAAATACTTACATAGCATGGTACGCGTGCGCGACCTCGATGCCTCACTGCGTTTTTACTGCGACGGTCTCGGCCTTGAGCAGGTTAGGCGCATGGATGTACCCGAGGGGAAATACACGCTGGTTTATTTGGCTGCGCCGGATAGTCCCGGGGCGGAAATCGAGCTTACTTACAATTGGGGCTCGGAAGAGGATTATGGATCGGCTCGCAACTTTGGACATCTCGCCTTTCAGGTCAAAGATATCTACGCAACGTGCGAGCATCTGCAAGGGATGGGCTACACCATCAGCCGGCCGCCGCGTGATGGGCATATGGCATTTGTACGTTCGCCGGACCTGATTTCGATCGAACTGCTGCAGGATGGTCATTTGCCGCCGCGTGAGCCATGGACGTCCATGCCTAACGTGGGGAGCTGGTAAAGGCGCGAATCGACAGTGCAGTGGGTCTGCATGACGTGGCCGTTTTTGCATTGGTTCCAAGATGCGTGGCGTGCAATCTGCAACCACGCATCTTGACGGATTGCTGTGGGCGGCGCGGTGCCGCGTTAACCTGTAAGTGCTGCTTGCAACGCACCCCTTGCCGCGTCCAGCGTTGCGGCAATGTCATCATCGCTGTGGGCGGCTGAGAGAAATCCTGCCTCAAAGGCGCTGGGGGCAAGGAAAACACCGCGCTCCAGCATGCCATGGAAGAATCGACTGAACACGGCAATATCTGCCGTTGTGGCCTGCGCGTAGGTCCGCACCTTTCCCTTCGTAAAAAACAGACCGAACATTCCACCTATCCGGTTTGTACTGAAGGGAATGCCTTCCGCATCGGCGACAGCTTGCAGACCGTCGGTAAGCAAGCGAGTACGCGCTGCTAAGGAGTCGTAAAAGCCTGGGGTCTGCACTAATTCAAGCATGGCCAGGCCTGCCGCCATGGCGACTGGGTTTCCGCTTAAAGTGCCCGCTTGGTAGATCGGTCCGGCTGGGGCCACGTGTTCCATGAGATCCCGGCGTCCGCCATAGGCACCTACTGGCATGCCACCGCCAATGATTTTGCCGAAGGTGGTGAGGTCGGGCTTTACTCCGTAATGTGCTTGGGCTCCTCCCAGGGCGATGCGAAAGCCAGTCATGACTTCATCAAAGATCAGCAGCGTGCCATGCCGGGTGCATAAGTCGCGTAAGCCCTCCAGATAGCCTTCATCAGGAGGAATACAGTTCATGTTGCCCGCGACTGGCTCGATGATCACGCCTGCAATGTCGTGCCCATGTTCCGCAAAAAGAGTGCGCGCTGCGTCGAGGTCGTTATAGGGAAGGGTGAGTGTCAGATCTGCATTTGCTTTGGGAACGCCGGGTGATGTGGGGACGCCGAACGTAAGCGCGCCGGAGCCGGCTTTTACTAAAAAACTGTCGCCATGACCGTGATAGCAGCCTTCGAATTTGACGATCTTGCTGCGTCCGGTCGCGCCACGGGCTACTCGTATGGCTGACATTGTGGCTTCTGTGCCGGAGTTCACCATGCGCACCATCTCTACCGAAGGGACGAGTCGCGTGATGGTTTCCGCCATGACAATCTCAGCAGGGCAGGGCGTGCCGAAGGATAGGCCGCTGCGCACGGCACGTTCGACCGCCTCACGGACCGCCGGATGATTGTGGCCGACGATCATCGGCCCCCACGAGCCGACATAGTCGATATAGCGTTTGCCCTCTACATCCCATAGATAGGCTCCATCGGCACGAGCTGTAAAAAACGGCTCGCTGCCCACGGATTTAAAAGCGCGTACCGGTGAGTTGACGCCGCCTGGCATTAACTGGAGTGCGCGCTGGAATAGCTCGTGATTCGTCATGGTGGAAACGCTCGATGTGGGAAATGGCGTGCAGGCTGCCTGACGTTTCATCGGTATGCCGGCCCTTGCCGTAAAGTCGAGCATCATTGTCGAGGCAGAGGCCTGTCCGTCGCCACCTTGAAAAGTTGGAGTGTCGCTCTGCTGTATGACGTTGGGTCAATCTGTCTTGCCGGCAGGGGTTTTCGTGAATCGCGGCAGTGCTTTCGCATTGGCGGTGGAGTTGCGAGAATGTTCTATTCACCCTAAATGTGGCGATGTCTTCCATGAACCAAGCTTCCACCGACACCACCTTGCGCAAATGGATGTGCGTAGTTTGCGGCTTCATCTATGACGAGGCGCAGGGTTTGCCGGAAGAGGGCATTGAACCTGGCACGCGCTGGGAAGATGTGCCCGATACCTGGACGTGCCCCGACTGCGGCGCGACCAAAGACGATTTTGAGATGATTGAGATCGATTGATCTGCCTTGCGTCGACCGCAAATCGCCTGATTTCGCCGGCGCATGGGCCGTTTTGGCTGCTGCAATGATCCTGAAACTCATTATTGAGGAGCAGTCATGCAGCAGTTCATCCCCTTTGAGGACGACTGGGACGCACTGGAAAAGCTGAGTCCCGAGGTGCTGGTCCCTTACCGCGTTGGCTTTGTGGCTGCGCACGATGCGGATATTCGGGCAAGTGCCGGTATCGCCGCTCCCGTTGCAGGCGTGGAGCCCAATGCCGCCAGATAGCATGTGGCCGGGCGTTGCATCCGCATCCTCCGTGCCTTGTCGACGATGGGCTATCCCGGTTTGTCGTCGCTCGGTGTGAATTTTGCGATTGGTGTGTTTTACCTCTTCACACGCTCGCCGACCGGCGCTATGATTTCAATCCCCCTGGCGCATAGCCCTTCGCCGGGTCCCCCCAAAATCTCGCCAACAAGTTTTCAATTAGGTGTTGACGGAAGTAGTAAGGGATGTAGAATGGGCGGCTCACCCGGGACGAAAGGTCACGGGGCGATCTGAAGAAAGGATCGCAAGTAGTTGATCTTT